>JAZNBY010000116.1:0-4612 GCA_045587325.1 Lachnospiraceae bacterium | reverse complement strand
GAGAAGGAGAATGGGCGGTATGGCGAAGATTACGGTGATAACACATGCATATAATCCGGGAAACTATATTTATCAATGTGTGGACAGTGTTTTGGCACAGACATTTGAGGATTTTGAATATCTCATATTAGATAACGGGTCTGTGGACGGGACGAAAGAAGTCTTAGAGGAGTATGCAAAGAAGGACGCCCGCATTCGCTTGTACCGGAATGAAGATAATAGTGAAAACATAATAACCAGCGTGGAACGTTATGTGAATACAGAATACTTTATGGTGCTGGATCATGATGATTATTTGGAGACGGATGCATTAGAGTGTCTGTATGAGATAACAGAAAGAAACAATTTGGATATGGCGTTTGGACGTTGTATGATGATGAATGTGAACGGGGTACCTCTTGAGGATGCAGGTGTCAATTGGTCGAGAGAATGTTTTGACGAGCAAGAGTTCTTACAGCACTTTGATGAGTTATATTGGCAGTTGCGGACTCTTTGGGGAAAGTTGATCCGAACAGAACTGATGCAGTATGTAGATTTAGAAACCCTGGAGCGACGTACAGAATCCTATTACGCATGGGATACAGTGATTATATTGAGTATTGCGTTTGCAGCGAAACGATTCGGAACAGTGAATAAAATACTGTATCATTATCGGGTGTTTGATAAATCGGATAGCCAGACCTTTCACAGACAGCGGTTTCTGGCGGACTGGGTGTTGCTTGATATGGCGAGAAATCTGCTAAAAGAAAAGAACGGACTTACGGTGAGAAACGAAGCTTTTCTGTTTCGAGTTTATTACCTTGCCATTATGGATACATTACGACTGGCAATGGGGAGCAATTTTGACCTGGAAGAAAAATGTGAGATTGCAAAGGAAATCGTGGAGCAAGCACATACCCGGGAAATGTATGGTGTATTAAATCAGACAGGACAGAAAGATGCAAGTGATTTTGTAAAAATTGTGGGCGATGTAGTGGTTCAGTTTGTGTTCGGAAAGTACGCGGTACCGCAAGGAAAACAACTGTTATATCAATGGATAGCACTTCTTTACGGACGTGATGCATTGAAAGAAGAGGAATATGCGGTACTCTATGAGCAGCAGAAGGCGGCATTGATTTATCTTGCGGTGGGACAGGAGAAAGACGCTTATGCACAGATGTCGTCGGAGGTCTTTTGCGAGATTTGTCCGGGGTTATATCTTTTGGTTGCTATGGGACAGGAAAAAGAAGTAAAGAAGATATGCAACATAATTATGGCGGTGGCGGAAAAGCGTGCAGATGCTTATAGAACGGCGGAAGCATTGATTGAATTGTTGATCCGTCAAAATAAATTGCTGGTAGAGGAAGCGTTTACTATATGGAAGGAGAATCCGGATATTGTTGTTGCGGTGTGCGCAGAAGAATACTATACAGCAATCAATCTGTGTCTGGAGCGTCTTGATGAGGAATGTTGGCAAAAGAGCGGAGGAATCTTGGAATTGGCAATTACGCTGGCGGCTCTTTTAGAAGAAGCAGAGGCGTTTGTGGCGCTTAAAAAGCTATCCTGCAATTATTTGGTGCAGGAAGGTAAGACAGAAGAAGCTGCAAGTGTTTTAAAGGATTTGGAGGAAATGTGTCCGGAGGACCCGGAGATAGAGGAGCTTCGGACGGTGCTGCAGAATTGATGCTTTTGCGGTGTACAAAGGAGAAGGTTTGTTAGAAACGGAGGGGATGCGTATGGCAAACAGAATCGCGGTAACACGCTCTTCCATGCCTACCTATGAGGAGTATTGTGAAGAAATCAAGGAAATGTGGGACAGCCGGTGGCTGACCAATATGGGCACAAAGCATCAGGAGTTTCAAACTCGTTTGAAAGAATTCCTCGGTGTGGAAGCGATTGATTTGTTTACCAATGGTCATATGGCTTTGGAACTTTCCTTGCAGGCATTACATCTGGAGGGAGAAGTGATTACAACACCCTTTACCTTTGCATCTACCACCCATGCCATTGTACGAAACGGATTGGAACCGGTTTTTTGCGATATCTCTCCGGTGGATTTTACGATGGATGTGTCGAAAATAGAAAGTTTGATTACAGAAAAGACCTGTGCTATTTTGCCGGTACATGTTTACGGGAATATATGTGAGGTAGAAGAAATTGAACGAATTGCACAAAAGCATCATTTAAAGGTGATTTATGATGCAGCCCATGCCTTTGGAGTGACCTATAAAGGAAAAGGGATCGGGGCGTTTGGAGATGTGTCCTGTTTCAGCTTTCACGCGACCAAGGTGTTTCATTCCATCGAGGGTGGTGCGGCAACATTTCGGAATGAGGAGTTTGGGCTGGATTTGTATCGGCTAAAGAATTTCGGAATCCGAGGTCCTGAGGTGGTGGATGGCATAGGCGCCAATGCGAAAATGAATGAATTCTGTGCGGCCATGGGGTTGTGTAATCTGCGGTATATCGACGGAGAAATCGAAACACGGAGGCAGGTGGTGGAACGATATCGAAGTCACTTAGAAGGTGTAGAGGGGCTACAACTGAATCCGTTGCAGAAGGATGTGGTGACGAATTACGCTTATTTTCCGGTGGTGTTTGATGAGACAGCTTTTGGTGCAAATCGGGATCAGGTCTTTGGAAAACTGGAGGAAAACGGAATCGGAGCCAGAAAGTATTTTTATCCGTTAACGAACACCTTCGACTGCTTCCATGGAAAGTATGATGTGGCAAAGACACCGGTAGCGGAGCGGATTTCAAAACGAGTGTTGACGTTGCCGCTGTATGCTGACTTGGTGCCGGAGGATGTGGACCGGATTTGTGAGATCGTGTTAGGATGTAAAAGATGGGTATGAAAAAGCCTAAATAAGAGAATGATTGCAAATTGTGGGGAGAAGATAAAAGAATATGTATGAAAATGAGATAATAGAACAAAAAAGAAAAGTAATTGATATGGTTTACAGAAGCAAACGGGAAGCACATCTTTCTCCGGTAATGTCGGTGTTTGAAATACTAAATGTATTACTTAGAGAAGTAATGCATTTAGAGAATGGTGAATTAGACCATGAAGAAAGCGATCGGCTTGTTTTGAGTAAAGGTCATGCGTCCTTGGCATTGTATTCTGTATATGTGCAGATGGGTTACATGACAGAGATAGAGTTTGCATCTTTTCAGCAAAAGGACAGTCGGTATGGAGTGCATCCGGACCGACATAAGGTGCCGGGGGTGGTTGTTTCTACCGGCTCCTTAGGACATGGGTTGCCGAATGCAGTGGGAATTGCATATGCATGGAAGATACAGAAAAAAACGAATCGGATTTATGTAATCGTAGGGGATGGAGAATTAAATGAAGGAAGTAACTGGGAAGCAATGTTGTTTGCACGTCGTTTTTCGTTAGATAACATCTGCTGTATTGTGGATAACAATGGTTCGGCAGACAATATGCCGGGGATTGCCCAAAAGTTTCAGTCCTTCGGCTGGGAAACAAAGACAATCAACGGACATGATGAAGAACAAATAAGAGATGCATTTAATGTAAAAAGAGGGGAAAAACCTTATGCGATAATAGCGGATACCATAAAAGGAAAGGGTATCGCATTGATGGAGAGGAATCATGCCAAATGGCATCATAAAGGGATTTCACAGGAAGAGTATACGTTGATTATGGAGGATTTATTATAATATGAATATGATGTTGGATCGCTTTTTTAGGGTGGCTGCCGATTTGCTTGAAAAAGATGAAAGAGTCATGTTGCTTTCTGGAACGGGTGGTGTTGGGATACCAAAGGGTATGAGTAAGGCAATAAAAAGTTTTCCTGATAGAGTGATTGACGCAGGAATTATGGAGCAGGCGATTGTGAGCATGACTGCCGGAATGTCAATTGCCGGAATGATTCCCATTTTTTATGCACAGTCACCCTTTATTGTGGAAAGAGCATATGAACAACTGAAGATAGATTATGGCTATCAGAAGGTGCGTGGGAATTTTGTGGGTCATGGGGCTTCGGCTGAAACTGCAAGTTTCGGAGCAACGCATTGTTGCCCGGCAGATATCAGTGTGTTGAAAATGATTCCTGGAATGCAAGTGGTTGTGCCGGGGAGGGAAGATGAATTTGAAACATTGCTTAGAGAAGCGTACGACAATGAATATCCGACCTATTATAGATTAACAAGGTATAATAATACTTATCAGTGCAATCTGAAATTTGGGAAAGCAAATGTGGTAAAGAAAGGAAGTAAGGCAACTGTACTGGCTGTAGGACCGATGCTTGAATTGGTAATGAGGGCATTGGGAGATTGGGATGTTACGATTTTGTATTATACAACTGTTTTGCCGTTTGATGCGGAATGCCTGAGAGAAAATTTTACAAATAATAGGATATTACTCTGCGAACCGTGTTATTACGGTAGCCTTACAAGAGAGATTATGGATGCGTTGCGGGGAGAGATGGTCAAAATGGACTTCATCGGCTATCCGCTTGAGTATGTGACAAATTATGGTTTTGTTGTAGAAAATGCAGAAAAATACGGGTTGACAGAAGCGCAGATTGTATCAAAACTGAGGCAATTGTTTTGTTAGGGAGGAAAGAGGATGGTTCAACATAATTTCTTTTATGTAGCAAGAAGTGAATATTGG
>JAZNBY010000115.1:0-7143 GCA_045587325.1 Lachnospiraceae bacterium | reverse complement strand
ACCGGAGATATGTTAGATATGTTTGTAAGCTATTTCCGGATGTTGTTTCATATTGATTTGATTAAGTTCAACCGGATGCTAAAGATTTATGATAAGCATTTGGATAAATTAAACGGCTTATACGAAATTGTGGGATATTTGGATGCGCTTTGTTCGGCGGCTTCCTTCCGGGCATATCTTGGAACTGAGGGATGTTCTGTGCCGGAACTTACAGAAGAAGGTCCGGTATATGAAGTAAAGGAATTGTATCATCCCCTTTTAAACGAACCGGTGAAGAACTCCATTACAACCGGTTGCAGTGTATTGTTGACCGGCTCTAATGCTTCCGGGAAATCTACCTTTTTGAAATCGGTTGCTATAGGAGCATTGCTGGCACAAACCGTTCATACGGTACCGGCAAAGTCTTACCGGGCATCTTTTTATCAGATATTGTCTTCCATGGCGTTACGAGACAATATGCAGAACAACGAAAGTTATTTTATTGTAGAAATCAAGTCTTTAAAGCGGATTTATGAGGCGGCAAAGAAACCTGTGTTTACCCTGTGCTTTGTGGATGAGGTATTACGGGGAACCAATACGGTGGAGCGTATTGCGGCTTCCCGTGAGGTGCTGGCAGGACTTGCAGGAATGGGGCGTACCATGTGTTTTGCAGCTACCCATGATATTGAACTTACGTATTTGCTTGAGAATATATATGAGAATTATCATTTTGAGGAGACAGTAACAGATCACCAGGTGGAATTTGATTATTTGTTGCATAAGGGACGGGCAACGTCCCGAAATGCCATTAAGTTACTTCGGATGCTGGGCTATCCGGAAGAGGTAACTGAACGTGCCGAACAGTCGGCAGAACACTTTTTACAGACCGGAGAATGGAGTTAAGAGAGTCGTAAATGACGAAAGGAGTCGCTTTATGAAGGTAACTATGTATACAGACGGAGCAGCAAGAGGAAATCCCGACGGACCGGGAGGTTATGGTACGGTGCTTTCCTGTGTAATAAACGGAGAAGAGCATATAAGAGAATATTCCGGAGGATATGCAAGGACAACGAATAACCGCATGGAACTAATGGCAGCCATTGTAGGGTTTGAGAATTTAACAAAACCATGTGAGGTGGATGTATATTCTGATTCCCAGTATCTTGTGAAGGCATTTACGGAGCATTGGCTGGAGGGCTGGATCAAAAAAGGCTGGAAGCGCGGAAAGAATGAACCGGTAAAAAATGTGGATTTGAGGATGCGTTTGCTTGCGGCTATGAAACCTCATACCGTACAATTTTTCTCCGTAAAGGGTCATGCCGGACATCCGCAGAATGAGCGGTGTGACGTGCTTGCCACCACCCCTGCCCACGGAGACAACCTGATGGTGGATGAAGGCCTTGAAGAATAAGTTTTTATAAAACAGAAGTAAGAACCCTTTGAATCAGAGGGATAGGAGGAACCATGGATAAGGCTACTTATGAGAAATTGACGCCGATGATGCAGCATTACCTTGATACCAAGGATGCTTACGGCGATTGTATTTTGTTTTACAGACTGGGCGATTTTTATGAAATGTTTTTTGAGGATGCGGTAACGGTATCCAGAGAGCTGGAGCTGACCCTCACCGGGAAAAGCTGCGGCTTGGAAGAACGTGCGCCTATGTGTGGTGTTCCGTTTCATGCGGCAGAAACCTACCTGAATCGTCTGGTGGGAAAAGGGTACCGTGTGGCAATCTGCGAACAGGTTGAGGACCCGAAGTTAGCCAAGGGCATGGTAAAGCGTGAAGTGGTCCGTGTGGTGACACCGGGTACAAATACGAACCTTCAGAACCTGGACGAGGGGAAAAATAATTATCTTATGGGTATTTACTACAGTGGGGATGCCTTTGGCATATCCGCAGTGGATGTGACCACCGGTGATTATTATGTAACAGAAGTGGACGAAGCCAGAAAAGCAGCAGATGAACTGACGAAGTTTGCTCCGTCGGAACTGATTTGCAATGCTTCCTTTGCCATGAGTGGTGTGGATTTGGAGGATTTTAAGAGCCGCTATCATATGGCTGTGGAGACTTTAGAAGAGCGTTTTTTTGACGGCGGAGCCTGTGAACGGTCTTTGATGAACCATTTTAAGGTGGGAACCCTGGCGGGACTGGGGCTTGTGGATTTTCCTCTTGGAGGGATTGCTGCCGGAGCTGTAATGCAGTATTTAAAGGAAACCCAGAAGACTTCCATGGAACACATTACACAAATTCAGACCTATGTCACCGGAAAATACATGATTCTTGACAGCAGCACCAGACGGAACCTGGAACTGACGGAGACTCTACGCGAAAAGCAAAAGAGAGGGTCTCTGCTTTGGGTGCTGGATAAGACAAAAACAGCTATGGGAGCGAGACTTCTCCGTAGTTGTATCGAGCAACCGTTATTAGAAAAGGATGAGATTAACGAGCGACTGTCCGCAGTGGAGGAATTAAAGGAAAACGGGATTACAAGAGCGGAGCTGCGGGAGTACTTAAATGCGGTGTATGATTTGGAACGACTTCTCAGCCGTGTGACCTATCGTTCCGCCAATCCACGGGATATGTTGGCATTTCAGACTTCTTTGTCTATGTTACCGCCGATTAAGACATTACTTGCGGATTTAGAGGCACCGTTATTAAAAAAGATTGATGCCGATCTGGATACCTTATCGGATTTAAGTGCACTGATTGAAGCATCCATTGATCCTGATGCGCCGCTTACCGTGAAGGAAGGCAGCATCATTAAAAGTGGCTATAACGAGGAAGTAGATCGTTTGCGTCTTGCCAAGACCGAAGGAAAAGGCTGGCTGGCAGAGGTAGAAGAACGGGAGCGTGAAGCAACCGGTATTAAGAACTTAAAGATTAAGTTTAACCGGGTATTCGGCTATTATTTTGAGGTGACCAATTCCTATCAGAATCTGGTGCCGCAGACCTGGATCAGAAAGCAGACTCTGACCAATGCGGAGCGCTATACCACAGAGGAATTAAAGAAGCTGGAAGAGGATATTTTGGGAGCCGAGGACAAGCTCTTTTCTTTGGAATATTCCCTGTTTTCAGAAATCCGTGAAGCTGTGGCTGCAGAGGTAGTCCGTATCAAGCAGACCGCAAAGGCGGTGGCATGGCTGGATATGTTTGCTTCTCTGGCTACGGTGGCGGAAAAGAACCGCTTTGTACGTCCGGACATCAACAAAGAAGGTGTGCTGCATATTGTAGGCGGCAGACATCCGGTGGTAGAGCAGATGATTCCGAACGATATGTTTGTGGAAAACGATACCTATCTGGATAATCAGGACAAGCGCATTTCCATTATTACAGGCCCAAATATGGCCGGAAAATCCACCTATATGCGTCAGACGGCCCTGATTGTACTGATGGCCCAGTTGGGTAGCTTTGTACCGGCCAAGGAAGCTAAAATCGGCATTTGTGACCGTATTTTTACTCGTGTGGGTGCGTCGGATGATTTGGCTTCCGGACAGAGTACCTTTATGGTGGAAATGACGGAGGTGGCAAATATTTTACGGAATGCCACCAAGAACAGTCTTTTGATATTAGATGAAATCGGAAGAGGTACCAGTACCTTTGACGGTCTCAGTATTGCATGGGCAGTGGTGGAACACATTGCGGACCCGAAGTTAATCGGTGCGAAAGCACTGTTTGCCACCCATTATCACGAATTGACAGAGTTGGAAGGAAAGCTTCCTGCTGTACATAATTACTGTATTGCAGTGAAAGAACAGGGGGAAGATATCGTTTTCCTGCGTAAAATTATTCCGGGCGGTGCGGATAAGAGCTACGGTATCCAGGTAGCAAAGCTGGCAGGAGTACCGGGAGCGGTGCTTGCTCGTGCAAGAGAAATCGCAGATGAACTGGCAGAACGTGACATTACGAAGAATGCGGCCGGGATTGAGGTAAAACAGGGCGGAAAGACCGGGAATAGGTCTTTGGGCAAGGCAAAGGCGGACAAGGATTCGTTAAATGGTCAGATGACCATGTTCGGAACGGAAGAATCCGAAGATGCGGGGATTGCGCAGACACTTCGTGAGCTGAATTTGGCGATGATGACACCGATTGATGCACTGAATATGTTATATAAGTTGCAGGAGCAGGCGAAGAACAAGTAGTATATTGAGGAGAGGGAACTATGATTTTAATTTTGTTTCCTGCTTTTTTAACATTACAAATAGTTTTGTTTATAAAAGCAGGAAAAACCAAAAAGAATCTATTTTGGGCAATGCTGTTTGTTGCAGAAATAGTGGCTGTAGTCGTTACTGAATGTATTGCACGTTATTATGACAGTTTGCCTGGATACAGTGCGTTTATGCCGGGGTTAGATTATCTTGGTGAGGTGTTGTTGTGTATCGGTGCAATTGCATTGTATTGCCTGTTTTTTTGTGTTTCGGTTGTTGTTAAGATTGTTTCGGAGGTTCAAAAAAAGAAGTTGAAAAAATAAAGTTTTTATAATTACAACATGAGGACAGTTCGGAGGGAGGGGATCGAATGCGTAAAAAGCGTTATACGTGGCTTTTATTGTTTGTGTTTATAGTTTTTTCTATAATTGGTTGCAATAAGAAATCAGAGCAGGAAAATCCGGGCACACTTACGCTTTCTGTGACCCTTACGCCGGAACCGACAGAGACACCAGCACCTACAGCCACACCGATTCCTACAAGAGAAGATATATTGGTAAAGTCTTGGTTTGATGAGTGCAAGATGATAGATTGTGAAGAGTATTATTTTGAAATGATTTCGTTCAAAGAGCGTGAGGTAGGCGGGTACGCTATGGAAGTAGTGTTTGAAAACAGACAGCCGTTTGCCGTGTATGTTGGAATATCTGATGTATATGTTAACTTTTTAAGACATCCGTATGATCGGTGGCCACTTGATTGGAGCGATATCATGGTTGGACCGGGTAAGAGAGAAACCATAGAGTTCTGGATCCCGGACTATTATGCGAACCAATTGAAGATTACAAAGGCAGAGGACTTTAATTGTGCTTCGTTTACCTTTAGGGTAGAGTCGGTAGCGGATGATATTATTGATTACAGTGATTATGAGGAAATTATGTTTTACCGGTACGGAAGGGAGAATGTAGTTCCTTATGAACATGTCTTGACGGAAGATGATGTTGTATTGGTGGACCGAGAGGATGTAAAGTTCTATCTGACCGATTTTGCTCAAAATGATTCCGGGGTCTACACGGTTCGTTTTTATTGGGAAAATAACACAGAGCATTACCTATATTATAGATTTTATAATGAGTCTGTAAACGGATATGTATGTGATTCATTTTGGACGGAAAATGTTCGGTTGGATCCGGGAACTTGTGGTTATGATTCCTTTGGGTTTTATGCTTATGAATTAGAAGACTGCGGAATTTCTTCGGTTACAGAAATTGAGTTCGATGCAAGTTTGTATTATGATGCCGGCATATGGCACTGGACGGATTTGGTGAATGATACCTTTTGTGTATATCCGTTAGGGCAAGAGGCGGCACAAAAGCAGGAGCGAGAACTGCAGGATACAGATATTTTGGTTTTTGATACGGACGAGTATAAGATGGTGATTACAGGGCTTTTGTATGAGAAAAACAGATATAATGAAAATGTTATGGAATGTAAGATGCAGGTTTATTTAGAAAACAAGACAGAGCGTCGGGTACAATTTGTGGTAAATGAGGTAAAATTTAATGGTGAAGAATACAAAGACAAGTATAATAATAGAAACATTTCTCCTGAGAAAAGTTTGTATTGGGAATTGTCATGGGATGATAAAGAGAGGAAAATAGTTGACTTTTTAAATTTGGATAGTCTTGAATTAACGGTACAGATAAAAAATATGGACGACGAGATGCAGAGTGTTATTTTTGACGAGAGTTTTACGGTTCTTCCGTAAAGCAGTTGCGTTGTATAATAGAAAGCAACGAGGAGGGAGATTATGAGGAATCGTACTGAACATTATGTTATGTTTTCAATGTTATTTTTGATTACGATTGCACTGACGGCCTGTAACAAAACCACAGAAACAGGTAACATGGGAACTCCTACGCCCTCTGTGACCTTGTCACCTACACCTACAACCTTTCCGTTGACAACACTGCCTCCGGCACCGACACCGGTTCCGGCAAAGGAGAAAGCATTGGCAGATGGTTGGTTTGATGAGCGCTGTATAGTTGATTGTGAGGATTATTACTTTGAGATGCTTTCTTTTAAAGAGCAGAGCGAAGGCGGATACGCCATTGAGACGGTGTTTGAGAACCGACAGGATTTTGCGGTTGCGCTCGCAATTTTCGATGTGCACATCAATTTTTTAAATCCTATGCCTGGAGAAGGAAGTATTGACTGGGAAGAAAAAATCATTGAGCCCGGGGAGAAAAAGAGAATCGAGTTTTGGATTTCGGATGCTTATGCGAAACGCTTGAAAATTTCAGATGTCTCCGATTTTTATTGTGTGCAATTTGAATTTGTTGTAGATGAGGTAGATGATAAGGGTTATAACAATTACCACATGAATGAAATCATGTTTTATAATTGTGACAGGGAACAGGTGAAGCCCTATGAACATGTCCTTTCGGATGATGATATCGTATTGGTAGACCGTGACGATGTAAAATTGTATTTGACTGATTTCATTGTTGAAAATGGGGATTGTGTCGTATTTTTTTACTTGGAAAATAATTCGAAAGGCATCTTATATCCACGCTTTGATTGTGAATCGGTGAATGGATATGAGTGCAAGAAAGGTTTGTTTTATTATGAAGAAATCGAAGTAGAGTATGGAATGGGAGAATATGATTTTTTTATAATCCCGGCTTCTGATATCGAAAAAAGCGGAACTACTTCCGTTACCGAGTTTATGCTTGATGTAACTCTGTACTATGATGCCGGGATATGGCATTGGGAAGATTTGATAAAAGAAACCTTTACCGTATATCCTTCGGAGCATAGGGCTGTGCAAGAAGTAAAGCGCGGTTCTTTCCGTGAAAATATTGTCCTGTTCGATACGGATTACTATAAAATGGTTTATAACGGGCTTTCGACGGAAAAAAGACAGGTTTCGGAGACAGAGTATACGGATTATTATATCCATGTGTATTTGGAAAATAAGTCTGCACAGACGTTGCAATTTGTTGTAAATGATGCAAC
>JAZNBY010000114.1:0-14031 GCA_045587325.1 Lachnospiraceae bacterium | reverse complement strand
TTGACAGAATCCACCGAATATACTAATATATAGGGGTATGCTTCCGTCGAAACGTCCGTGTCCGGCTTCGCGGCAGCAAGATCATGCGAATCGGAGTCCACATGCAGGACGTCCATCGAATCCAAAACATAGGAGGTGTTTCACTTGGCAAATATTAAGTCTGCAAAGAAGAGAATTTTAGTTATCGAGACCAAGACTCTCAGAAACAAGATGATTAAGTCTAAGATTAAGACTTTGGTTAAGAAGGTAGAGGCTGCTGTTGTTGCAAACGATAAGGCTTTAGCAAGCGCTGCTCTGGCTGAAGCTGTTGTTGCTATCGACAAGGCTGCTGCAAAGGGCGTTTACCATAAGAATACGGCTGCAAGAAAGGTTTCCCGTATCACGAAGGCCGTAAATAGCATTGCTTAATTTTATGTAATTGTAAAGCAAGGGCCGCGCGTGTGCGCGGTCCTTTTTATTTGACAGCGTAAGTCAAGGTGGACCTCTCCGCTTTGATTGTCTTTGAAAGGAGGCACCCATGAAAATTACATCCGTAAAAGGAACCAACGATTATTTGCCGAAGGAGACCAAACTCCGCGACTATTTGCAAAGTAAAATTTTAGAAACCTACCGTTCCTGCGGCTTTGAACGAATCACCACCCCGATTTTGGAGGATATCGAAAATCTGGACAAAAGTGAAGGCGGCGAAAACCTCAACCTGTTGTTTAAGGTATTAAAGCGCGGAGACAAATTAGAAAAGGCACTGGAGACCGGAAACCCGAAGGAGCTTTCCGACCTGGGGCTTCGTTATGACCTGACCCTGCCGTTATCCCGTTATTATGCCTGCCACAGAGCAGACCTTCCGTCCCCGTTTAAATGCATCCAGATTGACCAGGTATTCCGTGCGGAACGTCCGCAGAAGGGACGCCTTCGTCAGCTTGTACAGTGTGATATCGACATTTTAGGTTCCGATTCCGTCAACTGCGAGATTGAGCTCATCAGTACTACTGCCAAGGCTCTTTTGAATGTAGGAATCAAGAATTTCAAAGTAAAAATCAACGACCGCCGTGTCTTAAAAAGCTTAATTTATGCTGCCGGCTTTACACCGGAGGATGCAAACAGCGTTTGTATCGTATTTGATAAGATGGACAAAATCGGTGCAGAGGGTGTTGCCGCAGAGCTTATGGAAAAGGGGTTTGCAGAAGACACCGTAAAGAAGTTTACCGATCTTATGAGCATTTCTCCGTTCACCCTGGAGGAAGCGGAAAAGTACTGCGAGGACAAAGCTCCGGTAGAAAGCTTACGCTATATCATTGATACCGTAACCAAGCTTGCGGGTGATTCTTTCTCCATCGTTTACGACAAGTCTCTGGTTCGCGGCCAGGGCTACTATACCGGTACGATTTTTGAAATTGAGTCCTTAGACTTTGGCAGTTCCATCGCAGGCGGCGGACGTTACGATAACCTGATTGGAAAGTTCTTAAACGAAACCGTTCCAGCGGTAGGCTTCTCCATAGGCTTTGAGCGTATTGCCTGCATCTTAACCGATGCCAACTATCAGATTCCGGAGGACAAGAAGCGTGTTGCCGTGATTTACGATACTACGGATATTCTTCCTGCTCTGGCTAAGGCAGATGAACTTCGCACAACCTATGAGGTCGTACTTTACGAACGTCCGAAAAAGCTGGGAAAACTGTTCGGGAAGTTAGAGGAACAGGGATTTTACGGCTGCTTTATCTTAAACGAATCCGAAGAAATTAAGGTATTCGGCGCTTAAGCCGGTACTGCCTTGTCGCTTTATAGGGAAATCGGACGACTTGCATTTTTATGGGTTTCATAGTATACTTTTTAACGTAACCGACTGTTTTTAGGACATTGTTTTTGTCAGAAAGGAGATTCTATGTTACAGGTAGAACATATTTCCTTTGCTTACCGAAGAAAGCAGGTACTTCATGACGTAAGTTTTACGGCAGGCGAAGGTGCTTTTATCGGTATTATCGGAAAAAACGGTTGTGGAAAGTCCACACTACTCTCCGTTCTGGCAGGGGTCAGACAACCGGATGGCGGTTCTGTTTGCTTTCAGGGTACCCCTCTGTTCAGCAAAGGAAATGATACCGCAGATATTGTGGGATATGTACCCCAGTTAAATCCGTTGCTTCCGGAATTATCTGTACGGGATAATTTAAAACTGTGGCTTCGTAACAAAGCTTCCGGGATAACGGAGGATGTCACCGCCCTGTACGCACAGATGGGTCTTACCGATTACATGAATGTAGCGGTCTCCAAGCTGTCGGAGGGCATGAAAAAGAGAGTCAGTATTACGTCTGTTTTACAGAATCATCCGAAGATTCTTATTTTGGATGAACCTTCTGCCGCACTGGACTTACCATGCAAGGAGATTATTCATAACCAGCTTCTTTCCTTTACAAAGAACGGCGGTATCATTTTGTTTACCACCCATGAAGAAGCGGAATTTTCCCTTTGTACTACCCTTTACATATTAAAGGACGGTTATCTTGTACCGGCAAAGGATTCCGAAGACAGGCATGCACTGATACAGCAATTTTAATTTATAGGAGGGATTTGTAACATGAGACAAACCAACACACAAAAAAGAATGGGCCGTAAGCTTATTTCACTCATTCTTATCACCATTTTAGCATTGACCTGCGTAGGCTGCTCCAAGAAGACTCCGGAAGAATCCTACAATGCGGCATTTAAGAAGACCTTTGAGGGAAGCTCTTCCTTAAATGATTTACTCGGTCTTGAAGAACTCACGGAAAAGACAAGAGCAAACAATGCATTTTCCTATGGTTTTGATTTTAACATCCAGAACATTTCCGGCTCCGAAATGGAAGATACCGAGATGCTTTCCGGATTCGGTATTTCCCTGGATGCGGCTACCGATATGATGAATCGCAGAAGCCACGCCTCTTTGGGACTCAACTATGGTGGCGCTACCCAGATTTCCCTTGTAGAGAATTTACAGGACACTAAGCTCTCTCTCGGGGTTCCGCAGTTATTTAACGGCAGTCTTTTCGTAGACCTTGCTACCCTTTCCGAGGATCTTAAGGCAGACACACTGATCAACGAGTTACTTGGCTTTACCAATGCTGATATGCCGGATATGAGCACCTTTATGGAAACTTTTGAAAAAGCTCTTGCGGAAAATGTTGCCGTAAATCCGCTTGCCGACCTTGACCTTTTTGAAGGTATAGGAGAGGATCTTGTAGTAAAGAGCGTAAAGAAGAAAGAGATCAATCTCCCGGAAGGTGTTTCCGGAAAGTCATTCTATACCGTTACCCTTCCGTCAACGACCCTCGCAAACTGTCTGGAGGAGCTTATGGATTATTCCATGAGCATGCAGCCTGAAGATGCTATGGAATACGTAAGTCCGGAAGAAATGACCATGGCACTCGAGGCCGTTACCGCTTTATTGGGTGATCTTTCCCTTAATGTGGCAGTCAATAAAGACGGATATATTACTTACATGGGCAACACGTTTTCCATGTACGGAATGGACTTATTCAATCTGGATATGACCTTCTCCGGCACCAAGAGTCCGTTTGATGCGTTTACCTTTGAATTTTCCACTGCAACAACACCAAAGACTTCCATTATGTATGAGCAGACCTTTAACAAGTCCTCCAACGAGTTTGAAATCGACGGCAAGATGGTTGCGGAAGGCACCACTGCTATGACCTTCGGTGCCGCAGGTGCTTTTACGGATGTAGAAAAGGGTAAGAAGTTTACCGTTGATTTTGATTATATCGAATTAGAGGTGCCGGGTGAGATGTCCTTATCCTTCGGCGCAAGCTTCTATGCCGATACGACGAAGTGTGAGATTCCGACTCTGACCGGTCCTTCCTATAACTTCTTCTATCTTACCGAAGAAGAGTTGGGAACTCTGGGTGAAGAAATCATTACTTCCATCTACACCCATCCGCTTGTTTCCGAATTATTGCCGGAACTTGAAATCCCGGAAATGCCGGAATTTTAATGCTTTGTTCTGATATGTAGATTATACACAGCCATACACGTAAGGAGGAGCCCTATGTCTTTTCTCTTTTTTCTACAATTAAAAAGAGCTCTTAAGGCGGTTCCGAGGATGCTTGCCGGTGCAATCATTCCTCTTTTCCTTGCGGGTATGGCTGTCTTTTTTGCGCAAAAACAGCATACGGACTCCACCGGCACGGCTTTGGCTCCGGTCGCATTGGTCAACCAGGATTCGGAGGCTTATCTGGATGTTTTGCTTCCGATGATAACGGGAACAGAGGCTGCCAGCGGCTTTTCTTTTCTCGAGATGGACGAAGACGCAGCTATGAAAGCGCTGGATGACGGCTCTGTTTGCGCAGTATTGATTTTCCCGAAGGCAATGTTTGAAGGAATCTTAGATTCCACCAACATTCCGGCCCGGTTATATCTGCCGGGTGGGAATTCTTTCCCGTCTCTGTTACTTGGGAAATTTGCGGAAGCCGGTTCCCTTACCCTTGGTTCATCTCAGGCCGGCATTTATGCCGCAACCGATTTATACGATGACTACGGTATCAATGAATATCTTTCCGATATTAACTATGACATCAATACCGTGAATCTGAAATATGCCATGAATCGTGGCGAAGCCTTTTCCACCCAGTCTACCACTGCTATGGGGGAATTTTCCCTGGTGGAATACTACGGCTGTACCTTATTTCTTTGTCTTTTATTGTTCTTTGGTGCCGGCATGGGCTCCTTTGTGGGTACGCCTGCTCCGAAAACCTTTTCCGAGCAGCTGCGCCGAAACGGCTTTGGTCCTCTTTCCTTAGAGATCAGCCTGTTTCTGCCTTTGACGCTGTTCTACCTTATCCTTGTATTTGTATTCGGCGGATTGTTTGCTTTCTTTCTTCCGAACATTACCTTATCTCTTCCTGTCTGCCTTTGTCTGGCAGCCATGGGGATTTGTTTTTCCACATTTACCCAGCTTATATTTTCCTTTGCCCGCAATGCCGGTCAGGGACTTTTGCTGTTTTTCTTCCTCGGCTTGTTTATGATTTTATTTGCCGGAGGATTTCTTCCGTATGCCTTTTTACCGAAGCTGTTCTCCGACCTGACACCATACCTGCCGCTGAGCGCTTGTTTACTTAACTTACGAAAAGTCGTGGGCAATGCCCTTACCATATACGATAGTCTGTACATATTGCTTCATTCCGCAGTGTTATTCGGAATCTTAATACTGCTCTCCCATTGTCGCAGGAAGGAGGTACGCAGATGAATACAAAACTGTTTTTTCTTCTTCAGATAAAGCGCATTGTGAAAAATAAGTTGTTTCTGGGCTTGCTGATTTTGTTCCCTCTGTGCCTGTATTTCCTTTCGGTATCCTTCCGTAGCCAGGAAGACAACCGGATTCAGATAGGCTTCGCCATTACCGTGGAAGATCCTTTGACGGAGGCTCTGGGGGAAAAACTTCTTACCCTGGATGATTCTTTGTTTTCCTTCCGGCAGTTTGATACGGAGGAAGCACTCATAAAGGAAGTGCAGAACAACAATATCGAATGCGGCTATCTGTTCCGGAAGCCGTTAAAGGAAGAACTGGATAAGAGTCGCTTAAAGAACCTGATCCGGGTATATGTTTCGGAAAATACCACCTGCAAGGGTATTGTGAATGAATTGATTTATGCCAATATGTTTGAGGAATATGCCCTCTCTCTTTTAAAAGATTCCTTAAAAGAGGCCGACCACCTTCCTTTTACCGAGGCGGATGCAGAAGGTTTTTCCTTACCGCCGGTATCGGATGAACTAATTGAAGAACTGTATCGTACCCATCTGACGGATGGCTCTACCTTCCGTTTTGACGTGGAATTTACCGATTCTGACTCCATGGTAGGGGAAGGGACTTCCGTTGCCTCTCTGGCCCTCCTGCGGGGTCTGGCAGGGCTTTTCTTACTGCTCTGCGGCTTTATGGCTCTTCTGACCACCCATGGAGACAAAAAAAACGGCCTGTATGTCAAGATACACGGTTTCAAACGGTATTTCCTTCCGTACATCACCATGTTATCTTATCTGTTGCCGGCAGCTGTTGTCTGTCTCATGGGCCTTGGCATATGCGGTTTGCTCGGCAGTCTTGTAACGGAAGTGATTGCGCTCCTTTGTTACCTGGTGGCTTTGGTGCTGTTCTATACGATTTTGGGAAGTCTGATCCGCAATCATACCATGCTGTGTGCTGCCTTTCCGATGGTTTTGTTTTGTACCATCATTTTCACACCGGTTATCGTGGATCTGTCCGCGTTTTTCCCATGGCTTAAAGTAGTCCGGTATGTATTGCCGACGTCGTATTACATGCTGTTTTTCTAATCTGATGACGGAGAAGGGATTCTATGGAACATAACGTAGATTTGAATGAAATTTCCGACGGAAAATTATATACGAAAAACGACCTGGTGAGGCTTGGTTGCGACGGTTGCAAGGGCAATGCTTCCTGTTGTCGTTTTGCGGAGGACACCATCACCTTAGACCCGTACGACATGTATCAGCTGTCCGTAGGAGAAGGACTTTCCTTTGAGCAGCTTTACGGTCGGAATCTGATTGCACTTAGTCCGGTAAAGGGACTTTTACTGCCCCATCTGAACTTTTCTAAGGATACTCAGGCCTGTCCGTTTTTGGAACAGGATGGTCTTTGTCGTATTCACGGCAATCGTCCGGGACTTTGCAGACTGTTTCCTCTGGCCCGCTATTTTGAGGAGGATACCCTACATTACATTTTGCAGGTTCACGAGTGTCCGAACCCGGTCACGCCGAAGGTGAAAGTAAAAAACTGGTTAGGCATCCCGAATGTGGAGCAATATGAGGCATTCTTAATCAGCTGGCACTCCCTTGTGGAAGCAATGCAGAAAAAAATAGCAGCCGCTACGGATAATCAGACCATCAACACCGTAACGACTGTATTCTTAAAACTGTTTTATCTCACCCCGTACGGGAAGGAAGAAAGCTTTTATACCCAGTTTCAGCAGAGAAGGGAAGCTTTCCAAAGTTATTTGTAAATGAGTGGGCTGCGCATTCCGATAGATGCAACAACCTTTTTACATGAATAAAAGCAGACTTAGCGCCATCACCATCATACCTGCGATGAGACCATAGATGGAAATATGGTGTTCTCCGTACTCACGGGCTGCCGGTAACAGTTCATCTACGGAAATGAATACCATGATGCCTGCCACTCCGGCAAAGATAATACCAAATACCACATCGCTCATAATCGGCATCAGAATCAACCAACCGATCAGTGCGCCCACCGGCTCCGCAAAGCCGGAAATAAAGGAATAGAAAAATGCTTTTTTCCGGGATCCCGTCGCCTGATAAATCGGCACGGATACCGCAATACCCTCAGGAATATTGTGGATGGCAATCGCCGCCACGATAGGAATGGCAATGCTTGGGTCCTGCAGGGCGGATACAAAGGTAGCCAGCCCCTCCGGAAAGTTGTGGATGCCCACAGCCAGTGCGGTAAACACGCCCATACGCATAAGCTTACTTTTCTGCGGGTTCTCCGCTTCTTCCTTCAGACAGTTTTCTCTTGCAATACATTTCTCGCACTTTTCTCCCTTTGTATGCTTACAATCCGCCACTACATGCTTCGTTTCGTGAGGGTTCTCTTCGGAAGGAATTACCTTATCGATAATGGCTATTAAAAAGATTCCGCCGAAAAAGGCCGCCACCGTAACCCATGAACCGCCCTTCTCTCCCAGTTCCGCCACCAAAGAATCCTTTGCTTTCACAAAAATCTCTATCATGGATACATAAATCATAACACCTGCGGAAAAACCGAGACTTACCGATAAAAAGCGCTTGTTAGTCTTCTTCGCCACAAAGGCAATCAAACTACCGATTCCGGTACTTAGTCCCGCAAACAAAGTCAGTAAAAAAGGAAATATCATCTCATTCATCTTTATCACAACCTTTCCATCAATATACAATCTTTTCTATTCTATGTATTTCATTTTTATTTCGTTACCCCTCCGGTTAGCATCTGCTAACTTTATTACATCATAACACCAATAAAAGGAAAAAGCAAGACCTTTTTTAGTCTTGCCTTCTTTTTCCATTCTTTACAGGCACTTCTTTGCCATCATGTAGTAATTGCAAATCTTATATCCCGCATAGCCATACATATGGTCAAGTCCGGAATAGGTATAGCCAAGATATGCCTCCTTCATACCGGCATCCTTCAGATACTTTGTTCCGATAATAACCATATTCACACCGATGTGTCTTCCCTGATGGCTGGATTTTACCGTGGTACAGCCCACGCTGCCGATGCCTGCACCTTCCGTTTCCAGATTTACAATCAAGGTTCCTACGACTTCATCACCGTCTGTCGCAATCAGCACCTTCGGATTTTGCTCGCCGTCCCCAAGGTACAATGCCTCGTTTTTGTAGTATATTGTAAACTCATCATAGGCATCATCGGTACATGAAAAAACCTCTTCCATATCCTCTTTTGTAGCAAACCGGTAGCAGATTCCATCCACGGTATCTCCCACACTGTGCTCGTTTTTTACAAACTCCGTGAGCGGGAAACGCATATCAAAACAGTTACAATCCCAGGAATGGGCGTATCCTCTCTTTTCAAAAAAGGCACTTTCCGTCTCATCTAACTCCTCATACAACCGCTCATTGACTGCGTCTGCGTAACGTTTGCTTGTGGGTACTCCCGGCGTCAGATAATCAAAGCCCGCACCCACTGTTACTTCTGTATAACATGCTTCCTTTATAGCATTCTCTGCCGCCATAAGAAGTTCAGAACCAATTCCCCTGTTCCGGTACTCCTTATCCACGCAAAGCATTAAAATGGTACTGTTATGAGTCACAACGGCACCGATTAACCGGTTCTCATCGTTGCGTTTCTCAATTATGTTACAATTCTCATTTCCTAAAATATCTCTGACCGTATCCTCCCCACGCACCGTAAAGGGAAAATTCCTGCGAAATAATGCAACCAATTCCTCAAGCATAGGTTTCTCCTTCTTCTGATCTGTAGTTATAACTCCTTCTGATGTGCCCCGTACTTGTTTCTCGTTTCAAACAACAACTGAATCAGTGACTTATAATACGGAATAAAAACTCCGCTGTCAATAAGAGCAAATATTTCATCCATAGTGGCCCATTTTACCTGCTGTACTTCCGACTCCTGCAAAGTCAATGTATCAATATCAACATCCTGTTCCACCAGATAGATATCATCAAAACCATACTCAAAATTGACGGTCAGATGAGGACGTATGCCCTGTAGGTCAAGCTTCAACCCAATCTCCTCCTGCACTTCCCGCTCTGCCGCCGTCTGACTGGAATCTCCCATAGTGGCACTTCCCCCTACGGTAATATCCCACATATTAGAAAATCCTTCTTTAAAGGGCTGTCTCTGTTGAATCAGCATCTCACCCTTGCTGCTAAAAATACAGACGTGCACCACCATATGATAACTGTCCGGCGCAAACTCCGACCCCCGCACCATGGTTTTTCCTGTTTTCATTCTATCCTTATCGTAAACATCCCAAAGTTCCATTTTGTTATCCTCCTACTCTTCTATTACCGGACGTATCAACGTCAAAAAATACTCCGTCATCTCTTCCGGGCTTTCCTTCCGGTTGCGGGAAAGCCACCAGCTTACAGTCTCTACAAAGGTGGCCGAGATATGATTCACCAGATAATCCTCCGGCAGGTTCTTCTCCCTTAACAACCCCTTTTCCGCATACTGGGATAAAATCAGCTTCTTCAAATTACTCTTAAAATAGCCTAAAAACAACTCGTTATTCTCCGAAGAAAGCAACTCCAGTATATTCCGGTCATTTTCCTGCAAATGCCGCAGTAAATGCAAAAATACCGAGTCCTCCGCATTGCCGCAGGTACAGTGATAATGGTCCTTCGGCAGTCCCATGGCAGTATCAATAATGTGTCCGAACAACTCCTCGCACAAATCCTTTAACAAATAGTCTTTCGTCTCAAAATGTGCGTAAAACGTAGTTCGTCCCACATCCGCCCCATCAATGATTTCCTGCACCGAAATCTGATGATAACTCTTTTCTGCAAGCAACGACGTAAAAGCCGCAAAAATAGCTTCTCTTGTCTTTTTCTGTCTTCTATCCATAGATTTCCGAACAAATCCTACGAAATGTTCCGTAACGCACATCCTTTCATTTTTGATTCTTGTTATCCTACCATATCCGCTCTATAATAAAACCGAACAATATGTTTTGTAACAAATATATAGTATCTCAAAATAGAAATCAAGTCAACTAAGGAGATTATGTATGGGAAAAATATTAAAAAAATGGAAAGAGCTTCTGACGAGTGTTCCTGCCACCATTATAGGCGGCGCATTCTTGATACTGAGCTTTATACTTTCAAAAAATTCCTTGAAACTTTTGCTTGACCCGGCTTGGGGTACCGTAATCATCTGTGGGCTTCCGCTTTTGTATAGTGCGGTGCGAAAACTGATTTATAATCAGGGCATCAGTAAAATATCCTCCTCCCTGTTAATCAGCATTGCCATGGTGGCCTCCATTGCCATCGGTGACCTGTTTGCAGCCGGAGAAGTAGCCTTTTTAATGGCTGTCGGTGAAATCTTAGAAGATGTAACCACCGGTCGGGCAAAAAAGGGGTTAAAAAAACTGATATCCCTTGCGCCTACCAAAGGACGCAGATTGGAAAACGGAACGGAAACCATGATTTCCGCAGAAGAAATCAAGACAGGAGATATCCTTCGAATCCTACCGGGAGAGGTCATTCCTACCGACGGCATCATTGTGACCGGTGAAACTTCGGTGGACCAGGCAGTTCTTACCGGAGAATCCATGCCGGTGGATAAAGCAATGGGGGATGAGGTATACGGCGGCACCATAAACCGATTCGGTGTCATTGATATAAAAGCTACAAAGGCCGGAGAAGACAGCTCCTTTCAAAAGCTGATTCGCATGGTTCAGGATGCGGAAGGAAAGAAAGCACCGATGCAGCGAATTGCGGACAAGTGCGCCAGCTATCTCGTTCCTGCTGCTTTGCTGATTGCTCTTATCACCTATGCCGCTACCGGCGACATTGTCCGGGGTGTCACCGTTTTAGTTGTATTCTGCCCGTGTGCATTGGTACTTGCTACTCCGACAGCCATTATGGCCGCCATCGGCCAGGCAACCAAGCACGGCGTGATTATTAAGTCCGGAGAAGCCCTGGAAAAGATGGGGAAGGCAACTGCAATTGCCTTTGACAAAACCGGTACCCTCACCTACGGAACTCCTACCGTCAGTGATGTTCTTCTCCTTACCTCCTCGATGGATGAAACCTCATTTTTAAGTCTGGTGGCTTCTGCCGAGGCCAAAAGTGAACACCCTCTGGGCAAAGCCATTGTTGCCTACGCAAAAGCAAATCACCTGTTGCTTACAGAATCTACGGACTTTTCCATGACCGGCGGAAAGGGCATTCGGGCCATCGTCTCCGGACACGAGCTTATTTGCGGAACGGAGCGCTTTTTGTCCGAACAGGACATCCTGCTTACGTCCGAAGCAAAAGAGCATCTGGAACAATTCCGGAACCAGGGCAAAGTGTCCATACTGGTAGGGGAAGCTGGTTCCTGTATCGGAATTCTGGCTCTGTCCGACGTCCTCCGTCCGGATGCTGCCGAAATGGTAAAATCCCTCCATTCCATGGAAACAAAAACCGTTCTTCTGACCGGTGATAACAAAAAAACCGCGGATTATTTTGCAAAACAGGCCGGCATCTCTGAATTATGGGCAGAGCTTCTTCCGGAAGAAAAGGTGATGCGGATTGCCAAACTTCAAGAGGAAGGCCATACGGTTTGCATGATTGGTGACGGCGTCAACGATGCCCCTGCACTAAAATGCGCCGATGTGGGCGTTGCCATGGGAACTATGGGCAGTGATATTGCGGTGGAGGCTGCAGATATCGCACTGATGGAGGATGCCATCGGGAAACTCCCGTATCTGAAACGCCTGGCCAAAGCCACCTTGAAAACCATTCGCCTCGGCATCTTCCTGTCCGTATTTATCAATGTCCTGGCGGTTGTACTCTCTGTACTGGGGTTGTTAAATCCGACCACCGGAGCACTGATTCACAACGCTGGATCTGTTGTGGTCATACTGATTTCCACATTGCTCTACGACAGAAAATTTTAATAAGCGGACGAAGCATGCGCTTGCCCGCAGTATTTCATCACGGAGGTGTTTTCTATGATTTGGGATAAACTTTCCCCCTTTTACGATTTCTTTGAAACGATATACAACGGCAAATGTTATCGGGGAATTGCCGAAAAGATAAAAGAATATGTCACGGAAGAGGACTTTGTCCTGGAATGCGCCTGCGGAACCGGATTGCTTACGGTTCCCATGGCACAGAACTGTAAACAGCTGATTGCAACCGATTATTCCTCCGGAATGTTGCGTCAGACAAAGAAAAAGATTGCAACCTACACCAATACAAAACTCGGAAAAGCAAGCATCCTTGCATTGCCGTTTCAGGAAGACACCTTCGATGTGGTGGTGGCTGCAAATGTGATTCATCTTCTGGATGAACCGGAGAAAGCAATTTCCGAGCTGAAAAGAGTATGTAAGCCTAACGGCAAAATCATATTGCCGGTTTATATCAATAAAGAAAAAAAGAACTCTGTATTGGCGGCAAAATTACTATCTGTAGTAGGTGTCAAATTTAAACAACAGTTCAGTTTGGCATCCTACAAGGAATTTATAGCTTCACATAATATCGAAAAAGTTGAGTACAGCGTTGTTGACGGGCGCATGCCTTGTGCGTTTGCCATTATAATGAATTGTTAGCTTCCAACTTTTTATAGATTGTCAACCGCATGGTGAGGTAGCAGGCCAATCCTCCGATTACATTGGAAATCGGTTCTGCCATAAATACGCCCTTTACCCCAAATCCTGCCACCGGCAGCAACAGTGTCAGAGGCACCACAATAATCGCCTTACGGAGCAGGGAAAAAAAGATAGCGTGCTTGGCATCTCCCACTGCCTGAAACACGGATTGTCCCGCAAATTGCAGTGCCATAAATACAAACCCAAAGAAATAAGTTTTCAGCATCCGGATTCCCGGGGTCAGCATTGCCGCCTCATCGGAAAAGATGCCGAACCAAAAGCCCGGAAACAGTAAAATCAAAATCCATGCAGCCATGGTATATATTGCTCCTGCCCATGTATTAAAGCGTATGGCCGACTTTGTCCGTCCGTACGCTTTTGCTCCGTAATTAAAACTGATGACCGGCTGGGCACCGTTTACAATACCGAACACCGGCAGCATTACAATTTCCCGGATGGAATTGGTCACCGTCATAATTCCCACATAAGTATCCCCTCCATAGCTTTGCAAGGTAGAATTGCACGCCACCTGCACCGCACATGTAGTTCCTTGCATAATAAAGTTCGCCGTACCCAGCTTGCAAATATCCTTTGTGATTCTCTTACTGATTCTGATATTCTGCATTTTAAGCGGTACCACCGCTTTTTTCCCGAACAGAAAAAACAATATCCATGCAGTGGAAAGTGCCTGGCTGATAATCGTAGCCAGTGCCGCACCTGCCACTCCCATATCCAGCACGAAAATGAATACCGGGTCCAACACAATATTGGCAACCGCACCGATTACAACGGAACACATACCGATTTTCGGAAATCCCTGGGCATTGATATAACCGTTTAATCCGGTAGACAGCATGGAAAACACCGTGCCAAGCAAATAAACCTTCAAATACTCTCCGGCATATACAAAAGATTCTTCACTGGCACCGAAGGCAAATAAAATCGGTTTATGAAAGGCATACCCTGCCGCAATCAGGAACACGGAACTACATAGCAGAAGACCGAAAGAATTCCCTAGAATCCTTCCTGCTTCTTCTTCTTCACCTCGTCCTCTTGCCATTGCAAACAACGGCACACCGCCGTTTCCGAACAACGCGGTAAAGGCCATAATAAGCGTAACTACCGGGAACGTCAGCCCCACACCGGTTAAGGCAAGGCTATCACCGTCCCCCATATGTCCCAAATAAATCCGGTCCACCAC
>JAZNBY010000113.1:0-26464 GCA_045587325.1 Lachnospiraceae bacterium | reverse complement strand
GGAGGAACTACAAGGCTGGAAGGCTGCACAATAGGTAGTGTAGAGGGCGGAATCTACGTGGAAAACAGTGGAGAAGCATCCTTTGTAATGAAGGATTCACTGGTAACCGGAGGTTCTTACTATGGTATAAAAATCCAAAGTGTGGGAACGGGAACGTTTGAAGTGAGTGGAAACCGCTTTGAAAATGCGGGAAACTATGCAGTGTGGGTATATCTCCCGGGGTTAAAGAACGGAAATGAACTGAAGGGCATACATGGGAACAGCTACAGCGGAAGTACGAGCGTAAACGGAGTAGTATTAAGCGGCTACGTATCCCAGGAAGTGACAATCCCGACCGGAGAGTATGCTACTAGCGGAATCAGCGTAAGTAGTACCGGTGTATTGAACGTGGAGCTGGGAACCACGATATGTTTTGAGAGCAGCAAGTCGTTCTCTGTATCCGGCGAGGTAAACCTTTTGGGAACGGAGGAGGCTCCTGTAGTATTCACGGTACTTGGAGATGAGGAATACGGAACGACTCTTCCGGGAACAAAGTATACGTCATGGAGCGGAATACAGGTATATGAAGGTGGAACACTAAAAGCGGAGAATGCGAAGTTCTTGAACTACAGGGGACTTGATTTGAGCTATGACTATTACGGAATCGTATCGTACGGGACCTTGAACCTGATAGGATGTGAAATAAGTGCCGCGGTAGAGATAAATCAGAAGAACAATGAGACAGTAAGTAAGAGCAATGGTGTCTATGTGCAATGCAACGGAGAGGCATCCGTGGTGATGAAAGATTCTTTGGTGAAGGATGGTATTAAGTATGGTATAAAAATCCAAAGCGTCGGAACCGGGACATTTGAACTGAGCGGAAACCGTTTTGAGAACCCGGGAAACTATGCAATATGGGTATATCTTCCGGGCCTAAAGGACGGATATGAACTGAAGGGCATACACGGAAACAGCTACAGCGGAAGCAAAATCGTAAACGGAGTGACATTAAGTGGCTACATCTCGCAGGAAGTGACCATTCCAACCGGAGAGTATGCTTCTAGTGGAATCGGCGTAAGTAGTACCGGTGTATTGAACGTGGAACAGGGAACCACGATATGTTTTGAGAGCAATAGCTCTTTATATACATATGGTGAGGTGAATCTTCTGGGAACAGAAGAAGCTCCGGTAGTATTTACGGTGCTCGGAGATGAGGAGTATGGGATAGGCCTTCCGGGAACAAAGTATACGTTATGGACTGGAATCCGGGTATGTGAAACCGGAACACTGAATGCAGAGCATACGAAGATTCTGAACTGTGAAGGAGTGTATCGAGGATATAATGATTATTATGGAATCTCTTCGCAGGGAACATTGAATCTGGAAAGCTGTGAGGTAAGTGCACCGGGTAATTACAGTTATGGAATGTACCTGGGAGGAGAAGGTCATACAAGTCTGAAGGATTGCGTGATACGTAGTAAAAACTATGGCGTCAGTGTAAATAACAGCGGGGAAGCTTCCTTTGTAATGAAGAACACTCTTATATCCGGTAGTGGTTATTACGGAATGAAAATCCAGAGCGTCGGAACAGGAACATTTGAAGTGAGCGGAAATCAGTTTGAAAATGCGGGATCCTATGCAGTGTGGGTATACATTCCGGGCTTAAATAACGGAAATGAACTGAAGGGCATACACGGAAACAGCTACACCGGAAGTGGTATAGTAAACGGGGTGACATTAAACGGAACTGTATCAAAGGAAATAACTATCCCGACCGGAGAGTATGTATTTAACGGAGTCGTTGTGCAGGGAACAGGCGTACTGAACGTGGAACAGGGAACCACGGTATGCTTTGAAGATTATCAACCTTTTAATACATACGGTGAGGTGAACCTTCTGGGAACGGAGGAAGCTCCGGTAGTATTTACTGTACTTGGTGACGAGGAGCACGGAGCAGGTCTCATAGGAAGGAAGTATACATCATGGTACGGAATACAGGTAAATGAAGGTGGAACGCTGAATGCGGAGTATACGAAGTTCCTGAACTACAGGGGACTTGATTTGAACTATGACTATTACGGAATCTTATCGTACGGATCGTTGAGTCTGACAGGATGTGAAATAAGTGCCTTGGTAGAGACAAAACAGGAGAACAATGAGACAGTAAGTAAGAGTAATGGTGTCTATGTGGAATGCAGTGGAGAGGCATCCTTGGTGCTGAAGGACTCTTTGGTGAAGGATGGCATTAAGTATGGTATAAAAATCCAAAGCGTCGGAACCGGGACATTTGAACTGAGCGGAAACCGTTTTGAGAACCCGGGAAACTATGCGGTATGGGTATATCTTCCGGGCTTAAAGAACGGAAATGAACTGAAAGGAATTTACGGAAACAGTTTCAGCGGAAGCACGATCGTAAACGGAGTAGTATTAAACGGCTACGTGTCGCAGGAGTTGAACGTCCCGGCCGGGGAGTATGTATTTAATGGTGTCGGTGTGCAGACCACAGGCGTGCTGAACGTGGAGCCGGGAACCACGGTATGTTTTGAGAGCAGCAAGTCGTTCTCTGTATCCGGCGAGGTAAACTTTTTTGGAACGGAGGAGGCTCCTGTAGTATTCACGGTACTTGGAGATGAGGAATACGGAACGACTCTTCCTGGGAGAAAGTATACGTCATGGGACGGAATACAGGTTTACGAAGGAGGGACACTGAATGCGGAGTATACGAAGTTTTTGAATTATGAAGGGTCACGTTGTGATTATGGACTTTACTGCGGAATCTTGTCGCGTGGATCGCTGAATCTGACGGGATGTGAAGTGAGTGCCCCGGACAATAATGGGTATGGGATATACCTGGAAGAGGCAGAAGACACAAGTATAAAGGATTGCGTGCTGGATGGTAAGAATAACGGAATATATGTATCCTGTGCTTCTGATGCTTCCTTCCTGTTAGAGGATTCTGTAATTTCCCGAACTGCATCCGAAGGATTGTATGTTCAGAGTATCGGGACGGGCACCTTTTCCATCGCCCGTAACACACTCATGGATTGTGGGTATTATCCGATTCATATGAATCTGGCATGTTTACATACCGGAGAGGAACTGAAGGGGATTCATGATAATGAAATTGTCGGTGGAAGCTATTTTTATGACCTTGTATTATTTGGTACCCCGACAAATGATATCACGCTTCCTGCAGGCAGATATTTCTGTGAAGGTGTGGATGTCGAGGAAGGGAGAACCTTGACATTGATGCCGGGAACACAGCTGCTATTTATCAATGGGGCTTCTATGAATGTAGCGGGAACGCTTCTGGCAGAAGGTACGGAGGCAGACCTAATTGTGTTCTCTTATTCCAAAGATCCAGCTTGTGTAGGAGAAAACGGCAGTGAGACGGTGACGTACTGGCGTGGTGTTTCCGTGAAAGAAGGCGGAAGCCTGACGGCAAAGAACTGTGTGTTGCGGTATGGTGTAAATAACATTACAGCAACGGGTACGGTGACATTGGAAGACTGTATCGTGGAACGTGCAAGAGATTACAATGTTTATACGACACAGAAGATAGCACAAACTACCATAAAAGATTGTGTGATTCGTGACGGGGGAACCGGTGTGTATGTGGATAACTCCGGCATTGGCGGAGTGGAACTTACGAATACTGAAATAAGCCAAAACAGCAATGCGGGATTGTATGTTTTGAATCTTGGTTCCGGTGTGTTTACTGTAAAAAACAATGTGATGCGTCAAAATGGAACCTACCCGGTATATATCAATCTGGGCGGTTTGATTAGTGGACGTGAGCTTGGTCAGCTGAGTGATAACGAACTCTACGGAACAAACGGACCGGAATACGCAACAATAGGAGGTTCATTAACCGGGGATATCACCATTCCGGAGGGAAATTATATCGGTGGTAATATCAGTGTAGCGAAAGATAGGGCGTTGAATATCGAACCGGGAGCACAGATTTTCTTTAGACCATCCGGCGGAATTACGGTATACGGAACCTTGACTGCTTACGGAACATCGGAACGGAAGATTGAATTGACGTCGCTATACAGCAGTATGTACGGGGGTCCAGAACAGACTGTGGATGATTTGTATTGGTCCGGTATCTACGTGAGTACTGCTGGACACTGTGAGATGGACTACAGTCGCATTAGCTATGCCGAGTATGGTGTAAGAATTTATAATACAGCTAATATCACCAATACCGATTTTGTGAATTCACAATCCTATGCAGTATATGTAGATTCTGCAAAGGTTCCGGTAATCAACTACTGTAGCTTTAAGGGGAATCCGGTAGCTATGTACAACTTCCGCAGTGCTGTTGCGGTAGATGCGCGAAACAATTACTGGGGCGATCCGAATGGCCCGTATCATTACGATGACGAAGAGAGAAAATGGGTCGGCGCAGGAGAACAGATACAGGGAAATATAATCTGGGACCCGTGGAGCGGAAACGAAATGCGGACTGAAATTATTCGAAGCAAAGCAGAGGGTCCGCAGGCCGCAACCGGCAGCTATTCCCTTCGGGAGGTAGACCTGTCCTATCCGTGCATGGATGATGCCATGGAGTTTGTGCGGACATATAATACGCAGAAGATGTCCGATGCAAGCGTATTCGGAAACGGTTGGGGATTTAACTATGCCTGCAAGGCGACGGCAACGACGAAATACGAGACACTTTTCCTGTATGTACAGTTGCCGGACGGAAGCACGGATTACTATATGTATAAGGACGGAGGCTATGTATCTCAGAGTACTCGGAACACCTTTGTTGAGGACGGAGCCGGCTATGTCTTAACGACACCGGACGGTAGCACCTATCGTTATAATGAAGACGGTGCTCTGTATCAAATCCGGGATGCCAAAGGAAATGTGATAAAAATCACACTGGATACGGAAAACAGACCGGTTGCGGTTACGGACTGCGTAGGAAGAACTACGGAGATTGCATACGAAAACGGACGATTAAAGTCCATCACGGACTTTGCGGGAAGAACCGTAACCTATACCTATGATTCGGAAGGACGACTGACCGAAGCAACCGACGTAAACGGAAAAACCACGACCTATAAGTATGAGGGCGACGCACAGAATGGTATCAGCGAGATTCTGGATAAGAACGGAGATGTAATCGTAAAGCTGACCTATAAAAAGACGGATAGACAATGGCGCATCTTTTCCGTGACGGATGCCAATGGTAATGCTAGAGTTTACGTCTATGACGATGCGCGGAGAGCTACTACCATTACCAATTTGGACGGTGTCGGTGAAATCCAGTATTTTGACGAGAACTACAACATCATCGGGACTGAGGACGCAGAAGGTGAGACGGTCTACTATGAGTATTGTCTTGCGACAGATGGTACGACGAAGTACGGTGAAGTAAAGATGGAGCAGGATGCCATGGGCAATAAGACCATCTACGAGCGGGATGCCATGGGAAATGTAAAGAAGGTGACCTATCCTGATAATGGAGTGGAGACCTTTGAGTATGATGCTGAGAATCGTTGCATTTACCATAAGGACCAGGCTGGAGTGGTAACCCGTTACGAATATGATGAACGAGGCTTATTGCTTCGTGAAATCGTAGAATTGGACAGCTCTGTAAGCTATTCTCTTTCTGCGGATCCGGCGAAGTTTGCCATCACCTCCTATACCTATTACGAGGCAGGAGAAACGGGTTGCCCGGCATACGGTCTTATAAAGTCCGTTACGAGTCCGGAGGGTGGGGTGACTACCTTTACCTACGACAAATACGGCAATCGTATCGGTATGACAAATGCACTGGGAGATACGACAACGTATCAGTATGACGGCTTGGGTAGACTGATAGTGCAGAAATCCCCTGAGGGCTATAAGACTACATATGAGTATGACGAGGCAGGCAGACTGACCAAAATGGTACTTCACGGAGGCGAGACCAAGGAAGTGGTCTATGACAATCAGGGCCGTCCGGTGAAGGAGATTCCGGCGGAAGGACAAAGCGGAATCGCCTATGAATACAAATATGACGCAGCAGGAAATGTAACGGAGCAAAAGGACCCGGAAAGAAACGTAACGTCATATGATTATGATAAGTACGGAAACAAGTCTTATGAGAAAACACCGCTGGGAGCAGAATACTACTACTCCTATGACGGAAAGAACCGTCTTGTAAAGGTGGAGGTACGAAACGGAAGTGGAGAACTCAAAGAAACGGTAAAGGAATACCGGTACTCGACCGTGGGCAATAGAATGAAGGTAGAAGAAACTATCTACAGAACCATGAATGATACGGATACGATTATCTATTATTATGACTGGCAGGATCATCTGGTGGAGCAGAATAACCCGGACGGTGGCATCTTAAAGTGGAAGTACCGCAGGGATGGTCTGTTGGAATCGGAAACCGATGCCATGTCCCGTACCACCTACTACCAATACGATGCATTAAAGAACTGTACCGGTACGTGGATGCCGTGTGACGGTGGCTATACTTATCAGGGTATGACCTACGATAGGGAAGGAAATGTAACGACGCAGTCGCAGGGAATCGGTGCGGTGTCTAACGGCAGCGTTCCGTGGAATCGGATTACATTGACCTATACTTACGATAGATTGGGTAGAATGACCTCTGTGACTGATGGAACCGGTACGGTAACCACCTACACCTATGATAAGGACAATCGTTGCATTGAGGAGAAAACGCAGCTTACCGATACGCAGGTGAGTCTGACTACTTATACCTATACGCACCTGAGTGAGCCGGAGAGTATGAGCGTCTATGTGGAGCCGGAGAGCTTTGGCAGTACCGCAGGAGCAGAGCTTGTAACGATGGACGGATGTAAGTTCGTGAAGCTGACCACTTCCTACGAGTATGACAAGGAAGGACGTGTGAAGAAGGAAACCGCTCCGGACGGTACGGTAACCACCTATCGTTATGACTTCGTCGGCAACTGTACGGAAATCACCATAGCAGGAAAGAGTGGAGCATCAAAGACGGAGTCCCGCACCTACAATGGTCTCGGAAAGATAGAAAAGGAGACGGATGCTAAGGGCAACAAGACGATGTACAAATACGATGCGGTAGGCAATCTTCTGACCGTAACGGATGCGGAAGGCGGCATAACCCGGTACAGCTATGACCGTGCCGGAAACCGCAGAGGGGAAGTATCTCCGGAGAACTACATGTCCACACCTTCCATCTGGGACTGTCAGCACTTAAAATACGATTATGACGTATTTGGCAGAGTACTCGCTGTCACGGAGTCTGCCTTTGGCGAAAATGGAAAGCTTACGGATACGTTGATTGCTACTTATGAGTACGACAAAAACGGCAACCTCATAAAGATGACGGATGCCAACCAAAATAGCACAATCTATACTTATACGGCGCAGGGCAAGGTGGCAACCATACAGACACCGGAGGCGGCGGAAGCAGGAAAATCCTATGCGGTACGCTATACCTACGATGCGCTGGGCAGAGTATTGACGGAAGAAAACGCTCTGGGTGGTAAGATAACCTATACCTATGACGGTGCAGACAATGTAAAGGCGGTGACAAAGAAAGCATCCGGTAACGCGAAAACCGCCACCATCACCTACACCTACGACGGCGCAGGCAACGTGCTGACGGAGACTACGTCGGAAGGACGAACCACGACGAACACCTACAACACGTTAGGATTGTTACTTCACAGCACCGCTACCGGGGACGAATACATGGATGCCTATACCCTGACCTATCGCTATGATATGGCGGGTCAGCCGGTATCTGTGACCGACTCCATGGGAACGGTGACAAAGACCGGATATGATGTCTTTGGTAACGTGACAACCCGGGGCGTGGCAGATACGGATGGGGCCAATTATAGGGGAGAAAAGTTCACCTACGATGCCAACGGCAATGTACAGATCCATACCGATGCAGAAAACACGACGACCACCTATACCTATGACGGATTAAACCGTGTTACTTCGGAAAGTGTAATGGTGTCCGGTAAGGTGCAGACGGTGGAGAAGGAGTACGACGACAACGGTAACGTAACCACTGAGACTGACCGGTTCGGCAACCGTACCTCCTACACCTACGATGCCTTTGACCGCCTGACCACGGTGGTATCGGCAGACGGTATCGTGCTGGTAAGCTATATCTACGACCCGGCAGGCAACTGCATCAGCCAGACGGATGCTCTGAATAACGTGACAGAGTATGCGTATAACGGAGGCGGACAGGTCACACAAACCACGGATGCCGAAGGGAATGTGACCATCAACACCTATGATGCCTTGGGAAATGTTGCGGCTGCCACGGACGGAGAAGGGAATGTCACGACCTATACCTACGACGGCTTTGGAAATCTGCTGACCGTAACGGCGGCAGACGGCACGAAAACCACCTATACCTACGACGGACAGGGAAATCTGTTGACACAGACGGATGGTAAGGGTAATGTGACAAGCTATACCTATAACACCGCAAAGCTTCCGGTGACAAAGACGGAGAGCGGTACGGTGACCGCTTCCTATACCTACAACGGAAACGGAACCGTAAAGACCATGACGGATGCAAAGGGCACAGTAAATACCTATGCCTACAACGTGCATGGAGAGCTGATAAGCGAGACCGCAACAGGTACGGAGGGCAGTGTAAGCACCTACAGTTACACCTACAACCGTCTGGGAGATCTGCTTACCATGACGGACGTAAGTGGCACTACCACTTACGAGTATGACGAACTGGGTCGTGTGCTTTCTAAGGATGCACCGGACTTCGGTGCGGTGACCTACACCTATGATCTGACGGATGGTATGAAGACAGGTTACCACTACGAGCTTCAGACCGATGAAACCGGCACCACCAAGACAGTATACGATACCCAGAACCGTGTGGTGGAAGTAACCACAAGCGGTGAAGAAAGTACCGAAACAGTCCGCATCACCTTCTACGACAACGGAGCCAGAAAACAGGTAACCTACGATGACGGCAGCAGTGAGTCCTACACCTACTACGACAACAACATGGTAAAGAGCGTCATCAACCGGTTGCCTGGCGATACGATAACGGATGTCTTTACCTACGAGTATGACGATGCAGGCAACCTTACGAGAAAGACTGAGCGCAGCAACGGTGTAGAGCGTGGTGCAACCACCTACACCTATGACGAGCAGAACCGTCTGAAGACGGTAACCAACCCGGATGGAAGCACCATTGCCTACACCTATGATAAGGCCGGCAACCGTGCAACGGAAACCACAATAGAAAACGATATAGAGACGATAAGTACCTACACCTACAACGGCAGAAACCAGCTTCTTAGCGTGGTACAGGCGGTAGAGGGTGTAACAGCAGTGAAGACGGATTACACCTATGATGCCAACGGGAACCAACTGACGGAGACACAGACCACCTATGCAGTGGCAACAGAGAGCGGTGAGGACGAAACCGTTACTGTCCTTACGAATACGTACGACCTCCGGAATCAGCTCATACAGTCGGTAACGGAAGATGCAACAATTACCAACACTTACAATGCCGCAGGCTACCGCGTAGAAAAGAGTGTAACGAAGGACGGAAACACCAAGAAAACCTACTTCCTTTCTAACGGAAACAATGTTATAATGGAGGCGGATGAGGATGGTGTAACAGCCAAGAATACTTATGGCGGACCGCTGCTTCTGAGAACAGAGTTCAGCAATACCGATGAGACTACCTACGAGTATATGTACAATGCCCATGGTGATGTGGTAACTTTGATCTCCGACGGCGAAGTGGTAGCAACCTATACCTACGATTCCTTCGGTAACATTCTGGAGCAGACAGGAGAGGTGGACAACTCCATCTTATATGCAGGCTACCAGTACGACGAAGAGACAGGCCTCTACTATATCAATGCCCGTATGTACGATCCGGTAACAGCCCGTTTCTTACAGGCAGATACCTACCTTGGGGCAACGAATGATCCATTAAGCTTGAACCTGTATACCTACTGCCTTAACAATCCGCATAAGTATGTGGACCCGAGCGGACACTTTGCTATATTGCCGTGGTTGATTCGTCTTGGTGTAACAGTCCTCGCAGGCTGGATGAGCGGAAAGGCAGAATACGACCGCCAGATAGCAGAGGGCGATAACTATGTTAACAAGTTGTCTGTATTCTTTGTGGGTGCGGCTAATGCAGGTATCGCCTTTTGGTCCTTTGGTATCGGACAAGGAGCAGCACTGGCAGGAACCGGCTTTAAGGCTGTAGTGAAACATGTAGGAAAAGCAATGGTACGTGAAGCTGCTATCGGTGCTCTCGCCGATGCAGGTATCGAGACTACACGACAGCTTATTACGGGAACCGGAATCACCAACCTTGAATACGACCGAATCACAGAGGCCGGCATCTATGGCGGAATCACCGGAGGGGTAAGTACTCTGGCAGGAGCCGGACTACAAGGTCTTCTGAATACCCGTGTGGCGAAAAGCGCAATCGAAACGCTAGATACGCTGGCGCATAAGGGAGCAAAGGCAATCAAAAACGGCTTTGAACGGATTGCGAAGAAGAACGGAAAGGCTGCGACGGAAGCGATTACCGAACTGAGTGAGCCGAGGTTTAAGATGGATTTGCAGTTTTATGCGAAGGGTGATGCATACCAGGGAGGTACTTCTTCTAAAGTACACGGAAACAGTAAACTTAGTACAAAGTTACAACATGGATATGAAATCTATAATACGGAGACTGGAGATGTAGTTAAGACTGGTATAAGTGGACAAAGGATGAATCTTAATGGTACATCACCAAGAGCTAATACTCAAGTCAATAAGTTGAATAGGAGTGTTGGTATAAATTTATATGATTCTAGAATTGTTGCAACAGATATGCCGAATCGACTTAGTGCCTTGGAATGGGAAAGAGAAAATGCACTAAGGCTATGGAACGAAGGAAATTCTATGTCCTTGCATAAACGCCCTAGACCATGGGAGGAATAAAAATGATATTAAAAGAAATAGAAATGGATTTACCGTATGTTCGAGATACCAATCAAGAATATTTATCGGTAGATGCTATTAAAATGGATTATGAATTGAATTGGAAGGAAAAACGAAGACAATTTCAATTAATGACTCGATGTATGACATCAATGCTAGAAAGGATTATGCCTCGTATTATTACAAAAGATTGCTGGAAAATTTTAATAGAATGTGTGGAAAAACCGTCCAGAAATGATTGTATAAATTTATTAGGGGTATATAGCGTTCAAGTTCTTTTTGACATAAAGATGTTCTGGGAGATGAATAGTTTTGAAAAAAAGAAATATGTCGTAAACAAAATCGGAGAGGCCATAAGGACAATAGCTCAACATAATTTTTTTGCTGTAGAAGAAATCCAAAATGCATGTAATAAAATTATTGATTCAAATTATGTTAATGAGTGGTACTGGAATAAACCTGTGAAGTTAAAACAGATGTCTGCTCGGGTTAAAGTATTACATGAAGTAGAAGGTGTTAACATATACATGGTTTTTGAGGATTCTACAAAAAAAATATATATAGAAAGGCTATTGGTGTCAGAAATACCGGATGAAAGAGTGTATAGTAAATATTTAGGTAAACTTGAATGGATATCTGTTCGAACAGCAAGACTTTCTACGAAAAATGGCCAGTATTTTGATGAAACATATGAATAAATGTTCTATGTGGTTTATGTGGATGCATGAATTGGGCACTAACTATTTGATTCTCTGATCTTCCATGCTAAAACGTCGCATACAGGGAGATGTAGATGAAATATTCCCTTAATACCTAGACGTAAACACAGAATCGAGGATGCTCTATTGGTGACGATGCCGTAGAACATTCTCGATTTTTTTATGATGTCACTAATATGTAAGCTTTATAGAAAAAGAGTGTAACAAGGGATGGCAGCACGGCGAAAACCTACTTCCTTTCTAACGGAAACAATGTTATAATGGAGGCGGATGAGGATGGTGTAACAGCCAAGAATACCTATGGCGGACCGCTGTTGTTACGTACGGTATATGGCGAGGATGGTACACAAGAAACGTATCAGTACCTGTACAACGCTCACGGTGATGTAGTAACCCTAATCAGCGATGGTGAAGTAGTGGCGACCTACACCTACGACTCCTTCGGTAACATCCTGGAGCAGACCGGAGAGGTAAGCAACTCTATTCTGTATGCTGGCTACCAGTACGACGAAGAAACGGGACTGTACTACATCAATGCCCGTATGTACGACCCGGTAACAGCCCGTTTCTTGCAGGCAGATACCTACCTTGGGGCTACAAATGACCCGTTGAGCCTGAACCTGTATACCTATTGCTTGAATAATCCACACAAGTACGTGGATCCGAGCGGACACTTTGCAATCACTGTGGCAGGTGTATTGGCGGCACTCCGTATCGGTGTTTCCCTCTTCTCCGGTTGGATGAGTGCCAAGGCAGAGTACGACCGCCAGGTGGCAGAAGGTGATAACAACACTGACTGGACTTCCGTGCTTTTTGTGGGAGCCGCAAATGCAGGTGTATCCTTCTTTAGCTTTGGAGCAGGTTCCGGTGCAGCGATGGCAGGAACCGGTATAAAGGCCGTACTGAAGCACGTAGGTAAAGCCATGGTACGTGAGACAGCCATCGGAGCGTTCACCGATGCAGGCATTGAAACCGCAAGACAGCTTATTACCGGAACCGGAATCACGAACCTTGAATACGACCGAATCACAGAAGCCGGTGTCTACGGTGGAATCGCAGGAGGCGTAGGTACTCTGGCAGGAGCCGGACTACAAGGTCTTCTGAATACCCGTGTAGCGCAGAGTGCAATCGAAAAGCTAGATACGCTGGCACATAAGGGAGCAGGTGCGATAAAGAGAGCATTCGGAGAACTTGCTACAGATAACAGCGGTGCAGTGGACTTGGATGCGTTTAAGAATGTTGGGAAGAGTGGTACTTCTTCTTCGTTTACAGGAAAATTAAGAGGAGAAGATGTTACCTTAAATAATGTTAATGTACAAGATATTGCATTGCAAAAACGTATTTCGTCAGAATTAGATCAATTAAGAAGTGAATTTAATACAAGTGTACGTAAAGACTTTTTAATGGATTTGGGAAAACAAACAGAGTATCTAAGGAGTGCTGGTTTTACGGAAACTGATATATTGAAAATTCAGAGTGGATATGTTCCAACAGGCTGGCAAGTACATCACAAAATTCCATTAGATGGAGGAGGAACAAATGCATTTTCTAACTTAGTTCTGATACAAAACGAACCATATCATAAGGTACTAACGAATTATCAAAATAGTTTTATGAAAAATATGAATGAAGGAGATATAATAGTGGTGTCATGGCCACAACCTAACGGGAATATATATCCATCAACACACTAGGAGGACAAAAAATGTGGAATGAAAAATTACAGGAAATCAAGAATATTAATGCTATTTGGGGAGAAGAAATCAATGATGGTGCAACTGAAAATGAAATTCAGAGATTTCTGGAGGAAATAGGAGATGTAATCAGTGTGGAAACATTACATCCATATATTAATATTTTGAGGAAAGTAAATGGATTAGAGTTTAATGGATTTATTCTCTATGGTATTGATTTAATCATATTAGAGAATGAGCCTAAACAATCAGTCAATGGCTTTATTGATAATAATAAGGTATGGCATGAGAATGAATGGCAAAAGAAATATATATTTTATGGAGATAGTAATTCGAGTTGGTATACTTATGATTTATCGACAAATAAATATTATGAACTAGACAAACCGTCTGGTGACATAGTAGATGTATTCGATACTATTGATTTAATGGTAGATAAGTTGTTTGGAGATGCTTTGCAATAATTTTATTTATGTCTCCACATAAGGACGTCCACCACCTAAAAACTTAACCACGGTCTTTAAATTAATCGAAATGGCTCTCGCCAAAGGCGATTAACCCATGAGATTAATTTAGAGACCTCTCTAGGGCGAAATTTGCCCTCTGGGTGCACTTAAGGACATCCGAAATCAAAACTTAATATTGAGTTCGAATATGCTGATTTTAACGTACTCCTTTCAAAACGAATTTTTGTTGCGAAAGGAGTATTGTTTTATGCGTGTGAGAAAAGTGAACTCAGAAGGCGTCAAAATACATGATTCAGTTCAAGAAAAATTGAAAACGGCGGGAAAAATGAAAACGACTGGTAATACCTCAGTTGTGCAATTTACGGCGGGATATAACAAATCTTGCCCAGTTCGCAATCTTTCAAGGATAACAGCAAAAGTATGCCAGATAAGACAGAAATGGAGAACAAAGTTTTGGACATACACTTGACAATCGAACCTATGTACGATATAATGTGAGAAAAGAAGAGAATAGAAAAGCGGCAGTTTAGTTTCACTGCCGGAAAGGAGGAACGGTATGATTTTAGAGGAAGGTTTGCCGGTGGAGAAGAAGCTGGAGATTCTCTCGGATGCGGCCAAGTATGATGTGGCCTGTACCTCCAGCGGTATGCAGAGAGAAGGGAAGGCAGGAGAGTTGGGGAATTCCATTGCGGCAGGCATCTGCCATTCTTTTTCTGCGGACGGACGTTGTATTTCTCTTCTGAAGGTGTTGTTCACTAATGAGTGTATTTTTGACTGCAAGTATTGTATCAACCGTTCTTCCAATGACGTACCCCGGGCTAGTTTTACACCGAGAGAGTTGTGTGAGCTCACCATCGGCTTTTATAAGCGGAATTATATTGAGGGCTTGTTTTTAAGTTCCGGTATTTTACATACGCCGGATTATACCATGGAGCTGATCTGTGAGACGCTTCGTATGCTGCGGGAGGAGTATCATTTCCGTGGGTATATCCATTGCAAGGCTATACCGGGGGCGAATCCGATGTTGGTGGAGTATGCCGGCTGGTATGCCGACCGGATGAGTGTAAATCTGGAACTTCCTACCAATGAGGGACTTCGCAGTCTTGCACCGAACAAGACCCGGAAGAATATTTTGGGGCCGATGCGCCAGATTCAGGAGGGCATCAAGGAGAGCAGGCTGGAACTGGGCTTTCGGGGAGGCAATCACAGCGCGTATTATTTTACGAGGAAGGGTGTGGAACGGGCCGGCTTGGAGCAAAGATTCTACAATGATAGAATGAGTATTGACACAAGTGAAAAGAAAAGGAAGGTTCCCGGTCAGGCAGTGGAGAGCAGTGTGCCGGCGGCGCCGGAGACAGGGCAGTACAGGTTGTCTCTGTTAGAGCAGGTAGGGAAGCCTACCGGTCGCGGATTTGCGGCAGCGGGACAGAGCACCCAGATGATTATCGGAGCCACTCCGGAGACGGATTATCAGTTGGTATCGGTGGCAGAGGCGTTGTATCAGAAGTTTGATTTGAAGCGGGTATTTTATTCTGCCTTTGTGAAGGTGAACGATGACTCCAACCTGCCGGATTTGCCGGGAGGACCACCTCTATTGCGGGAGCATCGTCTGTACCAGGCGGATTGGCTGATGCGGTATTACGGGTTTGCTGCGGGAGAGCTCCTGACGGAGAAACGTCCCAATTTCAATGCGGTGCTGGATCCAAAGTCCGACTGGGCGGTGCATCACATGGAGCTCTTTCCGGTGGAAATCGGCAAGGCGGACTATTTTCTGCTCCTGCGGGTGCCGGGCATCGGTCCTAAGTCCGCCAAGCGGATTGTAGAGGCCAGAAGGAGCGGCACTTTGTCCTTTGAAGATTTGAAAAAGATTGGTGTGGTACTGAAGAGAGCTCAGTATTTTATTACCTGTAACGGGAAGACGCTGGGGCATCTTCATCTGGAGGCGGAGTATGTAACCCAGAGCCTGATGCTTGGGGAGAAGCTTCCGAAAGATTTGCGGGATGCTCTGTACGGGCGTCAGATGTCGTTGTTTGAACTGCCGGCATTTTCCATGCTGGCAGGATAGGAAGGTGTTGTTATGGAAAAGAAATATATTTATCGGTGTGAGGATAGTGCGGAAGGGATTTTGACCGGGATTTATGATGCCTGGGCGTCGGTACATAAGCATGAGGAGAACCGGATTGAAGTAATTACGGAGGAGGCCGGGACACCGTATTTGTTTGCGGAGTATATTGATGTGGTGCCGGATGCAGAGAAGAGTGAGAAGGTACAGCGTTCCGTCCGCTTACGGGTGTCGGAGGAAGCCTATGAGATGGTGATGAAGGCGGTGCTGTCCCAGGATGTTGAGAAGGGAGAAGTGATTTATCGCTTTTTGATTTATGCCTTCCGGGAGGGAGCCAGAGCGTGTAGAAGCTATGGGAATCCCTGGGTCATGCGTCTGTTTGAGGCGGTGCGTAATTTCGACAATGAGTCCCATCACTTGAAGGGATTTCTTCGGTTTGATGAGCAGGAGAACGGGTGGTTGTTTGCCCGTTATGCACCGAAGAATAATATCATGGGAGATTTGATGGAACATTTTTCCGACCGGCTGAATGCAGAATCCTTTTTTATTCTGGATGAGAAACGCCGGATGGTAGGGATACACCGAAGCGGAGCGTCCTGGTTTTTGTACCGGTTAAATGAGGAGGAATACAATCAGCTTTCGGCCAGTCATGTCACAGAGGATTCCTATGCTGTATTGTGGCGTATTTTCCATCGGAGTATTGCTATTGCGGAACGGCAGAATCCGCAGTTGCAGCGGAACAATCTGCCTCTCAGGTTCCGTCCGTATATGACGGAATTCAGAGAACACGAAAGCCTTTTATTATAGTGTTTCCGGAAATGGAAGAAAATGTGTCTTTTTCTGTGTTCTTCATTGACGGAAAGGCTCGTTTTTGCTATACTTAATATATTACAGGTTCGTTAGAACAAAGAGTTTCGCTTGCGAAACTCTCGTGCCGCTTTTGCGTCGCATTTATGCGACATTTAGAGAGTATTTTGCAGAAAGGAGAACACTATGGTAGACAATAAAACGTTACTTTCGCAGGAAGAGATTGATGCACTGGTCAATTTTTTGAAAACAAAGGAGAAAATCGGCAACGAGATTCTGGATCAGGCAAGTATCGATCGTTTGGTTGAGATTCTGACGGTAGCAAAAGCAGATGAGAATACACCTTCGTCCGGCCGTTTTTTCGGGAATGCCGTTTTGTCCGTGGAAGAGGATATTGCGGTGCAGAGAGAGCAGTGTATGTTGTTGTATGAGAAGGACGGCGATGGCTACGTTCATGTTGTTTGTGAAAACTATGTAACCGGAATGAGATATGAGATTACGCCGGAGTGTCTGGAACAGTCCGGTCTGGTGGAGAGTACCGGTGAGAGCTGGGGGTTTGCGATTATGCCGGTGTTGTTCGACCTGGCAGCGATGAAGCTTCAGGTAAAGTATTCTGCGGAAGCTTTTTCCGGAGTGTGCGCAGACTATGCGAAGCTTCTGTTTGGAAATGCCGGAGCGGTTCTTCCGAATATCTATTTGCCGACAGCTGCAAGAGTACTTGTGAACATGGAAAAGAAATAAAAACCTATTGACGAATTTGGAAATAAGTGGTATAACTGCTAAATAATACTTTGGTGACTGCGTTCTATGCGAGGGTTTCACAAGAGAATTGCGTTGCCAATGGTTATAGGGAGGTAAGGCATATGAAGAATACCACGATTCGATTAAACAGTCCGGAAGCAGTACAGGAATTTGTAAATGCCGCAGGGAAGTGCAACTTTGATATTGATGCAAGATATAACCGTATTATCGTAGACGCAAAGTCCTTTCTCGGAGTACTCGGTTTGGCATCCAATCCGATTTCGGTGTATACCCATGGTGAGGATGTGACCTTTGAGAAAACGTTGGAGAAGTTTGCGGTCTGTTAGAGGAGCAACATGTATCGTTTGATTTGTCGGGACGGGAATGCAAAGCGCGGTGAACTGGTGACAGTTCATGGTACGGTGCAGACTCCGTTGTTTATGAATGTGGGAACGGCAGCTGCCATTAAGGGAGCTGTGTCTACAATGGATTTACAGGAGATAGGTACCCAGGTACAGTTATCCAATACGTATCATCTCCACGTACGACCGGGAGACACCGTAGTAAAGAAGCTGGGTGGTCTTCACCGTTTTATGAACTGGGACAAGCCGATATTGACGGATTCCGGCGGATTTCAGGTATTTTCTCTGGCGGGGCTTAGGAAGATAAAGGAAGAGGGGGTTTATTTTAACTCCCACGTAGACGGACGGAAAATTTTCATGGGACCGGAAGAGAGCATGCAGATTCAATCGAATCTGGCTTCTACCATAGCTATGGCGTTTGATGAATGTCCGCCGCATCCTGCTACACGGGAATATATGCAGAATTCTGTAGACCGTACCACCCGTTGGCTGCACCGGTGTAAGCAGGAGATGGCCCGTTTGAATTCTTTGGAAGATACGATTAATCCGAAGCAGATGTTATTCGGAATTAATCAGGGCGGTACGTTTTCCGATATCCGTATTGAGCATGCCAAACGTATTTCGGAACTGGATTTGGACGGATATGCATTGGGCGGTCTTGCGGTAGGTGAGAGCCACGATGAGATGTACCGGATTGTTGAGGAAACGGTTCCTTATCTGCCGTTGGAGAAACCGACCTATCTCATGGGAGTAGGTACACCGGCCAATATTCTGGAAGCGGTAGAACGGGGTGTGGACTTTTTTGACTGTGTATATCCGGCACGGAACGGCCGTCACGGGAATGCATACACAAACCATGGTAAGATGACGTTACTGAATGCAAAATATGAACTGGATGACAGACCGCTTGATTCTACCTGCGGATGTCCGACATGCAGGCATTACAGCAGAGCCTATATCAGACATCTGTTAAAGGCAAAGGAGATGCTGGGGCTTCGTCTTTTGGTAACGCACAACTTATATTTTTATAACAAGATGATGGAAGAAATACGTGAAGCCATAGAGCAGCAACGTTTTTCGGAGTATAAAAGACAAAAGCTTGCGGGCTTTCTGTCGGGGGAAGAAGATTAATCGTGCGAGAAGCACAAGAAGGAGGAACTATGTTTTACTTTTTAGAGGCAGCAGCAAATGAGGCAGCAACAAATGGCACTGGTGAAGGAACTCAGCAGGTAGGATTATTGGAAAGCTTACTTGCATTCTTACCGATGATTCTTATTTTTGGTCTTATGTTCTATTTCGTTGCTTACAGACCGCAGAAGAAGCAACAGAAGAGACAGCAGGAATTGATGGCTTCCATCGCAAAGGGCGACAGCGTAATGACCACTGCAGGCTTTTACGGTGTAGTAATCGATATGATGGACGATGTTGTTATTGTTGAATTCGGTAACAACAAGAACTGTCGTATTCCGATGAAGAAGAGTGCCGTTGTAGAAGTAGAAAAGCCGACGGACGAAGCATAAAACATACAGAGCGATTACTGTGAAAAAGAAACACCGGCCAGGGACTGCCTGACCGGTGTTTTTTATGCTGGCGGGTACACTCACGCGAATGGAAGAAGTCGCAAGAGACTGTGCCCGGTACGAGAGTTCCGCTGGCGGAACTCTGGGTTAATATGTTATTCAAGGGAGCGATAGAGCGGTTCTAAAAGTGACTCCGGAATATTTAAGTTGTTGTTTCGGCCGGTACCCAGGTACAGATTCGGTTTGTTGTCTCCGTGGAAGTCGGAACCGCCGGTCATAAGAAGGCCGAAGCGGTTGGCAAGAGAATAACAGATCTGTTCATCGAAGCGGGTGTTGGAGGAGTAATATACCTCCAATCCCTTCAGTCCTGCTTCCGTAAGACGTTTAATGAGTGCCTCTAATTCTGCCGGCGGAAGCTTATATAAGAGCGGATGTGCTAACACAGGGATGCCACCGGCCTGCAAAATCAGGGAAATGGCCCGCTCCGGGTCCATATATTCTCTGGGAACGAAACACGGAGCATCATAGCCGAGGTAACGGGAAAAGGCTTCCTCCCAGGAGGCTACATGGTGATGCGCCAGCAAATATTGTGCAAAATGGGCACGGGTGATGATGGTATCCGGATTGGCGCTCCGCAAATCATCGGTGGTAACCGGAATGCCCAAAGCCTGAAAGCGCTTGGCCACAGTTTCGTTGCGGGCATCCCTGGCCTGTACGGATTCGTCTAATGCCTGCAACAGTACAGGATTGGTTTCGTCTATAAATAATCCCAGGATGTGAATGTCTCTTTTTTTGTATGCAGCGGAAATCTCCGTTCCGGAAATCACGGTAACGGGAGAGGATGGATCCGATAAGGCTGCATCTTTTGCTTTTTTTATGCCGGAAACCGTGTCATGGTCGGTCAGTGCAAAAGCAGATACGCCGGTGTCTTTGGCAAGACTGACCAGAGCTTCCGGAGAAAGCGTTCCGTCGGAATGATTGGAATGTACATGAAGATCAATCATAAAAGGCTCCTTTCGATGTAGAACTGAAACTGTAACGAAACAATGTACACGTTTCATAGTATAGCACAAAATTTATGTGCCCACAAGGGAATGGATGGGAACTTGTTCTCATATAGTAAAACAAAGAAGATTGCGGAGAACTGTATGCTGCAAAAAAATGTGTGGAAACAAATCGGGGCGGCACTGGCGGTGTCGGTACTGGCAACTATGGTATTTTTGCTTCTTACGGCCTTTTTTATGTTGAAGTGCGGATTGAGCGGGGAAACCGTGGAGAAGCTTATGCTTGCAGGGTATGTGCTGGCGCCGGCTACCGGTGGTTTTTTGCTGGGAAAGAAGCAAAAAGTAAACCGCTTTTTGTGGGGACTGGCAGCGGGAGCGCTCTATTTTTTGGTGTATGCACTGATTGCGGTTTGCGTAAAGGATGTGCCGCCCGGAGACGTTCTGTGGGTGATATTGCCGACCTGTCTTGGCGGAATGGCCGGAGGAATGCTAAGTTAAAAAATGCTTCACAGAAGAGCCAAAATGTGGTATACTGTTTGTATAGGGCTTTTTTGCCCTATGCAGACAGACAGAGAGTGAAAGAGTGTATTTGCAGATATTGTGAAAAGGGAGAACGATATGAAAAGAACCGTTAAGTTAAAAGGAGCATTAAAGCTGTATTTGAACTGGCCGCTTGTAATGATTCTCCTTTTGCTTGGAGTAAATGTAGGTATATTGGTGGTGGACAAGAAGGCAGCCGGAGTCATGGCGGTGTTTGTGGCAGCCTATGCCCTGACGGCGGTGTTGATTCATTTTATTAAGAAACCGCTGATTATTAACGAACTGGTGCGGTTTGCGGCAGCTTACAGTCAGGTGCAGCATCGTTTGTTAAAGGAACTGGCCGTACCGTATATTATTATGGATACGGACGGTACGATTTTGTGGGCGAATGATGAGTTTATGGATTTGGCGGATATGTTGCCGCGTCAGAAGAATATTAAGGCGATTATTCCGGATATCACGGAAGATATTTTGCCTACGGTGGAGAATGACATCAGTATCCATGTAAAGGTGAACGAGCGGAATTACGAGGTGTGCATGCGTGTGGTAAAGGCACCGGGATTTAACGAAGATGTCCTTTGGCAGGAGGTACAGAATCGTTCCAATGAGCTGATTGCCTTGTACATGTACGATGAGACGGACATTATCATTTTAAAGAAAGAAAATCAGGACCAGAGGCTGATTACTGGTCTTTTGTATATTGACAATTATGAAGAAGTATTTGAGAGCATCGACGAGGTAAGACGTTCCCTGCTTACCGCACTGGTTGACCGTAAGATTAATAAGTTTATGGTCAGCATAGATGCCATTATTAAGAAGCTGGAGAAGGACAAGTATATTTTCGTATTCCAGCACAAGTATTTGTCCCAGCTGGAAGCCAGCCGCTTTACTCTTTTGGAGGAAGTACGGGGTTCCAGTATCGGAAACGATGCACCGACGGTTACCATTAGTATGGGGTTGGGCGTGAATGCCGAATCCTATCTTTCCGGGTATGAAATGGCCCGTGGTGCCATTGATCTTGCACTGGGCCGTGGCGGAGACCAGGCGGTGGTGAAGGACGGCAGCAAGATTTCTTACTACGGAGGCACCAATGTCCAGGTTGAGAAGACCACCCGTGTAAAGGCACGTGTAAAGGCTCACGCATTGAAGGAATTTGTGGAAGGAAAAGACAAGGTGGTTGTTATGGGACATTCCATCGGTGATATCGATTCCTTCGGTTCTGCAGTAGGTGTTTATCGTATTGCTAAGGCGTTGAATAAGAAGGCCCATATTGTCATTAATGAGATTACCAGTTCTATTCGCCCAATGTTAACCAAGTTTTTGGAGAGCAATGACTATGAAGAAGATATGGTCATTGACGGAACGAGGGCACAGGAGCTGGTGGATAACAACACCCTTTTGGTGGTAGTGGATGTGAATCGTCCGAATCTTACGGAGTGTGAGCCATTGCTTTCCATGACCCGTACCATTGTGGTTTTAGATCATCACAGACAGACGGGAGAAGGCATTTCGAATGCGGTGCTTTCCTACATCGAGCCGTATGCATCCTCTGCATGTGAAATGGTTGCGGAGATTTTGCAGTATATCGGCGAAGGTCTGAAGCTGCGTCCGCTGGAGGCAGATGCCATGTATGCGGGAATTATGATTGATACCAACAATTTCCTCACCAAGATCGGTGTGCGTACCTTTGAGGCAGCGGCATATCTGAGAAGAAACGGTGCGGATGTAACCCGTATCCGTAAGATGTTCCGGACCGACATGCCGGAGTATTACGCAAGAGCGAAAGCCATTGCGGCAGCGGAGATTTTTGAGGAGCGTTTTGCAATTTCCGTATCTGCCAGCGACGGTGTAGACAGCCCGACGGTAGTAGCGGCACAGACAGCCAACGAGTTGCTTAACATTAACGGAATTGTTGCTTCCTTTGTACTTACCCAGTTCGGCGGCAGGATTTATGTCAGTGCCCGTTCCATTGACGAGCTGAATGTACAGGTGGTAATGGAGAGACTGGGTGGCGGCGGTCATATCAGCGTGGCCGGAGCACAGTTTGATGATTGTGACATTGACACGGCGGTAGAACGGGTGAAGAACGTACTGCGCCGCATGATAATTGACGGAGAGATAAAATTATAACGGAAAGGAAGAAAGATTATGGAAGTGATTTTATTACAGGACGTAAAGAGCCTTGGAAAAAAAGGAGAAATCGTAAAGGTAAGCGACGGCTATGCCCGCAACTTTATTTTACCGAAAAAGCTTGGGGTGGAGAAAACCGCCAAGACATTAAATGATTTGAAGCTGCAGAAGGCGGCGGAAGAAAAGCACAGACAGGAAGTGCTGGCTGAGGCAAAGGCGCTGGGAGAAGAGATTAAGAAGCAGAGCGTGACCTTAAAGATTAAGTCCGGTGAAGGCGGAAGAACCTTCGGTTCCGTTTCTACGAAGGAAATTGCCATCGCTATGAAGGAACAGTTAAAGCTGGATGTAGATAAGAAAAAGCTGGTGCTGCCGGAGCCGATTCGTACGTTGGGTACCACCATCGTGCCGGTAAGATTACATCCGGAGGTAACGACAGAGCTTACGGTGAAGGTAGTAGAAGCATAAGAGAAGGCATGCATTGAGAGGGTTTATTGATGGATGAAGCACTGATAAAGCGGGTAATGCCTCACAGCACGGAGGCAGAGCAGTCGGTTATCGGCTCCATGTTGCTTGACAGGGATGCTATTATGACGGTAGCCGAAATGCTGACGCGGGATGATTTTTACAATCCCATGTACGGTCTTTTGTTTGAAATCATTACGGAATTATTTAATGAAGGAAAGCCGGCAGATATCCTTACGGTGCAGAACCGCTTAAAGGAAAAGGATGCTCCGCCGGAGGCATACGAGCTGAAGTATTTTAATGAATTAATCGGTTCCGTGCCGACTTCCGCAAATGTGCGCTTTTATGCGGAGATCGTGAAAAATGAAGCTATAAAACGTAGGACGATTAAGGTGACGGAAGCCATAGCAAACGAATGCTATATTGGGAAAAAGGGTACCGATGAGATTTTGTCGGATACGGAAAAACAAATATTCGAGCTGGTGCAACGTCGCGGCGGAAGCGAAACGGAAGATATTCGCAGTATTGTATTGCAGACCATTCAGAATATCGAGAACGCAGCAAAAAACAGAGGCGCAGTAACCGGTATTGCCACGGGCTTTTATGATTTGGATTATAAGACCGCAGGACTGCAGAAGGCGGATCTTATTCTGGTGGCGGCCCGTCCGTCCATGGGTAAGACGGCATTTGTATTAAATATCGCGGAATATGTGGCCTTAAAGAGCAAGGTGCCGACGGCGATTTTCAGTTTGGAAATGTCCCGGACCCAGTTGGTCAACCGTATTCTTGCCATGAATTCCAAGGTGGATTCCCAGTCCATTCGTACCGGTGATTTGAAGGATGATGATTGGGTGAAGTTAATGGAAAGTGCAAGACTCACCGGTGAGTCCCCGCTCATTATTGATGATACGCCTGGTATTTCCATCGGCGAGCTTCGTTCCAAGTGCAGAAAGTTTAAGCTGGAGAAGAACCTTGGTCTTGTGATCATTGACTATTTGCAGTTGATGTCCGGAGGAAAGCGTTCGGAATCCAGACAGCAGGAGATTTCCGAAATTTCCCGTTCTTTAAAGGCACTGGCGAGAGAAATCGAGTGTCCGGTCATTGCCTTGTCCCAGCTTTCCCGAGACGTGGAAAAGCGTGACGATAAGCGGCCGATTCTCTCGGACCTTCGTGAATCCGGGGCCATTGAGCAGGACGCGGACGTAGTTATGTTTATTTACCGTGATGAGTATTATACCAAGGAAAAATGTGAGGAGCCGGGGGTTTCTGAGATTATTATCGGGAAGCAGCGTAACGGTCCGACGGGTACGGTGAAACTGGCATGGTTAGGCAAATATACCAAGTTTGCGAATTTGGATAATAAGAAACAGTAAATCGGAGAGGATGAAGTATTGCGTCGAAACCGGTCGACTGCTTTTGGGAAAAAATGGGAACAGATACTTGCGTATCTGTTCTTTTTTTCGTTATACTGTGGAAAGAAAAACAAGAGAAAGGGAACTGTTCCTACAGGATGGGGCAGTCGGAAAGGGGACAAGCATGGAGAAAAAGTATCAGGTATCGGAAGCGGCAGAGGAATTGGAAACCGAGGTATATACGTTACGTTACTGGGAGACCCAGTTGGGAATAGAGGTGCCGAGAAACGGGGCCGGGCACCGCTACTACGAGGAGGAACAGATTGTTTTGTTCCGGAATGTGAAGCGGTTAAAGGAGGCGGGCTTCGGGTTGCGCCAGATTAAGGCTATGGGGGAACGGATGTCGGCAGTGGCGGAGCTTTCGGATGAGAAGCTGGCAGAGCTTCGGGAGCGGATTGCAAGGCTTGAGGCAGAGCAGGAAACGGTGTTTTGCAAAGAGGCGGGAACACAGGAACACATAGGACACCGGGAGGGCAGAACGGAATCCGGGACACTGGCATTGTGCGTGGAACCGAAAACGGCTGCTGTCGATCTGTCTGCGGAAGCGGGAGCGCGGGAAGAAGGAATGCGTCTGTTGCAGGAAGGCATGACGAAATGGCTGGGAGAATTGCTTCAGAAAAATAACGAGCAGCTCAGTCACAAAATCGAAGACGGGGTGTCGGAGCGTATGGCCAGGGAATTACGTTTCTTGTTCCGCCAACAAGAGGAGCGGGAAGAGGAACGGTACCGGAGGCTGGATCGTACCATCAGAGAGTATCAGCAGGCCAGAGCGGCAGGCCGGCAGCCGGGAGGAAGGGAACTGTCTTTGTTTGGCAGGAAGCCTGCTCAAAGTGTGAAAAGATTTTAAAATTTCCGTTTATCCTATTGATTTCACTTTGTTCAGCCTTTATAATAAGCATATGTTTGAGACGATATACTTCTATTGTCACGGATGTGAGATAAGTTTGGATAGAGAAAGGATGTAGCATGGGAGAACAAGGGAATAACAAAAAAAACGGAAAACAGGGGAACCGCCGCAACATGATTATTTGTCTGATTACGGCACTCATTATGGTGATGTTGTTTTTCTACATGTCAGATCAGATAAAGGAAAGTACGACGAAAAAGGTTTCTTATGATACCTTTGTTTCTATGTTAAAAGAGGGGAAGCTGGCGGAGGTGCAGGTGGACTCCGACGGCGGCCGTATCATTATGATTCCGAAATCGGAGACTCAGACCATTACCGGTTATTCCGTTACCTATATCACAGGTATTTTGGAAGACGGAAATAAGATTCAGGAACGTTGTGAGGCGGCAGGAGTAGTATATTCCAGAACTGTAGTGGATAAGACCAATTCTTTCCTGGAATCGATTTTCGGCTATGTGATAATGTTCATTATTATATACGGTGTAATGTTTTTGGTGTTCCGTGTGTTCGGAAAGAGCGGCGGCGGTATGATGGGCGTCGGCAAGAGCAATGCCAAGGTGTACGTGGAAAAGGAGGCCGGTGTTACCTTTAAGGATGTGGCAGGTCAGGAAGAAGCAAAGGAATCCCTGACGGAAATGGTAGACTTTTTGCACAATCCGGGCAAGTATACCCGTATCGGTGCGAAGCTTCGGAAGGGTG
>JAZNBY010000112.1:0-5789 GCA_045587325.1 Lachnospiraceae bacterium | reverse complement strand
AGGAAGTTGTTAAAGATGTTATCCACCGCTGTATTGATGGTATCGAATATATTTCGCTCCGGAATCCATTTGTGGTCGTAGGCGGTGGAGGAGGTAATGGTAAAATTGTAACCACGGTTTCTGTACCATTCCGTATATACCCGGTTTAAGGTAAAGGACTGGATGGCTAAAATATTGGCGTAAATCGTTGATTCCGGCCAGGTGGCGTAGATTTCACTGGAAGCTACGTTTTTGATGTAATCCCGGTAGCGGACATAATAGTTTTTTGCAGAGGTGTTAGATGGAGCACCGTCGTGCACGACAACGAATTCCGGAATTACGACCTGGGAGAGGACAATTTCACCACTCCCGGCCATCTCTTTGATTTCGTCTTCTGCGATTTTGGGCGGATAAATACCATAAAGAGTATGATCCGGAATCAGGAAGATTTCAGAGGTGTCACTTGGCGTTTGCTGCAACGGTAACATTTGCACATTCTGCAACGCCACCACATTCGGCAACACTTCCGTGCCGATGATTTGCACCGGCTCGAATCCGTTTGCCCGGATGGTGAGGGTGTATTCCGTGTATGGTCTGGGATTGCCCGCTTCTTCACTGTATTCCGGTGGAGGAGCAGGCAGTTCGATGACATTTGTTTGTCCGCTGGTATTGGTACTTATTTCGTCAATGATTGTAGTATTGTCTCCGTCGGTTTCAGAAATTTGTATGGTGGCATTATCAATAGGAAAATTATTGGAAATGTTTCCTACCGAAACCCGCAGACCGCCAAAGGAAGCGGTGGACATATCCGCCGGGAAACGGGACGGCTGTGCCGGGGACGGTGTCGGTTGTTGTGGGAGACTTTGTTCTATGTTTGGAGTTGGAGTTTCGACCGGCGTATCCGTCTGCGGAGAGATTATGTTTTGCACAGGAAGGACCTGTTCGCTTTGGGAGGTATCTGGTTTTGGTGTGGACACCGTTTTTTTTATGGTGTCCGTTTTCGGCGGTTCGTTTACTTGAAAAGAACGATAGAAAGGCATAGGTAAGTCCTCTTCGTGAAATTTAGTATATGATATGCGCAAGATGGGAAAAAGAGAATGGAAACGGGGCATACTAACACAAATAAAACAGTTCCAGGAGGTAGATATGGGCAATCAACTAAAAAATGAAACCAGTCCGTATTTGTTACAGCATGCGGAAAATCCGGTGCATTGGTATCCGTGGGGGGAGGAAGCATTTCAAAAGGCAAAGACAGAGGACAAGCCGATTTTTCTCAGTATCGGCTACAGTACCTGCCATTGGTGTCATGTGATGGCCCATGAAAGTTTTGAAGATGCGAAAACGGCGGAGCTTCTGAATCTGCATTTTGTATCGATTAAAGTGGACCGGGAAGAACGGCCGGATATTGACAGTGTGTATATGGCGGTTTGTCAGGCGTTTACGGGAAGCGGCGGTTGGCCTATGACAATTTTTATGACATGGGATAAGAAGCCTTTCTTTGCGGGCACGTATTTTCCGGTAATGTCCCGATATGGGATGCCGGGCTTTTCCGATTTGTTGATGGCAATCGTAAATCGTTGGAAGGAAAATCGTAACCTACTGTTAGAGTCCGCCGAAGAGATGATTGCGCATCTGAAAGAAAAAGAAACGGGTGGGAGAAGATACGGAGAAAAGAATTTGGAGGAAACCGCAGTCAGAATGTTTCAACAAAGCTTTGACGAGGCTAACGGTGGATTTGGTACGGCGCCGAAGTTTCCGTCACCTCATACTTTTTTATTTCTGACGCTATATAGTGTGCGGAATAAGGATGCCGCAGTGATGTATATGGTGGAGAAAACATTACTGCGTATGCGAAAGGGCGGTATTTTTGACCAAATCGGTTACGGATTTTCCAGATACTCTACGGATGATCGTTTTCTTGCACCGCATTTTGAGAAGATGTTATACGACAACGCATTATTGATGATGGCATATACGGCAGCGTATCGTGTGACAAAAAAAGAAGTTTATTTTGAGGCTGCAGAGAAAACGGCGGAGTATGTAATACGGGAGATGACGTCGGAGGAAGGTGGGTTTTACAGCGCCCAGGATGCGGACAGCGAAGGTGTGGAAGGGCGTTATTATACGTTTACGTTGTCGGAAATCCTTGCGGTTTTGGGAAAGGAAAAGGGACAACGGTTTGCGGATGCCTTTGACATTACAGAAAACGGGAACTTTGAGGGGGTAAATATACCGAATCTTTTAAATAATACTAGCGAAAGTGATGCGGTAACTGTGGAATTTTATGAGGAAATTCAACAGCTGTATACGTATCGCCGGAATCGTGCGAAGCTTCATCTGGATGATAAGATACTGCTTTCCTGGAATGCCATGATGATAACGGCTTTCTCTATGTTATACAGAGTTTCGGGAAGGGAACTGTATTTGCAGGCGGCACAGAATGCGCAACGTTTTCTTAAGGAAAATCTTTCGGAGAAAGAAAAGCTTTTTGCAAGTTACCGGGAAAGAAAACATTCCGGGCGTGGATTTCTGGATGACTATGCGTTTTATATCGCGGCACTGTTGGAATTGTATCGGGCTACGTTTGATGAGGAGTATTTGGAACAGGCCATACAGCTTTGTAAGGAAGTGCAAGAACGATTTTGGGACCGGGAAAACGGAGGTTATTTTTTGTCCGAAAAAGAGAATACCGAACTCTTTCTAAATCCGAAGGAAACCTATGACGGAGCGGTTCCCAGCGGAAATTCCGTGATGGCATATAATCTGGTCAGGTTGTATCAGTTGACGGAGAAGGCGGAATATGATACGCTGATAAAAAGGCAGCTGGAATTTATGGAGCATCAGACAGCGCAGTATCCGGCCGGGCATAGTATGCTTTTAATTGCAAAGATGTTATATGATACTCCGCCGGAGCATATTACGGTAGTGTTAAAGGAGAAAGAAGAACGGGATCTGTTGTGGGGAAAGTTACCGTTTTTGGCAAATGTTACGGTTGTGTCCGAAAGCCTAAAGTATCCTTTGGTCAATGAGAAAACCACGTACTATGTATGTAAAGATCATTCATGTCTGCCACCGGCAAATGATTTGTAAAAACAGGGAACTTAGGGAAAATGCGGAACCTTTTTTGTTTTTTCATCGTCTAATTGACAGAAGGTAAGAAACAAAGCTTACGAAAGGGGCGGTTTTATGAAAATGAAGTTAAACAAAATGAGAAAAATCTTTGCTGTAGCCATGACAGCAACCATGCTTGCCGGGCTGTTTGCAGGGTGCAGTAAGGGAAGCAGTCGGACATTCCCAACACCGACACCGCGGGGAACGCAGGATACGGAGCAGACAGATCCGGATGTAAGACCGATGATACCACCTACGGACAACGGTCAGGTGGAGGGAGCTCCGTGGACCACAGCCGAGTTAAAGCCGGCGGGGTCCTATGAGGCAGTCTATGAAGCCTTGCAGCAGATACAGGGTGCGGGTGGATATCGTGGTGGTTTTGGTGTTACTACGGATGGTATGATTTGGGTAGAGGAAGAAGTGGACATGGCAGTACCGGATATGGCACCGACGGAGCCGTCGTTTGAGTCCAATGAGATGGGATCGGTAGATGCGGAGAAAGGGGACTTGTCCTTCTCGGAAACCAATGTACAGGTGGCCGGCATCGACGAGGCGGATATTATTAAGACGGACGGACAGTATTTCTATGTGTTCGATATGAACCGGAATGCCATCTATATTGTCAGTGCGAAGGGCAGTGACATGAAGCTGGTGTCCGAGATTTCGGTACCGGATAGTCTGGGCAGTAATGAGTGGGGCATGGAGACGGGCCAAGAGATGTATGTGTCCGGAAATCGTCTGGTTCTTTTGGTCAGTGGATATAAGGTGGAAGACAGGGAAGAGTATTCCAAGAATGCGGGAGAATATATTCCGTACATCAGAGAAACTGCGGTGACATTTGTGGTTACTTATGATATTTCCGACCGGTCCGCACCGAAGTTGATTTCCTCTCTGGAGCAGGACGGACGTATGATTACTTCCCGTATGGTGGACGGCATGTTGTATGTGGTGTCCTCTTACGGAAATTATTATGGTTGGTTTAGTCCGGCTGACGGTGCAAGAGAGAAGAATGTCAAAGCAGATGATTTGTATATGACGTATATTCCGATGGTGGCAGGCGAGCCTGTGGCACCGGATTGCATTTATATCAGTGATGAACCGGTATCCAAGGAGTTTTTGGTAGTAACCTCCATGGACGTGGAGCGTCCGGAACAGTACGCAGATGTGAAGTCATTACTGGCAGACGGAGATGAATGCTATGTCAGCAACAATTATATTTACGTAGCAAGCAGCCGCTGGCAGAGCTATGAGTATCCTTACGACCGTACGGAGATTTATCGTTTTGCCTATGAGAAGGGTGTGATTACACCGGCAGGTCAGACGACGGTAAAGGGTACCTTGGACGACCAGTTTTCTATGGATGAGTACAACGGACACCTGCGGGTGGTAACTACCGTAAATGAGTATGTGTACAGGACAAAGGAAGGTCCGCTTAAAGATATCAACGGAGACGGCAGACTGGATGACACGGATTTGGTAGACTTACATTCCCCGGTGTATATTTCGGACAGTAAGCGATACAATTCCTTATATATTTATGATGATACGTTACTGTTAGTCGGCAGTATTGAAAATCTGGCACCGGATGAGCAAATCAAGTCAGCAAGACTGATGGGGGATGTGGGATACTTTGTAACCTTCCGTCAGACGGACCCGTTGTTCTCCGTGGACTTGTCCGATCCGAAACATCCGAAGGTGTTGGGCGAGTTAAAGATTCCGGGATTTTCTACTTATCTGCATCCGTTTGGAGAGGGACTGCTTCTCGGTATCGGTTATGATGCGGATGAGACCACCGGCTGGACCGAATGTGTGAAGATTTCCATGTTTGACGTATCCGATCCGGCCAATGTAAAGGAAGTGCATAAGCACAGCCTGACGGACTTTACGTATACGGGAGTAGAGGTTGACCATAAAGCGGCATTGATTGATGCCAACAAGGGTATCATCGGATTCCCGGTAAGAGGCTACGGAAATAACGGGGAATACAACGTATACGTAGTGTACGGCTATGATGAAACGGAGGGCTTCTATCGCCTGTTCTCCGAAGGCTATGCCATGGATTATAATACGGAGTTGTATGAGTTTAAGTATGAGCTGTTTATCAGTGATTGTCGCGGTGCTTACATCGGCGACACCTTCTATATGATTAACCCGGCTTTTGAAATCAAGTCTTACGACATGGAATCCTGGGAGGAGACCGGCAGAGTAGGCCTTGTGAAGGCTGTGGAAGAGCGTAGGGAACAGTTGGAGAAAATCAAGGAAAAGAATCCTGCACCGATAGAAATTGATCTGGAGTCCAATCCGAGTACCGGATATAGCTGGAGTTCCACGATAGAAGGAGGTTCGGTATCCCTTACAGCAGTAAAAGACATTACCTCAGGCAATGATGGGATGGTGGTAGGAACACCGATTACCCAGAGATATACCTTCGAGGTAAAGGATATGGGTACCACCACCGTGACCTTTGAGTATGCACGGATGTGGGAGAGCAATGCACCGTTAAAGAGGATTGTGTATAAGATTACCGTGGATGAAAATTATGTGGCAAAGATTGATTCTGTAACGGAGGAGTAAAGGATTGCCGGGTACTGTGATTACAATTGTGTTAGGTATATTGGCAGGAGTTTGTATCCTGTTTTGTATCGGATTGTTTTGTTTGCGGAGCAACAAAAAGCGAAGAAGTGAACTGCTTCCTTTTA
>JAZNBY010000111.1:0-30944 GCA_045587325.1 Lachnospiraceae bacterium | reverse complement strand
CAGACCGCAAGAGCCAGCGGACTTACCGAGTTCCCGGTTCCGTATGTTCTGACCAACTGCCACAACAGTCTTTGTGCGGTAGGCGGTACCATCAACGAGGATGACCACATGTTTGGTCTTTCCTGTGCAAAGCGTTACGGCGGCATCTACGTTCCGCCGCATCAGGCTGTTATCCACCAGTTCGCAAGAGAAATGCTGGCAGGCGGCGGCAAGATGATTCTCGGTCCCGACAGCCACACCCGTTACGGTGCACTTGGTACCATGGCAGTGGGTGAGGGCGGCCCGGAGCTTGTGAAGCAGCTTCTTAATAAGACTTACGACATCAACATGCCGAAGGTTGTGGGTGTACATATGACCGGTAAGCCGGCAAAGGGTGTAGGTCCGCAGGATATTGCACTGGCGATTATCGGTGCTGTATTTGCCAACGGCTATGTTAACAATAAAGTAATGGAATTCTTTGGTGATGGCGTTCATAACATGAGCGTGGATTACCGTATCGGTGTGGATGTTATGACCACAGAGACCACCTGTCTTTCCTCCATCTGGGAGACGGATTCCGCAGTGGAAGAGTTCTACGAGATGCACGGACGTAAGGAAGACTACAAGGAGTTGAAGATTGCTCCGGTGGCTTACTATGATGGTATTATTGAAGTTGAGCTTGACAAGATTCGTCCGATGATTGCAATGCCGTTCCATCCGAGCAATGTTTACACCATCGCTGATTTGAAGGCAAACTTAGAGGATATTCTTGCCGAAGTTGAGAAGAAGGCTCTGGTAAGCCTTGACAACAATAAGGTTACTTATAAGCTTCGTGATAAGATCCGTAATGGTAAGCTTTATATCGAGCAGGGCGTTATCGCAGGATGTGCAGGCGGTGGATTCGAGAATATTTGTGATGCAGCAGATATCTTAAAGGATAAGTTTATCGGTAATGATGAGTTCTCCTTAAGCGTATATCCGGCCAGCCAGCCGATTTTCATGGAACTTGTTAAGAACGGCAGAGTGGCAGAGCTTATGCGTGCAGGTGCTACCATCCGTACCGCATTCTGCGGACCGTGCTTCGGTGCAGGTGATGTTCCGGCAAATAACGGTCTCAGTATCCGTCACTCTACCCGTAACTTCCCGAACCGTGAAGGTTCCAAGGTTACCAATGGTCAGATTGCTTCCGTTGCGCTTATGGATGCTCGCCCCATTGCGGCAACCGCAGCAAATAAGGGCTTCTTAACCGGTGCAGATGAGCTTGATACCGTATTTACGAAGCCGGCATATTATTTTGATTCTTCTATTTATGAGAACAGAGTATACTTTGGTGCAGGTAAGCCGGATAAGGATGCGGAAGTGAAGTTTGGCCCTGGTATCGTAGACTGGCCGGCAATGTCCGCGCTCACCGATGATATGCTTCTTAAGGTTGTTTCCGAGATTCATGACCCGGTTACCACAACGGATGAGTTGATTCCGTCCGGTGAGACTTCTTCTTACCGTTCCAACCCGTTAGGCCTGGCTGAGTTTACCCTTTCCAGAAAGGATCCGGCATACGTTGGTCGTGCGAAGGAAGTACAGAAGGCAGAGAAGGCAAGAATCGCAGGTGCATCCATCAGTGAAGCTAATGCGGAGGTTGCGGCAGCATTTGATATGGTAGCAAAACAGATGGATGTAAATCCGGCAGCTACCGAGATCGGCAGTGTAATTTACGCAACGAAGCCGGGTGACGGTTCTGCCCGTGAGCAGGCAGCAAGTTGTCAGAAGGTTCTGGGCGGTCTTGCAAACATTGCAAAGGAATACGCAACCAAGCGTTACCGCAGCAACCTCATTAACTGGGGAATGCTTCCGTTCTTGATTGACGGAGAGTTACCGTTTAAGAATGGTGACTATATCTTCTTAAAGGACATTAAGAAGGCTGTAGTTGAGAAACAGTCAGAGATTACAGCATATGTGGTGGGGGATAAGTTGGTTCCGTTTACCGTACGTCTCGGTGAACTTACTGACGATGAACGTGAGATTATTACTAAGGGTTGTCTCATAAACTATTACAGAGGATAATAGAGAATGCATATGAAAAACCTTTAGAAAAAGTAATGATGCCCGACCACAAGGTAATCTTTGTGGTCGGGTTATTTATTATTGTAGATGAAAGGCTTTTCAATCGCATATAAAAAGAGAAAGAATAGGAGAAGAGGAAAAATGAGAACAAAAATTTTTACAGGCATTTTGGCCGGGGTGTTGATGCTTGCCCTGGTCGGATGTGGCGAGAAGAAAGCATCGAAAGAGGATACCAAAGTTACGGAAAATCCGAAACAGGTTACGGAGAATAATCAGGATCATGCGAATGATGAGAATGATGCTGTTTCCGGTAAAGAGGACGATAAGGAATCAGAAACCGTAAAATCCCTGTCGGAGGAAGAGGTTGCAGCTTTACCGGCAGTTGACTTGAACTGGGACGACCACAAGAATGCAATAACAGAACTGTTTAAAAGTGCGGACGGAGGAGTGCTTACCGTTCCTTCCTACATAAAGCTTGAAAACAGCTATTACAGAATAGAAGGAGTAACCGGTTTCCGGGTAAGCTATAACAGTTATGAGTTAAATGAATTTAAGGATGGTATTACAAAGGTTGTGCTGCCGGATACCGTTACGAGTATTAAAAATTCATTTTCTGAGTTTTCGAATTTGAAAGAGGTAACATTACCTTCGAATTTAAAGAGTATAGAGGATAGTTTTTCCGACTGCCCGAATTTGACTGAAATTGTAATTCCTGAAACAGTGGAAAGTGTAAAAGCCGGTTCTTTTGAAAACTGTACCAATTTAGCATCGGTACAAATGAACGGGAATAAAACAGCAATTATCGGTATGTATAACTTTAAAAATACCGCTTGGCTGAATAATTTACTCAGTGAAGATGAAGACGGTTTTGTGGTACTTGACGGTCAGTTGATTGCATGTGGTGCAAGTGGGGTAAGTATTTCTTTGCCGGTTGAGGTCGAACGTATTGCCGGTGGTGCATTTGATTTTGAAGCATGTGACATCGATTCCCTTAATATTTTTAGGGATAATATTAAATTATACGAGCAGGCGTTCGGCAGCATCTACGACACGGTAGATAGTGTAAACTTTTTCGGCCATTTAACCTGCCTGGATGATAAGGCGTTTTATGCCAGCAATGTAAAAAATGTTCTTTTTATTGATGTAGAGAAAATCGGAGACTGGGCATTTTTTTGCGCAGACGAATTGGTTAAAGTAAGTTTGCCGGGAAGCGTGAAAGAAATAGGGGAAAACGCTTTCAATGGTGCAGAGAAGCTAAGCAGTATTTTCTTGCCTTCGTCCTTGGAAACGATTGGCGATTATGCATTTGAGAATTGCAAATCACTTAAAACGGTGGCGATTCCGGAGGGAATCACTGAAATCGGTCAGTGTACCTTCCGAATGTGTGATGATTTGGAGACGGTATTTTTCCCAACAACATTAAAGAGTATCGGTTACATGGCGTTTAACGATTGTACATCCCTGAAAACAATCGCAATACCGGGAAATGTTACTGAAGTAGGAAGATATGCGTTTGAAGGATGCAACAATTTAGAAACGTTAGAGTTATGCGAAGGGACTGTCAGCCTGGGAGCGGATGCGTTTGCTTTCTGTAAAAAGCTGAAAGCAGTTGTATTGCCGAATACCATAACAGAACTGGGGGATGACTGCTTCAGATATTGCAGCAGCCTTGAAAGTGTCACAATGACGGACAGTGTTACGACTATGGGAAGCAGTGTGTTTGGTGATTGTGAAAGCTTGAAGAATGTTACGTTGTCAAATTCTTTGACTGAGATTCCGAACTATGCTTTTAGTAGTTGTACCAGTCTTGAGACCATAGTAATTCCGGAAGGAGTAACAAGCCTTGGACAAGGTGCATTTGAAGACTGTGTGAATTTAAGTATTACCGTACCGAAAAACTGTGAAATCGGTTATAATACTCTTTTAAATGTAAAGAGTGTAAAATAGCAGGAGTAGTTTTTAAATAAGTGAGGAAAATAATTTTATTTCCAAAAACTACTTGATTTTTCTTGATTTGCGTGGTATAGTATCCTTTGGTAGCATAAGGTTGAGCAAAGAGTGGACGAAAGTCCACTCTTTCTTATTGAGAATCAATAAGAAAGAGTGTAGGATGCGCAGCTCGCGGCAATGTATGTTGTCCTACGGACACCGCTCGCGCGCACGAGTTCTGCAAGCGAAACTCGATTCTATGGTTTCCAACAAGAAAGAGTGCAAGGAGTTTTTATGGCAAAAAGAGACGATTACGAGCAGAGGACCGAAGCACTGCTCCTGCCGATTATGGAACGGACCGGTTTTGAATTGGTGGATGTGGAGTATGTGAAGGAAGGCAGTAACTATTATTTACGTGCTTACATTGACAAGGAAGGCGGCATCACCATTGATGATTGTGAGATGGTCAGCCGGGAATTAAGTGATTTGCTGGATGTGGAAGATTTTATTCCGGAGGCATATTTTCTTGAGATCAGTTCACCGGGTCTGGGCAGACAACTGAAAAAAGAGAAAGATTTTGCCCGCAGCATCGGGGAAGATGTGGAGGTAAAGCTTTATAAGCCGCTAAACAAAAAGAAAGAGTTTGAAGGTGAGCTGATAAGCTATGATGAAGAAAACATTGTGCTGGGGATTTCGGAGGAGGAAACACTTACCATTCCGAGAGCCGGCATTGCAATGATAAAGTTAGCAATTCATTTTTAACTGAAAACAAAAAAACGATAAGGAGGATATTATGGACGCAAAGGAATTAATTGAGGCATTAAACCTGTTAGAGAAGGAGAAAGGAATCAGCAAGGATATTTTACTTGAGGCAATTGAAAATTCATTGATTGCAGCATGCAAGAATAACTATGGTAAGGCAGATAATATTAAGGTAAATATTGACCGTAAGACCGGTGAGGTTGTTGTATGGGCAGAAAAGAGAGTTGTGGAAGAAGTAGAAGATGAGGTAGAAGAAATCTCTCTTGCGGAAGCAACCATTAAGTTTCCGGCAGAAAAGTATGAGATTGGTGATACCGTTAATATTGAAGTGACTCCAAAGAACTTCGGTCGTATTGCGGCGCAGAAGGCTAAGCAGGTAGTGGTTCAGAAGATTCGTGAGGAAGAGCGTAAAGCAATTTATAATCAGTACAGTGAAAAGCAGAGAGAGGTTGTTACCGGCGTGGTACAGAGATACCTTGGTAACAATATCAGCGTAAACCTGGGTAAGTGCGAAGCAATTCTGATGGAAGGCGAGCAGATTCGCGGCGAAGTATATCGTCCGAACGATCGTATCAAGGTTTATGTAATGGAAGTAAAAGAAACAACCAAGGGACCGCGTGTTAGCGTATCCCGTTCCCATCCGGAACTGGTAAAGAGATTGTTCGAAGAAGAAGTAACCGAAATTCGCGATGGTGTTGTAGAGATTAAGGCTGTTTCCCGTGATGCGGGATCCAGAACCAAGATGGCTGTAAAATCTTACGATGCAAATGTAGATCCGGTTGGCGCATGTGTCGGTGTAAACGGTGCTCGTGTCAATGCTATTGTAAATGAACTTCGCGGCGAGAAGATTGATATTATTACCTGGAGTGATGTTCCGGAAGTATTGATTGAGAATGCATTAAGCCCGGCAAAGGTTGTATCCGTTACCGTTGATACGGAAGAGCGTACGGCACAGGTTATCGTTCCGGATTATCAGCTTTCTCTTGCAATCGGAAGAGAAGGTCAGAATGCAAGATTGGCTGCAAGATTAACCGGATACAAGATTGACATTAAATCCGACCTGCAGCAGGGAGGCGCAAAGCCGAAGAAGAAGGCAAATACCGGATATTATGATGACATGGGTAACTGGATGGGCGAAGAGTAGAAGAAAGGAATTGATGGTTGATGAAAAAAATTCCGCTTCGTAAGTGCACCGGTTGCGGTGAGATGAAGACAAAAAAAGAATTGATTCGTGTATTAAAAACACCGGAAGACACTATAGTATTAGATGTAACAGGGAAAAAGAACGGACGTGGTGCTTATCTCTGTAATCAGATAGAGTGTTTCAGGAAAGCCAGAAAAACCAAAGGGTTGGAACGTTCTCTGCAATGTGAGATCCCGGCCGGAGTATATGACGAATTGGAAAAGGAGCTGACGGACAGTAATGCAGAATAATGATGCAGCAATGAAGGAAGCGGTTTCCAAGAAGATATATGCTTATATCGGATTGGCACAAAAGGCAGGAAAAGCGGTTGCGGGCGAGTTTTTAACAGAGAAAGCTATTCAGGAACGAAAGGCACTGTTGGTGCTTGTATCGGAAGAAGCATCCGCAAACACCCGGAAAAATTTTATTGACGGAGGTTCTTACTATTCTGTACCGGTTTATTTATTCGGAGGAAAAGAGGAACTGGGGCATGCAATGGGAAAAGAGTTTCGTGCGTCATTGGCTATTTTGGATAACGGACTGGCAACGGCGATTATGAAACAACTGGCAATTTTAGGACATGAGGATCAACGACGGAGGTAAAGAATACATGGCAAAAATGAGGGTAAGTGAACTCGCAAAGGAATTAAATATTAATAGTAAAGACATTATAAGTTATTTGAATGGATTTGGATTGGAAATTAAGAGTCATTCCAGTAATTTGGATGAAAAGCAGATTTCCATGATTCGCGGAAGCGTTTCCATCAATGGCGGAAAATTGGATGTCGGTACGAATATGGATTCCGAAAAAAAGAGTGATACTGCGAAAAAGCCTGCGAAAAAAGCAGAAGCAAAGCCTGCTACAGAAAAGAAGCCGGCCGAAAAGGCTCCGGTAGCAGAGAAGAAGACCGAGAAGGCACCGGAAAGGAAAGAACCGGCACCGGAACCGAAGAAGGAAGAACCGGCACGCCTTAATATTTTAGGAAATGTATATGCCCAGCAGGCAGAACGCCAGGCGGCAAAGTCAGCACAGAACGGTCAGAGACAGGGAGACCGTCCGCAGGGTGAGCGCAGATTCGGAGACCGCCCGCAAGGTGGACGTCCGCAGGGAGACCGTCCGCAAGGTGAACGCAGATTCGGAGACCGTCCGCAGGGCAATCGTCCGCAGGGTGGTATGGGCAATCGTCCGCAGGGTGGCGGCTTCAACAAAGAACGCTTCTTTGATAAGGATGCGGATAAGGATGCAGTTCAGCAGAGAAGACCGGCAGCAAGAGGCCGGAATGACGGAAGAAACGGTGCGGCAAGCAGCATTAAGGCGGATTTTGCCAATGAGCTGACCAAAGAACAAAGAGTGGCAGCATTCAGTCATCGTGACCGTGATAAAGAAAGAGAAAAGAAGAAAGACCGGGAAATGGATGAGGCTTCTTTAGAGAAAATGCTTAAAAAGAAAGACCCGAATCGTAAGGGTGCTTTCATTAAGCCGGAAGTAGTGAAGCCGGTAGAAGAAGAGATTAAGTCCATCGTAGTTCCGGAAGTAATTACCGTAAAGGAACTGGCTGATAAGTTAAAGCAGCCGGCATCTGCACTGGTAAAGAAGTTATTCCTGGCAGGAAAGATGGTTTCCATTAATCAGGAGATTACCTTTGAAGAAGCGGAAGAAATCGCACTGGAATACGATTGTATCGCAGAGAAGGAAGTTAAAGTTAATGTGGTAGAGGAGCTTCTTAAGGAAGCAGAGGAAGACGAGAGCTTGATGGAGAAGCGTCCGCCGGTTGTCTGTGTTATGGGACACGTTGACCATGGTAAGACTTCCCTTTTGGATGCGATCCGTGAGGCAAATGTTACCTCCCGTGAGGCCGGCGGTATTACCCAGCACATTGGTGCGTATACTGTTGAAGTGAACGGAGAGCAGATTACTTTCCTTGATACTCCGGGACATGAAGCGTTTACTTCCATGCGTATGCGTGGTGCAAAGTCTACGGATATTGCAATTCTTGTAGTTGCAGCAGATGACGGTGTAATGCCGCAGACCGTAGAAGCAATTAACCATGCAAAGGCAGCAGGAATTCAGATTATTGTTGCGGTAAATAAGATTGATAAGCCGAGTGCAAACGTAGAGCGCGTAAAGCAGGAACTTACGGAGCACGAGTTGGTAGCGGAAGACTGGGGCGGTGATACGATTTTCGTACCGGTATCCGCGCATACGAAGGAAGGTATTACCCAGCTTCTCGAGATGGTTCTTCTTACTGCGGAAATGTGTGAATTAAAGGCAAATCCGAATCGTAAGGCAAGAGGTATCGTGATTGAGGCGCAGCTTGATAAGGGTAAGGGTCCGGTTGCTACCATTCTTGTACAGAAGGGTACCCTTCATGTGGGAGATATTGTTGCTATCGGTTCCGCCTACGGTAAAGTACGTGCCATGATGGATGATAAGGGACGCAGAGTGAAGGAAGCAACACCTTCTACACCTGTAGAAATCCTTGGCTTGAACGAAGTTCCAAATGCCGGTGAGATTGTAATGGCATGTGAGAACGAGAAGGAAGCAAGAAATATTGCGGAAGCATTTATTGCCCAGAGTAAGGAACGTCTCATTGCAGACACCAAGGCTAAACTTTCCCTGGATGGTTTGTTCTCCCAGATTCAGGCCGGCAATGTAAAGGAACTTAACCTTATTGTTAAGGCTGACGTACAGGGTTCCGTAGAAGCAGTGAAGCAGAGTCTTCTTAAGCTCAGCAATGAGGAAGTTGCAATCCGTATTATCCACAGCGGTGTAGGTGCGGTAAATGAATCCGACGTTACCCTTGCAAGTGCTTCCAATGCGATTATTATCGGATTTAACATTCGTCCGGATAATCAGGCAAAGGATATGGCTGACCGTGAAAAGGTTGATATCAGACTGTATCGTGTTATTTATAATGCAATCGAGGATGTAGAGGCTGCAATGAAGGGTATGCTGGATCCGGTATTTGTGGAAAAGGTTATCGGTCATGCGGAAGTACGTCAGGTATTTAAGGCATCCGGCCTTGGCATGATTGCAGGTTCTTATGTACTGGACGGTAAGATTGTTCGTGGCTGTAAGGCTCGTATTTCCCGTGAGGGTGAGCAGATTTTTGAAGGTGAGTTAGCTTCCTTAAAGCGTTTCAAGGACGATGTAAAGGAAGTAGCTACCGGCTACGAGTGCGGCCTTGTGTTTGAAAAGTTCAATGATTTGCAGGAGTTTGACCAGATTGAGCTTTATGTAATGGAAGAGGTACCGAGATAATGAGAAAAAATAGTGTGAAAAATACCCGGATTAATGCTGAGGTCCAGAGAGAACTCAGCACCTTAATCCGGGAGGAGTGTAAGGATCCCCGTATTCACCCGCTTACTTCGGTGATTGCGGCGGAGGTGGCTCCGGATTTAAAAACCGCAAAGATTTATATCAGTGTACTAGGAGATGAGGAAGCACTTACCAGTACCTTAAAGGGCTTAAAGAGTGCAGCATCCCATCTTCGTTCGAAGTTGGCAAAGTCTTTGAATTTGAGAAATACACCGGAACTTACTTTTGTAGGTGACTGTTCCATTGCTTACGGTGTATCCATGTCAAAGTTGATTGATGATGTGACTGCGAATCTTCCGGAACGTTCCGAGGAGGAAGAGACGGAAGAAGTGTAATCGACAAAAAGCGTTTGTTACGAAGGAAATGATGTAAGAGGAGGGAGAAACGTTGGATTTATTAAAGCTTGTGAATGAAGCAAAGTCCATAGCTATTGCCGGTCATGTACGCCCGGACGGGGACTGCGTAGGTTCTTGTTTGGGATTGTATCAGTATTTGATTGGAACGACAAAGGATAAAACGATTGATGTGTATCTGGAATCCGTTCCGGCAGCGTTTTCCTTTCTCGAGGGTACTGAATGTGCACATTCAGACGTAAAACCGGATACATCCTATGATTTGTTTATTGCACTTGACTGCGGTAGCAGAGACAGACTTGGTTTTACGGAGGAACTGTTTCTTACGGCAGCTTATACCGTGAATATTGACCATCATATCAGCAATACCATGTTTGCTAAAACGAATCATGTGGAAGGAGATGCCAGCTCCACTTGTGAAGTGTTATGCGGACTTCTTCCGATGAATTCGATAAATAAGGATGTGGCAGAATGCTTCTATTTGGGAATTGTTCATGATACCGGAGTATTTAAACACTCCAACACCTCAAGAAAAACAATGGATACAGCAGGGATCTTGTTGGAAAAAGGTGTATCGGCTTCCAAAGTAATCGATGACTCCTTTTACCGGAAGACCTATATGCAAAATCAGATTTTGGGCCGTTGTTTGTTAGAGAGTATTTTGCTTTTGGATGGGAAAATTATTTTTTCTTATGTGTCACAAAAAATGATGCAGTTATACGGAGCAGTGCCGTCGGATTTGGACGGAATTATCGACCAGCTTCGAGTAACGGAGGGTGTGGAAGTGGCAATTCTGGTACGGGAGGAAGGCGTGCAATTGCACAAAGTAAGCATGCGTTCCAACGGCAAGGTTGATGTCAGTGCGATTTGTTGTATGTTTGGAGGCGGCGGACACAAAATGGCCGCAGGTTGTACCATGAACGGTTCCGTACATGATGTAATTAACAATCTTTCCGGACAAATCGAGCACCAGTTGGCAACCGACAAGACAATATAAGGAGTAATGGATGGACGGTATTATTAACATATATAAAGAAGCCGGGTATACTTCCTTTGATGTGGTTGCCAAACTTCGGGGAATTTTGCGGGAACGTAAAATCGGTCATACGGGGACACTGGATCCGCAGGCGACGGGAGTACTTCCCGTATGCATCGGAAAAGCAACAAAACTGTGTGAACTGATGTTAGATAAGGAAAAAACCTATGAAGCGGTAATGGTGTTCGGTATTACAACGGATACGGAGGATATGACGGGAAACATTCTAACGGAACAACCGGCCTTTGTGACGGAAGAGGATGTGAAACGGGCCGCAATACAGTTTACCGGTGTTTACGGACAGGTTCCGCCTATGTACTCCGCACTGAAGGTAGACGGAAAGCGGTTGTACGAGCTTGCACGGGAAGGAAAAGAGATAGAACGGAAACCGAGGGAAGTAGAGATCTTTGAAAATGCGGTAGTATCCTTGAAGAAAAGAGAGGATGGTTGCCTGGAACAGGCAGTTTTAAGAATCCGTTGTTCCAAGGGTACCTATATCCGTAGCCTCATAAGAGATATGGGAGCATATTTGGGTTGCGGTGCATGTATGAAGGCTTTGGTACGTGTGCAAGCAGGACCTTTTTGCATGAAAGATGCACTTACCCTTTCTGATGTAGAACGGGTGCGGGATGAAGGCAGACTGGACAGTGTAGTTCTGCCAATCGAATCCATGTTGCTAAAATATGATGCGGTGACGGTTCTGCCGGAGTTTGAGCGCTATCTTTATAACGGAAATAAGTTGGAGGTATCCATGCTTTCGGAAAGAGACCGGTTTGAGGAGAATGAAACCGTACGTGTATATGATACAAAAGGATGCTTTATAGGGTTGTATCTGTATCGGAATGAGAAAAAACAGTTGCAACCGGAAAAAATGTTTTTACCGTAATCCGAAGGATGGTGAAGCAGATGCTTACAATTGATATGAATGCGGAAGCGCTTCTTACGCAAACCGTAGTTGCTATTGGAAAATTTGACGGATTTCATATGGGCCATCGAGGCTTGTTAACTGCTGTGTTGAAGGAAAAAAAGAATGGTTATGCAGCTTGTGTAGTGTCGTTTTCCCCGGCAACAGAGGAAGCACGTTCTGTAATCTATACAGCACAGGAGAAAAGACAACTGTGTAAAACGTTAGGAATCGACATTCTTGCAGAATATCGTTTGGACGAGTCTATACGGAATATGTCAGCGGAACAGTTTGTATCGGAGATACTTTGCAAACGATTACAGGCAAACGTAGTTGTTGTGGGCGAAGACTTCCGTTTTGGGAAAAACCGTTCCGGTGATGTAGTGCTTTTAAAGAGCCTTGAGAAGATTTATGGATTTCGTACAATTTGTATTCCAAAGATTACGGATGCGGATTTGCGTATCAGCAGTACGCAAATCAGGGAATTATTGCTTCAGGGAAAGATAAAGGAAGCAAATGCTCTTTTGGGACAGCCATATTGTCTCATGGGCGAGGTGGTGCATGGAAAGAAATTAGGACGGACCATGGGGTTCCCGACAATGAATCTGATTCCTCCAAAGGAAAAAATACTGCCAGCATATGGAGTATATGTTACGAAAACCTATGTGGACGGAGTGTGGTATGATGGAATTACCAATATCGGATTGCGTCCTACGGTGGATTCGGATGAATGTGTCAGTGTAGAAACCTATCTGTTTCAGTACAAAGGTGATTTATACGGGAAACAGGTGCAGATGCAATTTTTGCATTTTTTACGACATGAACAAAAGTTTCTTGATATAGATTCTTTGAAAGATGCAATGGAAAAAGATAAGGTAAATGCAAAAGCAATACTTGAAAATTTGGAAAGAATCGGATAAAATAATAGTGTTCGTTTTTATAAGAAGTGTGCAAGGTACATAAGAGGAGGGAAGACATGGAAGACATGATTTTTGATGTCGTGATTGCACTTGCGGCTGGGTTGGGACTCTTTTTATATGGTATGAAGTTAATGAGCGAAGGCTTGGAAAAGGCAGCCGGCGCAAGACTTCGTAGAATTTTGGAGCTGGTAACCAAAAACCGTCTCCTTGGTATGATTGTTGGTATTTTGTTTACTGCGGTTGTGCAGTCTTCCAGTGCAACTACGGTATTGGTAGTCAGCTTTGTAAATGCAGGTCTTATGGATTTGTTCCAGGCTGCAGGTGTTATTTTGGGTGCCAATATCGGTACCACCATTACCGCACAGTTGATTGCATTTAATTTAAGTGATGTGGCACCGTTTTTCTTAATGGGCGGTGTTTGTATGGTAATGTTCTTTAAACATCCGATGATTAAGCGTATTGGAGAAGTGGTATTGGGCTTCGGTATGTTATTCTTCGGTATGAGCGTTATGTCAGATGGTATGGCAAGCTTAAAGGAACATCAGATTGTACGTGACGTTCTCGGCTCCATGACCAATCCGTTCTTAGCAGTAGGTGTGGGCTTTATTGTTACCGCAATTTTGCAGAGTTCTTCCGCAACGGTCGGTATCGTATTGCTTATGGCATCTCAGGGATTGATTCCGCTTGAGATTTGTTTCTATATTATCCTCGGATGTAATATGGGTTCCTGTGTATCCGCACTTTTAGCAAGTATCGGCGGAAAGAAGTCGGCAAAACGTGCAGCCTACATACATTTTATTGTTAATATAATCGGTTCGGCAGCGATTATGGTAGTGTTGTTCTTCCTGCAGAATCAGATTATAGATATGATTACTTCCATCTCTACGGCAATGGGATTGAAGCCGGGCTTTGATCCGGTAACCGGTACCAGTGCAAAGATAGCAAGAGATGTGGCAAATACGCACTTGATTTTCAAAGTATTCCAGGTACTGGTATGCTTACCTCTTGTAAAGCCGATTGTAAAGTTAACGTATCTGCTTGTTCCGGGTGAAGACAAGAAGGCAGATAATATGCACCTTGAGTATATCGGAGAGAACAGCGTATTCTCTACTACGGCAGCTCTTCCGAATATCATAAGTGAGACTACCCGTATGGCAGATATTGCAATCAATAACTTATCCAAGGGTATTGATGTATTGTTTACAAAGGATACCCAGACGATTGAAGAAATTTATGAGACGGAGAAGTCGGTTAACTTTTTAAATGAGCAGATTACAAACTATCTTGTTAAGGCAAACCAGTTATCCTTACCGGTACAGGACAGAAAGCTTCTGGGTGGTTTGTTCCATGTGGTAAACGATATCGAGCGTATCGGTGACCATGCAGAAAATATGGCAGATGCTGCTACACAATTGATCAATGACAATCTGAGTATGAGTAAATATGCAGAAGAATCAATTCGTGATATGTTTGCAAAGACAAAGACGTTGTTACAGTATTCTTTGGATGCATTTGAAAAGAATCATGAGGAGCACCTTCGTGATATCCTTGTATTAGAGGAAGAGATTGATGAGATAGAGCGTCAGCTTCAGGAGGCACATATTGATCGCTTAACCCGTGGTGAATGTGATGCGGAAACCGGTATGATTTATACCGATGTAGTATCCAATATCGAGCGTGTTGCTGACCATTCTACCAATATTGCGTTCTCTATTATGACAGACATAGAAAAGCCGGATATTAATGACTAAAATCTATAAAAATATCAAGAAAAATACTTGACAGATACATAAAAGTCTGTTACACTACCACCTGTAAAGAAAAAAACTTTACAGGTGGTGTTTTTATGGAAGAAGTAAACGAGCTTTTAGAACTTGCCATGTTATATGATTTTTACGGCGAGTTGTTGAAGGAACACAACAAGCAGATTTTTGAAGATTATATCCTGAATGATTTGTCTTTGTCTGAGATTGCGGATGCGGAAGGTATTACAAGACAAGGGGTTCATGATGTTGTGAAACGATGCAGTAAGCAACTTCGTGGATATGAGGAAAAACTCCATCTGGTGGAAAAGTTCAATAAGACAAAAGAATGTGTCGGGAAGATTAATAATCTGTTGGGACACTGTTATAATACAGGAGATTTGGATTCCATAAAGGAAGCAAGAGGGTTGACCGAAGAGATTCTTGAGTGGTTATAAGGAGGAGTTATGGCATTTGACAGCCTTTCGGAAAAGCTGCAGAACATATTTCGTAATCTTCGGGGCAAAGGAAGATTAAGCGAGGCTGATGTAAAAGCAGCATTAAAGGAAGTTAAGATGGCGTTGCTGGAAGCGGACGTTAATTTCCGTGTGGTAAAGAATTTTATCAAATCCGTGGAAGAGCGTGCCGTTGGACAGGATGTAATGAACAGCCTAACACCGGGACAGATGGTAATAAAGATTGTAAACGAAGAAATGATAGCGCTTCTCGGTTCTGAGACAACAGAGCTTACGTTTCTTCCGGGAAATGAGATTACCGTTATTATGATGTGTGGTCTGCAGGGTGCAGGTAAGACTACCATGGCGGCAAAGCTTGCCGGTCAGTTTAAGAGTAAAGGCAAGAGACCGCTTCTTGTTGCCTGTGATATTTATCGTCCGGCAGCAATTGACCAGCTGGTTATCAACGGTGAAAAAGTCGGTGTTCCGGTGTTTACCATGGGAGATAAGGACAACCCGGTAGACATTGCAAAGGCAGCACTGGAGCACGCAAAGAAGAATAACAATAACGTTATTTTGGTAGATACGGCCGGACGTCTTCATATTGATGAAGTACTGATGGAAGAGTTAAAGAAGATAAAAGAAGCATTGAATGTTACCAATACGCTCCTTACCGTAGATGCTATGACCGGTCAGGATGCGGTTAACGTAGCAGAGACCTTTGAAAAAGAAATCGGCATTACCGGCGTTATCATTACAAAGCTTGACGGTGACACCAGAGGCGGTGCGGCACTTTCCATTCGTTCCGTAACCGGACGTCCGATTTTATATGCAGGTACGGGCGAGAAGTTGACCGATGTGGAGCAGTTCCATCCGGACCGTATGGCTTCCCGTATTCTCGGAATGGGTGATATTCTTACTCTTATCGATAAAGCGCAGGCTGAGTTTGATGAAAACAAAGCCAGAGAGATGGAACGGAAGTTAAAGAAAGCGGAATTTGACTTCAATGATTTGTTAGAGCAGACCGAACAGATGAAAAAGATGGGCGGTATCAGTCAGATTATGAGTATGATTCCGGGCATGGGTCGTAAGTTAAAGGGCGTAGAATTAAATGATGACATGTTTAAGGGCATGATTGCCATCATTAATTCCATGACAAAGGAAGAACGTGCGAACCCTGCACTTATGAATCCTTCCAGAAAAAAAAGAATAGCAGCCGGAGCCGGTGTGGATATTTCTGAAGTAAACCGTCTGGTAAAGCAGGTAGAAAATCAGAAAAAGATGATGAAGCAACTTTCGGGGGCTATGGGTGGCAAAGGTAAACGAGGTTTCAAAATGCCGTTTGGGTTCTAAAAGAATTATGTTGCATTCGGAGCGAAGTAATTCGTTTTGAATATAGATGTGAATTCAGTTCAAGGAGGTGAAATTAAAATGGCAGTAAAGATCAGATTAAAGAGAATGGGTCAGAAGAAGGCACCTTTCTATAGAATCGTTGTTGCAGATTCCAGATCTCCGCGTGATGGTAGATTCATCGAGGAAATCGGTATCTATGATCCGACCAAGGAGCCGAGCGTTTTCAACGTAAACGAGGAGGCTGCTAAGAAGTGGCTTGCTGACGGCGCACAGCCGACCGAGACCGTTGCTAAGTTATTAAAGAAGGCCGGTATCGAGAAGTAGGAATAGGATGTGCGGGTACGGCAGTATCCGGAAAGGGCAAGGTGTGTAGTAATGAAAGAGTTGGTAAAAGTTATTGCTATGGCACTTGTAGATCATCCGGAGGCAGTCGAGGTGACCGAGAAGGAAACCGAGAAGTCGATTGTCGTCGAGTTGCGTGTGGCACCGGAGGATATGGGTAAGGTAATCGGCAAACAGGGCCGTATTGCCAAAGCTATCCGTACTGTGGTAAAGTCCGCAGCTGCCGGAGACGACAAAAAAGTAGTCGTTGAAATACTACAATAATGCCAATACTGAGGGCTGCTTGGTCTTTTTGACCGGGCAGCCCCTTGGGTTTTTTCACGCGGACCTATCAAAATAATCTTACGAGAACGCGCTCTCGCTCATGCGGAAATGTAACGGACACTAAGCTCGAAAATACCTCGCTAAGTGCCGACATTTCCTTATGGTTCTCTTTAAGATTTTTTTGATGCGCCCGCTTAGGCAAGAACAGAACGGGCTGCCGGGAAAAAAGACAAGCGGATGATGTTAGAATGTTAATAAAAAAATATTATAAGTTTTTTGTATAATGTATTTTATATAAGAGAGTTTGATGATATTGAGCATATAGAGACAAAAACGGAGAAAGAAAGGAACTGGGATATGGATAAGGATAGTATGCTTCGTGTGGGTGTGGTGACTACCACCCATGGTGTGCGGGGCGAGGTAAAGGTGTTTCCGACCACCGATGACCCGGCGCGTTTTAAGAAGTTAAAGAAGGCTTATTTGGATTTGGGAAGAGAGTTGCTTCCGGTAACTGTTGAAGGTGTAAAGTTTTTTAAGCAGATGGTTATTGTGAAGTTTAAAGAGATAAATGATATGGACAAGGCGGCTACCTATCGCAATAAAGATATTTTAATAGATAGAGAGGATGCGATGCCGCTTGCTGAAAATGAGTTTTACATCTGCGATTTGATTGGCCTTAAGGTGCTTACCGATGAGGGCGAGGAACTGGGTGTGCTCAGTGAGGTGTTGCAGACCGGTGCTAATGATGTGTTTGAGGTGACGTTGCCGAATAAGGAGACGGCACTGATTCCGTATATTGAGGATTGTGTAAAGGAGATTTCCTTGGAAGAGGGAAAGGTTGTAGTGCATATTTTACCGGGATTGCTGGATTAATGGCTCAAAAGAAAAATATTCTATTGTATTTCAAGCATATTTATGATATACTAAAAGTGCCAGAAGACAGTTCTTCTCCATATTCGTATGGACACGCGATATAAGGAGCGTATCGCCGTTAGACTGGAAACGTAAAAACTATGCACACACTTTACGAAATAGTTGATTTCGCGGGAAAGTGGAAGGCTTTCCATTGGGTGGCACGCACCTAAATAAACCAGTATGTAGTTGTTAGTGTAAAGGTCTTGCGTGAGCAGGACCTTTTTACATAGGAGAAATGAATGGTAATTAGTTCTAAACTATCTGATGCAGAATTATTAACTGCAATCTATAAAGCAGCATCTGAATATTCTATGCTTATAGGCAAATCCTTTTTAATCATTGGGAAAAATAAAAACTCAGGCTACTTTTGGTTTCAATGTTATTTTGAACGCAAGCATTTTATGCATTTGCTCGGAATTAACAGTAAAACATTAAGTGCTACGGAATTTTATGAAAAATGTAAAGCTTATAATGAAGGAAAAGGTGCGGGCATTTTGATTTCTGATTGTACTCCGTCCAGAGAGCATAGTCGTACAACTGTGAATGAAAAGAGTTCCTGTTGTGCGGAGATGCTTCGGATTCAAGATGCCAAGTATATGAAAGTCGGCTTAAAGGATAAAATATCGCAATATGTTGATTTTTCGTATGGATATGGTAATATGGCGACGCTTGGGTTCAAAGAAGTAGGAGATACATCTATTCCGGTGACACTGATTCCTAGTAGCATTGATAAGTTTGTAAGCAATAAGTACAAAATTCTTTTTGTATTAAAAAAAGAAAGGCTAAATCAAAAATATGAAAGTGTATATTCAGAAGTAAGAAATGGACTTTTTGCAGAATTATGTCACGAGTTTCCTGAAGAGTTGAAGGCATACATATTGGTTGAGAATGCTAGAAAGCGAAAGCTATAAAGTAGCGGTTTTTCGCTACTTGTATTAGGGATTGATTTGCTTTGAAAGAATGGGTATAATTGTTATAAGAAGAGGACGATAAATCTAATATAATGGGGGATTTATGCGGAATTTGACATATAAGAGAATGCTGTTTGAGGAGGATATAGATGTTCCTCAACTTGTAGTTTATGGAGGCGTATAGAATGGATTGTGTACTTTGTCATAAGGAAAAGTTGGTAACAGATATTGTTTATGAAGATGAATTGGTAATGGCATTTATGGATATGGATCCTATAAATGAGGGCCATGTGTTACTTATTCCAAAAGAACATTATCTTGATGTTGATGAATTGCCGGATGAAACACTTTCACATTTGATGATAATATCAAAGAGAATTGTATCGGCTTTAAAAGAACTATATAAGCCTGATGGGTATAGTATTATGCAAAATGGTGGGAAATTCAATGATGTTGGTCATTATCATCTTCATATCTTTCCAAGGTATACAGGTGATGGCTTTGGATGGACCTATGGAGAAGATGTTAAAAATGTATCTGCTGAGATTGCAAAAAGAATAAGAGATAAAATTAACTAACTTATAAAAAACTTATTGACAATATATGTTTTTTGGTGTATTATAAGTGACAATTATAAAAATCAAGAAAGGAAGTAACGCAATGCAGGGTATGAATCAGAGTCATCATCAGAATCTATTTTATGTCGTCTATCCCGTCTTCGTCTGGCAGTGGGGATTATTTTCTGATGGAAACAAATGCATTGTGAGAACCGGAAGTTCCTATAGGAGGCAGGAATAGCACTATAGGAAGATTTTTCATACTACATATTGCAAGCTGTTTGCACCATCAGACAATAAGAAGATTGTTTGGTGGTGCTTTTGTATTTACAGGGAATCAAACAGTGTTCTTAGAAGTATAGAAGTGAAAGGAGAAAACGGATATGGATTTTACATTGGCAAAGAAACAGGATTTGGAACAGGTATATGAAATTGTGCAGGAAACGATTCGGGAGGTCTATCCGAAGTATTATCTGAAAGAAATCGTGGATATGTTTTGCGAATTTCATAGTCGGGAGAATATTTTGAGGGATATTGAAGCCGGGAACACCTATATTTTTTCAGAAAACGATGAAATCATCGGCACCGGAACAAAGAAAGAAAATCATGTTACCCGGGTATATGTTTTGCCGAGGTTTCAGAAGAAAGGATACGGCACTTTTATCATGAGCCAATTGGAGAACATGATAAAGGAAAACTATGACTATGTTGATATCGACGCATCGTTACCGGCAAGTAGATTATATGCACATCTTGGATACCAAACGGTAGACCACGGAATATGGGAATGCAAAAACGGTGTCATACAGGTTTATGAAATTATGAAAAAGCAATTACATAAGAAAGCTACGGAATGGCTTAAATTAAGACCTTATAAGCCAAGCGATGCAGATACAATCGTAAGCTGGATTAAGGACGAGAGGGCACTTCGCAAATGGAGCTCCGACCGGTATGGAGCATATCCGGTTTCGGCGACAGACATGAACTATAAGTATTTGGAATGTAACGGAGATTGTATAGAACCGGACAATTTTTATCCTTTGACTGCTGTAAGTGAGGAAGGAATCGTAGGACACCTGATACTCAGATATACAGACGAAGCAAAGCAGGTGATTCGGATTGGATTTGTCGTTGTAGACGATACCAAGCGTGGAAAGGGCTACGGAAAACGCATGATACAAATGGCAATCCGTTATGCGTTTGAAATGTTGCAGGCAGAAAAGGTTACATTAGGTGTTTTTGAAAATAACCCGTCAGCGTATTATTGCTACAAGTCGGCAGGTTTTAAGGAAATTCCGATGGAAAAGACGTTTATCTATGAGTTTTACGGAGAGAAATGGAACTGCATTGAAATGGAGGTAAACAGAGAATGAATCATTTAGAAAATTACTACTCGAATTATGATGAAGAAGGACGGCTGCTCAGTAAGCACGGACAAGTGGAGTATCGGACGACCATGAAGTATATCAATGAAGCAATAGGCAATACTGGCAATAAAAAGATATTAGAGGTGGGAGCCGGAACCGGAAGATACAGCGTTGCCTTGGCAAAAGAAGGGCATGAAGTAGATGCATTGGAGTATACGGAGCATAATTTGGAAATCATGAATCAAAAAATTGCAGGAGAAGGACTTTCTAATATCAGAACCCATCACGGAACCGCTCTTGATTTATCACGATTTGCGGATGAAAGCTTTGATATAACGCTGGTGCTTGGACCAATGTATCATCTCTATACAAAAGAAGATAAGAAAAAAGCTATGGCAGAGGCTATCCGGGTTACAAAACAAGGCGGTTATATTCTTGTGGCATACTGCATGAACGAAGCTACCATACTTCAATATGTATTCGGAAAAGGGAATCTGCAGTATTGTTTGGAAAACAATATGCTGACGGAGGATTTCAACTGTATTTCCGAAGAAAAGGATTTGTTTGAACTGGTTCGCCTGGAGGCGATTAACGAGCTGAATGCGCAGTTTTCTGAGATAGAGCGTGTGAAGATTGTGGCGGCAGACGGTGCAACCAATTACATGAGGGAATGTATTGATTCCATGGACGATGCCACCTTTGAACTATGGATGAACTATCATTTTACGATTTGCGAGAGAATGGATTTAATCGGTGCCACACATCACAGCCTGGATATATTGAAAAAAATATAAAAGAGTAGTATAATAATTTTGACCAATCTATCATATTTAGGACATGTTGGTCAAAAATAGTATGACGTCCTACAACAAGGCGGAAAGAGGATACAAGATGAATTTTTACGTGATGACCTTATTCCCGGAGATGGTGGAACAGGGATTAAATACCAGTATTATCGGAAGAGCTACGGAAAAAGGGCTTCTGTCTATTAAGGCGGTGGATATCCGGGCGTTTTCAGAAGATAAGCATAAGCGGGTAGATGATTATCCGTATGGTGGCGGAGCCGGTATGGTGATGGCACCGGACCCGGTAGTAAAGACCTGTGCTTATGTGAAGAGCCTGATTCCGGAAGAACGCAGAGAGAAGACGAAGGTCGTGTATCTGACTCCGCAGGGAGAGACCTTTACCCAGAAGAAGGCGGAAGAATGGGCAAAGGAAGAGGATTTGATTTTCTTATGCGGTCATTATGAAGGAATCGATGAGAGAGCTTTGGAGATGGTCGTGACGGATATGGTGTCCGCCGGGGATTATGTATTGACCGGAGGGGAACTTCCGGCCATGATGATGATTGATGCGGTGTCCCGCTTGGTGCCGGGAGTGTTAAATAACGAGGCATCAGCGGAGTTTGAAAGTTTCCAGGACAATCTTTTGGAGTATCCGCAGTATACCAGACCGGAGGAATATGAAGGCAGGAAAGTGCCGGAAGTGCTTTTGTCCGGACATCATGCCAATATCGAAAAATGGCGCAGGGAAAAGTCCATTGAACGAACCCTGGCAGCACGTCCGGATTTGCTTGCCGATGCGGTGTTGTCGAAAAAGGAGAAGCAGTATCTGGAAAAGCTTTTAAAGGAACAACAGACCAAGGATACGGGAGAATCGAACTAAGATTACGGGAGAAGGACTATGAATTTTTATCTTGCCCCGATGGAGGGGATTACGGGTCATATTTACAGAAGGGCCTTTCATAAATATTTTCCCGCAGCTGATACTTATTTTACTCCGTTTATTTCTCCGGACGGCAATAAAATATTGCGGAACAAAGAAAAACGGGATGTTCTTCCGGAGAATAATGCGGGGATGCAGGTGGTCCCGCAGATTATTACAAACCGAGCCGATTATTTTTTGATGGCGGCCGAATATTTGAAAAGTGAATACGGCTATACGGAAGTGAATCTGAATCTGGGCTGTCCTTCCGGTACGGTAGTGGCAAAAGGAAAAGGATCCGGTTTTTTGGGACGATTAGAAGAGTTGGGACACTTTTTAGACGAAGTGTTTGAAAAATTCAGTGGAGAGGTTTCCATAAAGACCAGAGTGGGCAGAACCGATACAGAGGACTGGCCGAGGATTTTGGAGATGTTCCGAAAGTTTCCGGTGAAAGAGTTGACCATACATCCGCGGGTGCAAAAGGACTTTTATAATGGTGTCCTGCGGATGGAGACTTTTTTGTATGCCTATGAAAACTGGGAGAGACAATTGTGTTATAACGGCGATATTGTTGATACAAAAGGTTATGAGACAACTGTAGAACAGTTTCCAAAAGTGTCTGCGGTCATGTTGGGGCGAGGACTTCTTCGTGATCCGTATTTGATTGGACGATTACGAGGCGAAGAACTTCCTGATGCATCGGAGCGAAGAAAAAACATTCGGGCATTTCATGAGCAGTTAATGACGGAATATGGCGAGGTTTTGTCCGGTAGTCGTGATTTATTATATAAGATGAAGGAACTCTGGTTTTATTTACTGGATAGTTTTATGGATAGCGAAAAAGCACGCAAGCAGATTCGCAAATGTGAAAAGCTAAGCGAGTTTTGCAGTATTATAAACGGATTGTTTTGTAACAATGAGATTCGGTAGTATCGGGAGTGTTTTTGGTACATTCCGATAAGCTTTGGAGGAGTAGTATGAAGTCTGATATTGAAAAAGCACTGGCTAAAATAGAATTTGAGAATCGTGAAGATAACCGGTTTCATACGCCATACGATAAGGAAATCGAATTTTATCAGACGATTAAAATGGGAAATGCAGAGGAAGCCATGCAGATGCTTCGCCCCTTTAACAGTGACGGAATGGGAATTCTCAGTGAGGATAAGCTTCGGAATCTGAAATATCATTTAATTATTACCATTGCATTTATTACCCGGTATTGTATTGAAGGCGGAATGGAAATGGAGGAAGCCTATAACCGGAGTGATATTTATATCAGACGTCTGGATAAGTTCCAGGCGGAGGCGGAAATAGAAGCGCTTCACAGGGAATTGGTGGAAGAATATGCAAAACGGATGCGAAGTATTCGTAAGAAAACCATGTATTCCAGGGCAATTATTGTTTGTCTTGAATATATTTACGCAAATCTTCACAAAAAGATAACACTGGAATTGTTGGCGGAAGAAGCAAAATTAAGTCCTTCTTACTTATCTAAATTGTTTCACAAAGAAGTAGGAATATCAGTATCCGCTTATGTGATGCAAAAAAGGATTGAGGCGGCAGAAAAAATGCTTCGCTATACGGAGTTTTCTTCTGCGGAGATTGCAAACTGTTTATGCTTTTGTTCCGAAAGTCATTTTATCTCCATGTTTAAGCGGTATGTAAAAGTGACGCCGAGGGAATACCGAGAACAACAATTTCATATGCGGTAATAGAATTGAGAAAACATATCATATTTTTGATACAAAGAAAAAGAATGTGATATGTTTTTTTATTATATCATGCTAGACTATGGTCATAACAAACAGTTAACATTCGCAAGGAGGTTGCTTATGAAAAAAATGTCTGGATTCAGAAAAGGTGTAGATCTTGGCGGTTGGTTGTCCCAGTGTGACTATAGTCAGGAAAGATTGGATCATTTTATTGAAGAAAAGGATTTTGCAAAGATTGCTTCCTGGGGAGCAGACCATGTAAGACTTCCGTTTGATTATAACATTGTACAGAATGAAGACGGTAGCCTCATTGAAGATGGTTTTGTAAGACTTCAGAAGGCAATTGACTGGAGTAAGAAGTACAATCTTAAGATTGTGTTGGATTTACATAAGACCAAGGGCTTTTCCTTTGACGCAGCGCATAACGAGAGCGGTTTTTTCGATAGCGAGACTCTTCAGAATATGTTCTATGCATTGTGGGAAGAGATGGCAAAGCGTTTCGGAAACGATGTGGAAGATGTGGTATTTGAGTTGTTAAACGAGATTACGGACCAGTCCTTTATCGGAGAGTGGAACCGTATTTCTACGGAATGTATTAAGAGAATCCGTAAGTATGCGCCGGATATGCGTATTCTTCTCGGCAGCTACTGGAACAATTCTCCGGATGCGGTTAAGGATTTATTGCCGCCGCAGGATGATAAGGTAATTTACAATATGCACTGCTATGATCCGATGAAGTTCACTCATCAGGGTGCATACTGGACCGATATGATTGTACAGGATGACCGTTATTCCTTTGAAGATATCAATATTGATGCAGAGTATTTTAAGGGGCGTTTTGCATCTGCTGTTGAGACTGCAAAGAAGAACAATACGGAATTGTATTGTGGTGAGTACGGCGTAATCAATGTGGCTACTCCGGAAGATACCGTGAAGTGGTACAAGGCGATTCACGAGGCGTTTGAAGATCTTGGAATCGGCCGTAGTGCATGGAGTTACAAGGAAATGGATTTCGGCTTGTCGGATGAGCGTATGAGCGGAGTTATCGAAGAACTTGTAAAGTATTTATAAGAATTTGGGCTGTGGGTTACGTAAGATTGACCTGCAGCCTATATTTATATTATTGTATAAAAATGAAAATAGTGCTTGCATTTCTAAATGTTATATGGTATAATCTTCGATTGTGAGACGAGATGTTCCGCTGTACCGGCAGTCGGTAGTAAGAATGTCTACATTTATAAGGAGGTCGCAACATGAACGACATTATTAAGAACATTGAAGCAGCTCAGTTAAAGGCTGAGGTTACCGAATTTAATGTAGGTGATACCGTACGTGTACACGCAAAGGTAAAAGAGGGTAACCGTGAACGTATCCAGATTTTCGAGGGAACTGTTTTAAAGAGACAGAACGGTGGCGCAAGAGAGACCTTTACCGTAAGAAAGAGTTCTAACGGTGTTGGTGTTGAGAAGACTTGGCCGTTGCATTCTCCGATTGTTGAGAAGATCGAAGTAATCCGTCGTGGTAAGGTTCGTAGAGCAAAGCTCAACTACTTACGTGACAGAGTTGGTAAGAAGGCAAAAGTAAAAGAACTTGTAAAATAAGGAATCGAAAGGGACAATGTATATTGTCCCTTTCTACGTATGATAGGTAATTTTGTGATTTCCTATCACATAGGAACCGGAGGATATTATGGCAGGATATGATTTTGATTTGAGCGATAGCCGCAAAAAGAAAAAATTGAAAAAGAAAATCCTTCATATTGCATTGTTTGTTTTGGAAATCGTTGCGGTAATAGCATTGGCGTTTCTTCTCATAAAGGGAACTATGGAGCGCACAACGGTACCCAATGATTCCATGGCACCGACATTAAAGGAAGACACTCCGATTATGGTCAGCCGTTTGTCTTATTTGTGGAGCGATCCGAAGCGGTTTGATGTGGTTGTGTTTGAACAAGAAGGAGCAGAGCATGATTATTACTATGTGATGCGCGTAATCGGCCTTCCGGGGGAGACGGTACAGATCATTAACGGCAAGGTGTACATCGATAACGAACCTCTTAAGGAAGTCGTGAGAGATTTGCCTGATATGCATTTGTCCGGTTTGGCAACAGACCCTGTCACATTGGATGCGGATGAGTATTTTGTACTGGGAGATAATCGGAATAAGAGCGAAGACAGTCGTTTTGCCAATATAGGAAATGTTACAAGGGAACAGATTATAGGAAAGGCATGGTTGACTTTAGACCCGTTTAATTTTGTTTCCAAGTTGAATTTAAAGAAGAAATAACATGCAGTTTGAGCATAAAGCGAGGTAAAGTATGCAGTATCAATGGTATCCGGGACATATGAGCAAAGCAAAACGCCAGATTCAGGATGAACTTAAGCTGGTGGATGTTATAATTGAATTGGTGGATGCACGTATTCCGTACAGTTCAAAGAATCCGGACATAGAAAAGTTTGCAGGCAACAAGCCACGGGTGCTGTTGCTGAACAAGGCAGATTTGGCAGATGAAGTCCGTACAAAGGAATATAAGGCTTATTATGAGAAAAAGGGATATTATGTATTGACAGTGAATTCCAAGGCCGGGAACGGCGTGAAGAATGTGCTGAACGTGGTGAAGGAAGCCTGTAAGGAGAAGCGGGAGCGGGATTTAAAACGTGGCATCATCGGCAGACCCCTTCGGGCAATGATTGTCGGGATTCCGAATGTGGGAAAGTCTACGTTTATCAATTCCTTTGCAGGAAAGAGCGTTACGCTGGTAGGAAATAAACCGGGTGTAACCAAGGGCAAGCAGTGGATTCGTTTGAACAAGGAACTGGAGCTTTTGGATACGCCGGGTATTTTGTGGCCGAAGTTTGAGGACCAGAAGGTGGGTCTGCGGATTGCGTGGATTGGATCGATTAATGAAGATATTCTTGATATCAGAGAATTAGCCATGACGTTGCTTTCCTATTTATACGAAGAGTATCCGGGCGTGGTAAACGCAAAGTATGGTATCGAAGAGTGTGCGGATGGTTTTGAAGCACTGGAACGTGTGGCAAAAAAGAGAGGATGTCTTAAAAAAGGCGGTGAGGCAGATATCGAGCGTGCATCGGGCATTGTGATGGATGATTACCGTGCCGGGAAGATCGGCCGGATTACGCTGGAACGGGTAGAGAAAGAAGAACCGAAGGCGAATGCGAAAGAGGCAGACGGTTCTGAGGCTATGACAGAAGAAGCGTAGGTTTGTCCGGCAAATTGATTTGTGAGGTCGGATGATTTTGTGAATTGGGTTCACGAAAGATGAGGATAGATTTATGGCTGAAAAGATGGATATAATCAAAGAAACACTGGCAACTGCTTCTCCGGAAGAATTAGAAGCAGTAATCGCATTATATGCCGACGACACCCGAAGTGGTGTTGTGAAACTTATTGAACAGGCAAGAAAGCGGAAAGAAAAGTTCCTGGCGGAATGCGCCAGAGTGGACGGAATGCTTGCTTATGAGCGGGAATACGGTGATTATAATGTAGTCTGCGGTATCGACGAGGTAGGAAGAGGTCCTCTTGCGGGACCGGTAGTAGCAGCCTGCGTGGTACTGCCGAAGGATTGCCGGATTTTGTATTTGAACGATTCCAAGCAGTTGTCCGAGAAAAAAAGAGAAGAATTGTTTCCGGAGATTCTTGAGAAGGCAGTAGCCTATGGTATCGGCTGTGTGTCCCATATAGTCATTGACGATATTAACATCTTACAGGCTACGTTCCGGGCTATGCGGGAGGCAATACAGAAAATGGCAGAGACTTGTGGCGCACCTGATGTGCTTCTGAATGATGCGGTGACCATTCCGGGAGTCAATGAGTTGTTTGGCGGGAAAAACGTAAAACAGGTGCCGATTATCAAAGGCGATGCCAAGAGCCTGTCCATAGCGGCAGCAAGTGTCATTGCAAAGGTGACCAGGGACCGGATGATGGTAGAGTTTGATAAAGTATATCCGGGCTACGGCTTTGCCGGGAATAAGGGTTATGGTTCTGCGGAGCATATGGAGAAACTGCGTAAGGACGGACCGTGTCCGATTCACAGACGGAGTTTTATTAAAGGAATAATGGGAGAAAACGATAAGTAAGAAGAATGCTATGTCATGACAAATGTTTTGACATAGCATTGTTTATTTGTTATGCTTATAGTAGTGAAGGGAGGTGCCGTTTTGGAAGAGCAAAAGAGTAAAATAGCGGTTGCGTTGGAATACGAGCCTTCCGAGGAGGCACCGAAGATTGTTGCATCCGGTCGAGGGCATTTGGCGGAGAGGATTATTGAACGTGCGGTAGAGGAAAATGTGCCACTTCATAAGGATGATAAACTGGCAGGGACATTATCCAAACTTGAAATCGGCGACGCTATACCGCCGGAACTTTACGAGGTAGTTGCAGAAGTGTTGTTGTTTGTGGATAAGGTAGATAAGATTAAGGGGAAGGTAAAGGAGTCGTTGTAAAGACTTGTAGTCGGAGTGTCGGGAGGAGCAATGACAGAAAATAAGGGTATGGAGAGTAAAAGCACTGTATGGAACCGTCGCCGCGTCGGAACCGAGCAGGAGACAAAGGTGCAGAAGTATTTACAAGAGCAAGGATATGAGATTCTTGCCAGAAATTTTTATACAAAGCACGGCGAGATTGATTTAATCGTGAGAAAGGATGGTTATCTGGTGTTCGTCGAGGTGAAATACCGTGCAGATGGGCGGTTTGGAGCGCCGGAGGAAGCAGTAGACTATCGGAAGCAGAAAAAAATTATTGCGGCGGCACAGTATTATCTGTATAAGAATAGGATCTCTTTTGATACTCCATGTCGGTTTGATGTGGCGGGGGTGACAGAAACGGAAATACGAATGATTGAAAATGCTTTTTGCTTGTGATTCAAATAAAGGAGAGTGCAAGGGTGCAATTGTATTTGGTAAATTATCGTCATAGAGACAGTGAACCGTTTAAAAGTATCACAGACCTTCCTTTGGAAGAAGCAAAAAAGCTGGCAGAACTGTTACATGGCAGTAGTGCTTGTAAAGCTCACAGAAGATTTGGTGCCGATTTTGTACAATATTATGAGAATAGAAAAAAAGCGGAACAATGGCTTTATGAAAAATTTCGAAAACAGGGTGGAAAGCCTAACGTAAAGCATCCGCTATACTTTACGTTGCAGTCCTCGGAGGAAATGTCCGGTAATTATGGAGAATATCTGGAGATACGATTGAATCTGGACGAGATAGATGATTGCGATATCAGTTTTACCTTTGGTGACAGTATGGCATTGTATTATATGGAGAAACTTCATAAAATGTTTACAAAAAAAGATGTGTTGAAACAATTGGAATTATTTGATAACGATGTCAATAAGATGCTGGAGCAAACTGATAAACAGGCTGTTTTTATTGAGGCGCAGCTTTGGAATGATAAATATTTGAAAGTAATCGAATAGGAGTGGAACTATGAACATAGAGTTAGAATCTCTTTCCACGAAGGAAATGGCAGTTTCAGGGACAGAAGTTCCGTTTTTATATTTTAAGCGTCTGGCGGCACATCCGGGCATAAAACATGGCTGTTCTACAAGAGTAGGCGGCGTCAGTACAGGATGCTTTTCAAGCATGAACCTTGGCTTCGGTCGGGGGGATGCCGATGAAAACGTTCTTATAAATTATGACAGGCTTTGTAACGCCATGGGTTTTGCGAAGGAACAGGTGGTATTACCGGACCAGGTACATGATGTCGTAGTGAGGAGAGCTACCAAGGCGGATTGCGGCAAAGGGATTGTGAAACCTCGGGATTATGATTGCGTGGATGCCCAGATTACCAACGAACCGGGGGTGGCCCTGGCGGTATTCGGTGCGGATTGCGTTCCGGTGTTTTTCTATGACCCTGTGGCAAAGGCTATCGGTACGGCTCATGCCGGCTGGAGAGGTACAATCGGGCGGATTGCAGAAAAGACGGTGCAGGCTATGGGGAAAGAATTTGGCAGCAAACCGGAGGATATGGAATGCTATATCGGAGTATCGATCTGCAGAGACTGTTATACAGTAGGTGGTGAGGTGGCGCATCTTTTTATGAAGGAGTTCCCGGAGGCGACCGCCCAGACAGAGGAGCAGAAGCAGGACGGAACCTGTCAGTTGGATTTGTGGCAGGTGAATCGCATTATTTTGGAACAGGCCGGAGTAAAGCCGGAGCATATTGTTATCGGAGGCGTTTGTACCAAATGTCATTCCGATGTATTATTTTCTCACAGAGTGGCAGGAAACGACAGAGGAAGTTTGGCCGGTTTCCTGATGTTAGCAGAGGAATAATAAGAAAATTTGCAGTTTTGACAAAGAGAAAGAGGCAACTATGAAGAAACTACAAGAACATACAATAAAAGAAGTACTTCCGGGCAGTATTGCCGAAGAGCTGGAAATTGAAGGCGGGGATGTGCTGGTTTCCATTAATGAGCAGCCGATTAAGGATGTGTTCGATTACCGGTATTTGTCCGAGGATGAGGAGATTGTACTTCTTATCCGGAAGTCGGACGGAGAAGAATGGGAGCTTGAAATTGAGAAGGATGCTTACGATGACTTAGGATTGGTATTTGAGGACGGACTCATGGATGAGTATCGTTCCTGCCGGAATAAGTGTATCTTTTGCTTTATTGATCAAATGCCACCGGGGATGAGGGACACGCTCTATTTTAAGGACGACGATGCAAGATTATCCTTTTTACAGGGAAACTATATTACGTTAACAAATTTGTCGGAAGAAGATATGGAACGGATTTTGTTTTATAAGCTGTCTCCGATAAATATTTCTGTCCATACGACGAATCGGTCGCTTCGCTGCAAGATGCTTAATAACCGCTTTGCGGGAGAGGCTCTTGACAAAATCAAACGTTTCTATGATGCGGGACTGGAGATGAATGGGCAGATTGTGCTTTGTAAGGGGTACAATGACGGAGAGGAACTGGAACGCACCATTCACGATTTGACGGCGTATTTACCGCTTATGCAGAGTGTTTCTGTTGTACCGATGGGGATGACCAAGTTCCGTGACGGTTTGGCGCAGGTAGAACCTTTTACAAAAGATGATGCGGTAGAGATTATCGGAATCATTAAGAAATGGCAGGATATCATACAGAAACACTATGGAACCCGGATGATTCATGCCAGTGACGAATGGTATTTGCTTGCCGGG
>JAZNBY010000110.1:0-7699 GCA_045587325.1 Lachnospiraceae bacterium | reverse complement strand
GCAATCAACAGCTTCCAGAACAACGGATTTGTCTCCGTCTCATAAATAGAAGACGGCTGCAACTCCAAAATCTTATACACCCTTGTACCGTATGCCGGACTCGGTCCCCAATTTACACCGCCAATCAAATAGGCCAGGCACTCTGCCGTGGTTACCGATGCCGGCGGTCCTTCTTCCGGTCCGTTAATCGCATCAAAATACTCATACACCTGTGCACCGAACATATTATTTTTCACTTCACTGTTCTCGGTCAGCTTGGTGGTCAACTTCTCGTCACCGAAATACACCATAAGACCGTTACGAATACTATTCTGTGCATCTCCGGATGTCATATTGTATCCGCCACTCTCCACGGTAATACCATATGCCGCCATAATTGCACCATAGGTACCTACATTATTGTACCCGGTGGAATTCGGCATCAAATGCCACGGAAGAAGTGTCAAATCATTCCAGTACACTCTGGAATCCTGGGAACCCTTCTGTGAATTGGAACGTCCGTTATCATAATTAAACACACCTGTAGTTAAATAAGTGCCGTCTTTTTTCTTTATCTTTGCACCGGAGGTAGTTTCCATATTCACGGAAGAAAACAGGGCATTCGATGCGTCATTCGGATCTCCGTAAAGAAGCTCGAATACAGGGTTCTCCATCTGATACAGCATCAGGAACAACTTCGTCATATTGTCCTGTGTTGCCGGCTTTGCAGAACCTTCCTTCACAGAGTTATCTCCAAACTTCATCTTAAGCTTAACATTCTTTACCAATCCACTGGCAGTATCGTTATAGGTACTCTGGTAAATACCGAGATCCGATACAATCGGACACATATGCTCCTGATCTGTAGCACGCTCAAAAATCTTTAAGACAATGCTCCAATCCAGCAAATTCGTCTTAAAGGTAGCCCCCGGCTTATTTTCCTTTCTTGCATACTGTTTCGTCGGATCCTTTTCTTCATAACCGAATAAATGCTTTTTCAAATACGGAATGTACGTATACTTAGGCAGCACCTTATCGTCAGCACCTAAAATATCTGCATCCCCGGCCTGCTTTTCCGTATAAATGCCGTTCGGACATCCTTCCGATGTCGGCAGGCTTTTTGCCTTAGAAGAAATTACAATCAAATCCGCACGGTCCACCAGCGCCGGATTTATGTTTAAATCCTCCGGTGTTACGGTATACACTACTATTTTATAATTTTCTATTCTATTGGTAATTACGGTTTCATCCGTAATCTTATGTCGAATTCCGTCGGAATCAAACTCATAAGCAAGACCCACACTTTCCCGTAAAAACGTGTTCTTGTGAGTTACTTTGTTTCCTGTTCCGTAAATATACTCTACATCCTCAAAAAACATCTTGAAAGAAGTCCCCGGTGTTACCTCATCCGTAAACTCTCCCTCATATGCATCATTGTCGCCACCTATCATGGAATAGCACTGTTCTGCGGAAAGCGGCTCCCATAAGAAATCTCCGCTCTCTCCTTCTTCCACAGCAACATATTCCGCCTTTGTTGCGTCCTGTCCCACTTCCAAAGGCTCACTTAAATTGTACTGACCGCTGCCATCTTCCACATAGGTCATGGTACCATACTGATTCATGGTATCCGTCTGATTGCCCGGGAATGTGAACGGCTTCTCTTCCGGCCAGAACCGGAATACTTCACCACTTTTTGTGGTATAATAGGTGCTCTGACCCGGTATGTAAACTCCGTCTCGCGCTGCTGCATCTACGTCAATCGGCTCACATCCTGCAATCTGATAGCCGAATTCTGCCATGCCGTCGTAAGGTACAATCTCCAGAATAAAATACGGATTCCCTTCCGTGCCGCGGGTCTCTCTGGCATCATCTGCATCCGGCTCCTCCGGCACGATAATCTTTCCGTATTTATCTACAAAATAATTCGGCAGACCCACCGGCGCATCCTCCGGATTACCCCCCTCCGCATACACGTGGCTATGGATAAATATGCATGCCGCACCAAATACAAGCACAAACAATACGCTATTCAAAATTTTTCTTAACTTTTGGCTCATGCTCATACCTCCTCTAATTTCTCACCGCATTACGTAACGCAACCGTTGCATCCCCAACATATGTTTTCCCATCCACGGAAAATCCCAGTCCTAAATTTACCAATCCGTTATTTAAGGAAAAGGCATCCTTCCGTTCTAACGGACTTACCGAAAAACTTGCGACATGCTTAGCTAAAAAAGCCTTTTCCATTCCTTTTCCCAACACTTCATTAATCTTCGCATCATCCGCAGCCGCCGGATCATCTAACTTGGCAAACAAAAGTGTACTTCCCGTTTTCACGGTTAAATAAAACATATCCTCTCGTTTTACCTCCAGCGCACAAGTTACACCTGCCGGATACTTTGTGGAATCAAGCACCTTGTAGTCCTGGGATTCCTGTAACAACTCCGTCAAAAACAACTCTGCCACCTGAGACTCGGTTTGCAATGCAGTTTCTGCATTTGTTCTGCGGTAATACTGCACTCCCATGGACAAAAAGCCTGCCACCGCCATCGTCACAATAGATGAAATCAACATGGTAACAATTATTTCTACCAGTGTAAATCCTTCATTGGAGCGATGCAGTTTTTTTCTTTTCTTCTTCATTCCTCACCCTCCTATTTCAGATAACAACGTCCGGTTTCATGTACCAGCTGAACCGTTCTTGTCTTGGAACCGCCGCTTATTACGACGGATGAATAAGTACACACGTCCGAAAACGCACCGTTTGACTTCTTATAGGAAAACTCATAGGATTCTCCCGTCGCTACCGTGATATCCTCTTCCCCTTCTTCTTTTATTGTTACAGTAAGAGCATCGGATCCCAGACTCACTTTGTCCACCTCAGTGGAACCCTTCATTATTATGCCGTAATAATGACCATCTTCCTTTGAAATAACCAGCTTTACCGGCTCATCCGCGGATATGGTATACATCCTTGTCCGCTCCAGCAAAGAGGATAACTTCTCTGCGGCACTGGTGGAGTTCATCTGACTGGCAAAACTAATCCCGACTGCACTTCCCACAGCAAGGATACCGATAATCAAAATCACTACAATCAATTCCACCAGTGACATGCCGGCCTGATTCAGTTTTTTTCTTCCTTCCTGCATACTGTCGTCTCCATTCTGTCCCTAAATGCTAGTTTTTCTGCCAATTCTCAAAAGAAATATCCACGGATTCCGAGGACAGATATCCGTCTCCGCCATGCTCTCCGTATACTCGGAAATATTTCGCTACATTCGGATTGGTAAGCAGTACCTCAACCGCTCTTTTATTTGCGGTAACGGTTGCTCCTGCTGCCAGTGTTGTTTTTCCTGTTGCCAAAACCAGTCCGTCAATAATGGTCGGGGATGCCGCTATGGTCAAATCTCCGTTTACAATTAAAATACCGTTTATGTTAAGATACTTCTCTACATCCGCATTGCTGGATATGGTCAAATCCCCGTTATATACATAAAACTCATAGGTTTTCGCACTGTAATCCGGGTCTACCATTGTCAATTCATCTTCGCCGTTTACCGGTAAACTGTTGAATGCATCGGATTTCAGGATTCCGTCTCTTACCATCCGATACGAATCTGCCACATGTACTCCTGCCTCCGGGCGAAGCGAAGAGAACAATCCGCGATATCTCTGCTTTGCCAGCAAACAGGTGGAATTCAACATCGGCAGCTTCGAGGAACTTGCCGCCGGCATCATACTTACCACCCAGTCCTTATAGGAAAGGGCATTTGCCAGCGTATAGGTTTCGGTCGGAAGCACAATCTTACTTCCAATACCCAGATTTGATATCTGGGACTTAATCGCATCTCCCTTTGAAGTTGCCATATAATCTCTTGTAAACTGTGCCGCCTTTGCCTTACTTTCAAAATTCAAGTAAACATAAGTAGCCATGGTAGCACCACCGTCAAGCCGCGCCGTTCTGGTCACATAAGGATTGGCCGGATCTACATAGTCAGCCAGATTCAATACTTCCGTACCGCTCGGGCCTGTAAATGCATACAACGTATTCACTGCCCCTATGGTCACATTATCTCCGATAATCGGATTGTGCCCCTGCGGCAGACAATCACCCGGATACAGATACATAGCCTGCATATCCTTATAAGCGATGGACTCACCCTGTAAAATACCTTCCGCTGCCGTTAATGAACCATCTACCATGGTTCCCCATTTACTGTTTCCTTCGCAAATATAGGAACAACCGTTAATGAACAAACTTCCCAGTCCGCTCAAATCCAGCGTCAGATTATCTGAATCGTTGATGGTAATCGCACTGCTTTGTTCGTGATTCGAAAGGGAACCCTTTCCTCCGCTGAAGCCTACATATTCCGCACCGGCTCCCTGCATCACGACGCTGGTATCCGTACCCTGTACCGATAAATCGTCCGTTACATAAACATTCACACCGTTTGTATTGACGATACCGCCGTTTACCGCAATACCTCCTGCCCAAATGCCCTGTCCGCTCTGGAAGGTCAGCCCGTCAGAGTTAACCCAAAGCTGTGCACCCGGTTCCACGACTATCTTATCCTTTACAAGCAGTTTTACTGCCTTATTAATCTTTGTAGCCACGTTATTTCCGATGGTTGTTAACGACCCGCCTACGTAAAGATTACCCGTCATGTTTAAATCGTCCGTCGTGGCAATCGTCACATCCCCGTCCGAAATAATACCAAAGTCCAGGAAATCACAGCTGATTCCGGTATTAAAGCCCGATTCTACATCCGGAATCTGTGCCCGGATACAAATATCTGTCTTGATGGTAGTCTGGCTTCCTGCAACAGTATATTTAAATGTAACATCATTGATTCGAATGACATCTGTATAATCCGGGTCGGAGGAATCTTCAATATCCACCGCACCGCATTCTACCGTTAAATCTGTAATCTCTTCTCCCCCTAAGGCATCCTCCAACTGATCCTGTAATTCATCTGCTGTCAGCTTCTCTTTTACCTTCTTACTGAAAAACTGACTATATCTTACCTTTCTGTCATCGTTTGAATCAGACAAAGAGTACTCTACCAACATATCCGAGAAAGCATCCTCTACCACCTCGTGGGACACTGCATCCATTATAGCAATCATTTCCGCAGATCCGCTCTCCGCACCGAGAAACGAAGCCTGTGCCTGTTCCTCTGCCAGCTTCATATTCCGGTTATCCAATGACTTGGCAAGAAGAACAATACCGACAATGGAAAGCAGGGCAATACATCCGATGACAAGAATCAAAGAATCGCCTCTGTTATTTTTCCGAACTCTTTTTTCTATCATATCCCTATTCCTCCAAATCCGCATTACTGCAAATGTGTGATCTTCTTACTGGCAAGTACCGTATCCGTTGATGGTTTCAATATCTCTACAGTGATGGTTGCAATACGTGCTCCTTCTCCCGTAGCCACCAGAGAATTCTCCTTATAGCTAACCTGCGCGGAAGATTTGTCCAGTTCGATTTTACAGGAGCAATGTACTTCCCCTCCCTTAGGGTCTTTGTACATATTATCTGACGGGTCCTTAAAGGACACGGTAACCTTATTAGCTGCTCCCGCCCGGTTCGCCAGGCTACCCATTCCGATGGCAGTATTGATGTCGGTATTTTCGCTTCCCACCGTCTGATTTGCAATAAAGATATTCGCCTTTAACGCCTTTGCCGCATCCCACAGACGAATGTCCTTCCCGTATCCGTAGGTAGCCTCTCCGTCCACACTCGGAGAATACAATATATAAATCTGATTCAGCCTTCTTGCATCCTCACTCTCATTGGATGCTACATCATACACTTCGGAAACATACACCGGCACTTCCATGGTTCGCTCTACACCTGCCGGCAACTGTACCGATGCATCCAGCATATACACGAAATTCGCAAACAACTGCATCTTCCCCGTGGACGGTGTTTTCACAACAAGCTGAAGTTCCCGGTCAATATACTCCGGAATCCGGTCCGCCTCTATCTCATCCCATAAGTCCATGGTATAGCCAGGAGTCTCCAGCTTTATCTGTTCTTCTATCATATTATGTTCCGTCACCGTACCGGAATGCATAACAGAGAAGTACTCAAAGGCACTTTCGTCATAATCGCTTACGCTGTTTCCGTTGAGATCATTACTGCTTAGACTGGCATCAATCAAGATAGAATTACTTCCGCTTCCGCCAAACTGGATAAGACCAAAATCATTCAACATGGCTGTGTCATACTCATCCGGACTCCGGTCGGTAGTTACCCTCACATCATACAGATAAAGCCCCTGACCGACTCCCTTTAAGAGTTCTGTTTTCTTATCGTCTACATCCGTAAAGGAATAGTTCGCTGCCGCAACACCAAACCACTCTTGGTACTTCGTCCCACCGGCCTCTGCGTATTCCGTCAGATTTTCCATCAGAGCTGCCACACTTTGCTGTTGCTTCGACTTTGTATTTATTTTGGTAGCCGCGGTAAATGACATGGTAACCGCCACCACTGCAATCGACAAAACAAGCATGCTGACAATTACTTCTATCAAGGACATACCATCATTATTCTTATTTTTTTTCAACATGCTCGCCTCCGTTTACTATCTTTACTCTCCGAAAACATTTTCCTTACCGAAACGCAATGCCTTAATCTCCGGCGGCAGGTAGGATTTGTCGGTTCCCGTAACCGCAAACAGGTTAATGGTCAGACTCCCCTTCAAGCCCTTTGTCTCGCTGTCGTACGCAATGGTAATGGACTGGATATTCATTCGCTCCGGATATCCGTTAATGAAGTCAATCATTTTCTTCAGCTGCTCATAGGTACATACATAGCTGGTGGTCAGGGTTTCTTTCAACAAATTAACATCATAATACGTAGTACTGTACTCACCGGATTCATTTTTCGTTACCACAGGCATCTGTACGGAAGACACAACACTCGGTTGGGTAAAACTCAAATCCGGGAAATGAATCTTAACCTCTTCCTCCATACGGGCCGTCATCATAATACTCTTCTCCGGAGTATTTCCTGCACTGTACTTATTGAGAACCGACTCCATTGCTTTGTTGGACTCTGTAATTCCCTTTACGAAAGTCGGCTCCTCCTGGGTCAAATTCTTTAACGTAATCAGTCTTGTTTCCAAGGCATGATTTTCCTTCAGCAAATCGTTCCGGTCTTCCGTTAACGGCATGTACAAATAGAAGTATGCAAGTACTGCGGCAAGAATAACTAATACAAACACCAGAAAGAAGACTTTAATATCATTACTGCTCTTTTTGTTTTCCATCCTTTTATTCCTCCGTTTCTACCGGTTCTTCCGTTTCTGCCACCGGCTCATACTTCTGTAGGACACAGGTTACCGTAAATGCTGTCTCCGTACGCTTGGTTGCTTCATCCACCTTTTCTACAATACCGGAAGTGGACACGCTCTGGAAATACGGGATCTCCTTAATCTGCATCTGTGTCTTTGCCGCCTCTTCCTTCGACATGGTAGTAAGGCTGACCGCTATGGTTTCTCCGTCTACGGTAATAGAATGTACAAGTGCTCGCTTCGGAAGGGCATGTTCTAACGCTGTGATAATCTCATTTAACTGCTCTGCCTCACTGAAGGTAAGGGCGTCCGTTTCCGTCATGATTCGTACAGACTCCTTGCTGACCTCGTACACATCCTCTAACTGTTCAATGCCTTCTATTTCTGCAATTTCGTTGTTTAACCTGGTTCTCTTT
>JAZNBY010000109.1:0-5598 GCA_045587325.1 Lachnospiraceae bacterium | reverse complement strand
GTACATCGAAGAAGTAGGTGCAATGAACATTTTCTTCAAGATTAACGGCACCATCGTAACTCCGATGTTAAACGGCAGTATTTTACCGGGTATCACCAGAAATTCTGTAATTGAGCTTTGCAAGGAGTGGGGACTTCCTGTTGAGGAGCGCAAGGTTTCCGCACAGGAACTTGTAGATGCATACGAAGCAGGTACCTTGGAAGAAGTATTCGGTACCGGTACCGCAGCGGTTATTTCTCCGGTAGGTGCACTTCGCTTCGGTGACCGCGTAATGCAGATTAAGGACGGTTCCATCGGTGAGTACAGCCAGAAGTTATATGATACCATTACCGGTATCCAGCTTGGTAAGATTAAGGAGACTAAGGGCTGGGTTGTTGAAGTGAAGTAATTCGTAGTGGTTTGAAGTTTTTGTAATACCTGTTGTCGCTGCATGTTCTAAGAACATGTGGCGACAACTAAGATATTGTATAGGGTGTTTGGGGATTCTATTAATTCTTTAGATTGAAATTCTGATTATTTGTCCATGTTCGGACAGAGATATCCATTGAAAAGAAGGTCAAGTAGTAGTTATTGTTAAGATATGTTTGGGAAGATAGATCACCATTGAGATTGAGAAAATGGGAAATCAAAAGGTAAGAATTTTGAGGTGATCTAGGAGGTTACCATTGAAAGTTTGGGATGTGAAATGACGAAGGTAAGAATTCAGAGGTGACTTGGGGAAATTACCATTGGAAGTTCGGGAGGTGGAAAAACGAAGGTAAGAATTCTGAGGTGACTTGGGGAAATTACCATTGAAAGTTCGGAATGTGAAATAACGATGGTAAGATATCTCGGGTTAATTGGAGAGACTACCATTGGAGATGAAAAAACAAAATATTAAATGGTAAGTGAGAAAGGAGGGCTTCGACAGAGTGCCATTGGAATTAGAGAAAGGAAGAAATGGATGGTAAACAAAGAAAGGGGGATCTAGAAGAGTACCATTGAGGAGAAGGAATTATACAATTAAATCGTAAAATGATTTTGGGTGGATTGTTATTGTACCATTAGTGATAAAGAAATAAGTAGTACGATGGTAAAAAGTGCAGAAGAAAGGAAAAAAGGCTAGAGTCATAGTTAGAGAAAGCAAAGAGGAGGCTATAAACATGGGGAAAAATATGGAATACAGGTTTGAATTACAACAAGAAAAGGAAATGTTAGAGAAACTTTTAAAGAAATTGAAAAAAGAAAACAAGATGGTGCCGGAAGGCAGTCTTCGAATTATGAAGTCAAAGGGGAGATATCCGCAATATTATCATTATCAGAGTGAGGAAGAGAATAAAGGTCGATGTTTGAGATACTTATCCAAAAAGGAAATGAGATTAGTACAAAAACTTGCCCAAAAGCAATATGACATGGATGTAACTGAGTGTCTTAACAAACGAATAGATATGCTGGGAAAATTTCTGTCGTTGGACAAAGAGACGGATATAGAAGCAGTGTATGAGAGTTTATCAGAAGAAAGAAAGGACCTTATATGCCCGATACTTGAGACAGATGAAATGTTTGAACAATCTTGGCGAGAACGCATGAGGGGAAATACAAATGAGTTTCCCAAAGAGGTGGAACTGTATACAGAAGCAGGGGAATGTGTAAGGTCAAAATCTGAGAAGATTCTTGCGGATTGGCTGTTTCATGCAGGGATTCCCTATGTGTATGAGCCGGAACTGGAGCTGGCGGATGGGAGCCGGATGTATCCTGATTTTGCGTTGTTACATAGAAGAAAGCGAAAGACAGTCTATCTGGAACATTTTGGGATGATGGATGATCCTATGTATAGTGTGCGGTCTGTAAAAAAGATAGCAAAGTATACAGAAAACGGGTATCACATGGGAGATACTTTTTTATGTACCTTTGAAACATCGGAGGAACCGCTTGATATGCGGAATGTGGAAAAGATGTTGAAGCATTGCCTTTAATGTGGTAGACTAAAAAAGTGGAAGCATATCACGGGGTTACATGTCCTGTTAGCAAGGAAATGAAGCAAGAACATGGAAGGCTTGTATTATGGAGGGAAAACAAATGAAAAAATGGAGAAGGGTTTTCGTAGTTGCGGTAGCAGTTGCTTTTGCAGTGTTGTTCTTTGGAAAAGCAGAGGTTGCCCGGGCGGCGGAATGTACAGAGCATGTGTATGATTACGCATGTGACCACAAGTGTAATGTATGTGCAGAATACAGGGTAGTAGAACATCACTATGATACCCAGTGTTATAATGCAAACTATTCGTGGAAGTTGTGCGAGTGCGGGGACGTATGGGATTACCAGAGACACTATTATTACTCTGATACGGATAAAGAGTGTTATTTTTGTGGTTATAAAAGGGAGTTGAAACATAGTTTTACTACGATCGAACAGGATGAATTATATCACTGGAAAGTATGTGATTGCGGATTGGAAGAGGAAAAGGTGTTACATACTTATTCCGGGGGAAAATGTACCACCTGCGGCCACAAGAAGCCGGATTGGTACAAGGAAGAGAAGCATCTCATAAAGGATGGGGTAGTGTATCTTTCTTTGGAAGAAGCAGCAACGTATATCAGAGACCATCTGGTAACGAGGGATGTTGGGATGGAGGTTCGCTATTATTATGAGATGGAAAAAGAGTTGCAGGTAGGGGAAGCACACTCTGCCCTTTTTGCGGAAGTTTGTAAGTTCACAGGAAAGGCAACGGAAGGAGATATCCTGCGGAGCGCATGGCCGGGTGGTTATCAGGAAGAAGAAACTTATGATGGCATGATACATTATATTGCGGTAACAAACTGGTTCCCGGATTATGCTTCCAATGCCGAGCAGGAGCAGTGGCTTACAGAAGAGATTCATCGTATCTTTAAAGAACTAAAGATTGATACCATGACGGATTATGAGAAAATTTATGCTATCTATGATTATATATGTGATAATGTAACGTATGCATTGGAAATTAATGATCCGAGATGGAATCATTCTCATGCCGATCAGGTTGGTAGTGCGTATTGGGCATTAAAGACAGGATATGCTATTTGTGATGGTTATGGAGATCTTGTATACCGGATGATGATGGAGGCAGGCATTGACACCAGAATCATATCCGGTACGGTAGGATATCATGAGTGGAATATCGTGAAATTGGACGGGAAGTATTATTGTGTGGATGCTACTAATGATGCCGGGCAGACAGAATATTGGCATTTTTTAACCGGATTGTCAGAGTTTCGAACGATTTTGGGACCGCATCACTGGGAGGATCCTCAGTATCATACGGAAGAATTCTGGGCAGAGTATCCGGTATCTTTTACCTCTTATGGGAAAGAACTTCCGAAGAATGGTGAGGTAGCAGTGGAAGGGTACGGTGTTGGAGACGAGCACTGGATATTGACTAAGGATGGTACGCTTACAGTAACCGGTACAGGAAAAATAGAATTCCCGTATTGGCAGGAATGGAAAGGATTCATTAAGAAGGTGATTGTGGCAGAAGGGTTTACGGAGATTGGAATGGATGCGTTTTCCTATTGTCCGGCACTGGAGGAAGTAGTAATTCCGAACAGTGTAACCATCTTGGGGGACAGAGCATTTACATATTGCGACCGGTTAAAGAGTGTATCCCTGCCGAAGGGACTTACCTCCGTGGGAAGATCTGCATTTGAAGGATGTAACACCTTGAAAGAAATGATTCTTCCGGAAGGCGTAGAGTACGTTGGTGAAGGTGCCTTCCGTATGTGCTACAGTCTTGAACGTGTAGTGCTTGGTAAAAAACTGAAAAAGATTGAGAGAGAAACCTTCTGGAGAAGTGAAAATCTTCGAGAAGTGGTGATGTATGAGGGAATCGAAGAAATCGGTTACGGGGCATTTATGGAATGTTCCGGACTGGAAAAACTGGTTCTTCCGAGTACTGTAAAGAAGATTGGGGATTATGCTTTTGAGCGTGCATTCACGTATAAAAAGATGGTATCATTCACCATACCGAAAAGTGTTTCTGAAATAGGAACCCTGTGTTTTAGATTTTGTAATATAGGGGAATTGATTTATAATGCATCGGCGGAGATTGGAGATGAGATGTTTGTTGAAAATCGCTGCCTTGAAAAACTTACATTGGGAAAGAATGTAAAGAAAATTGGTAATAGGGCTTTTGCATATTGTGTTAGCTTAAGGGATATTGTGTGGGAATGTGACTCTGTGAGTGTAGGAGAATATGTTTTCACTTGTTGTAACGGATTAAAAAAGGTTACAATTCCTAGTGTATTGAAGACAGTGGGTAGGGGTATGTTTTATGGATGTACAGGGTTGGAATCTGTTGCGTTTTCAGAAGGGGTGACAACCATTTGTGAATTGGCATTTGCTGAATGTACTTCTTTAAAGGAAGTTACAATTCCGAAGTGGATAACCAAGATGGAAAGTATTGCGTTTGGTTGGAATGGATTGGAAAAGGTTTTCTTTGAAGGAGCACCGCCGGCTACATCGGGGGATGTGCCGCTACATCAGTTTTTCGGAACTGCATATTATTGGGGAGATCGTGGTGCCTGGACAAAAGAAGCAATGAATCGACTTGCAAATGATGGAAGTGTTACTTGGGTAGATATGCTTGCACTGAAGCCAACAGAAGCACCAAAGCCGACCGCGGTCCCGAACCCAACGGCCACCCCAAAGCCGACCGCGGCTCCGAAGTTAACAGCGACACCGGCACCGACTGCAACGCCTGTACCAACGGAAGCGCCGGAATCAACGGCGACACCGGCACCGACTGCAACGCCTGTACCGACTGCAACGCCTGTACCGACGGCAACACCGGAACCGACGAAAGAGCCGGCATCGACATCAGAGCCGATACCGGAACCGACACAGACACTTGAGCCGACACTGGCACCGACCCAGACATCGCCGGAATCTGAGGATGCAGAGACTTCCGTGAAAGAGAAGGAGTCAAACGATAATACAGAAATGATGATTATTATTATCGCAGTTGTAGCGGTTGTACTTATTGGCGGAGCAGGACTCGGCTTTGCAATGAAGAGAAAGAAGAAGTAAAAAGGCAGGTAGCTAAAGCGGTATGCTTTGAAAGGAGCATGCTGCTTTAGCTTTATGAAATGAAGGAGTGTAAAGTTTAATTGAACGAAGAAAAGATAACAAAACTTTGTCTGGACCGTCTTGGAGAGCAACCAAAGAACATAATCCGTTGCACCGTAGGTCATGGAAACTATGTTTATATCGTAGAACTTGCGGATAGAAAAGTCGTAGTACGTTGCAGCGAGGAGATAGGAGCATATAAGGACACGATTTACTGGCTGGAGAAGCTTGAGATTATTGATATCCCGGTGCCGAGAGTGCTTGGAAAGGGTACGTTTGAAGGTTATGAATACTTGATTTTAACTTACTTTGAGGGGCAGGATATCGGTCTTGTATATACAAAGCTGACTGATGAAGAAAAACGGGAGATTGCGAAAACGGTAGTAGAGATCCAAAATAGGGTGTCAGCGCTAACGTTAGAGGATATTCCTGCGGATTGGTCTTGGAAGGTGTCTTATGTGGAGGATAGGCTTAACAGGGCGAAGGAGCGCATTATTGCAAACGGTTGTTATTTCGAGCCGG
>JAZNBY010000108.1:0-2074 GCA_045587325.1 Lachnospiraceae bacterium | reverse complement strand
GAAGTGAAGGTGATTCACCGTCTGTCCCGCTGCTTCCCCGTTGTTCTGTAGTACATTGATTCCGTCACAACCTACCGTCTTCTTTACTGCAATTGCTACCTTCTTTGTAGCCGGCATCGCTGCCGCCAGAAGGTCCTCCCCTGCTTCAAGCAGATTTGCCGCATGTTCCTTGGCAAGCAAGATCACGTGTCCCTTTGCAATCGGACCGATATCCATGATTGCACGGAAGTTATCATCCTCATATACCGTAGAAGACGGTATCTCGTTTCTTAAAATCTTACAAAAAATACAATTGTCCATCTTAGTTCATACCTCCGTCGTTTCTTCTATTTTATGACGCATCTGCGGCCATTGCGCATCCGCTTCCGGGTTATCCTCCACTATACCAGCGTCTGGAACCGGAACATCATATCAAACTGTCTGAGTAACTTAAAATCACCCTTCGCTGTGACATCCCCGGACATAAACGCACCCTGGAAGGTCACTCTGCCGTCCACAATCCGTTCCATAACGGCACGGGTCAACCGTGCGTTCACATCCGCAGCTTTCTCTTCGTCCGGATAACTGCAATACAATCTTCCATCTTTTACTTCTATAAAGAGTGTCCTGTCATTATCCGCAAACTGCAATGCATAGGACACATTCAGTTTTTCTTCCGGCGCATGGAAATTGGTTCGCAAATTCGCCACAAACTCCATCTTCGGGTCCATTCCGGCACTGCTCTTTTCAAACATTCCTTTAAACATCTGGGAAAGCTCCTCAATGTCCTCCTTCTGGCGTCTGACATACTTGTCATCAGACACATACTTGGACAAATCCTCGCTCTCCTGCGGAGTCAGTGGAATCGGCGATGTTGCCATATTCTTTTTAATCAGACTGTTTCCGCTCGGAAGCTGCAGTTCTTTTCTGGAAACGGCACGATAAAAATTCTCTGCCTTGTTCTCAATAATCTTTGCGTATTCCGTATTGGTCTCAAACTCTACCTGGTTCTCCACAAAGGTGCAAATACCTTCTACCACTTTGCCGCCCAAAAGCTCCCAGGAATTACGAAGCGCACTCTCGGACCGGCGTTCCCCACAGGTCACCGCCACCACCACCGGCATCATGTACATATTCTGAAGCTTCTTCTTGTCCGCATACAGCCAGCACGCATCCAAAAACTGCTGCATATAGCCGCCGATGCCATACCACTCTAACGGAACCGCCAGAATCACGCCGTCTACTTCCTTTATGGTGCCGGACAACGCCGCAATTTCGTTCTTCTGTTCATACAAATTGTACCGACGTACCTGCACATTCAACTCGTTTAATACCTCAACCAATTTGTTTACCACATAGATGGTTGTGTCTTCAATGACTCCCCGGCCACCGTAATAAACCGCAATCTTCATTTGCCACCTCCGTAATCTATTGTCTTGTATCGGACCATCTCCGATGCTTGTTTCTTTCTAAAACCGAATATAGAACACCTATGAGCACGCCAGCGAAAAAGCCCCCGAAATGGGCATCGTGTCCCACTCCCGTATCGTATATAGTGCCAAATAACAGGAATAGCACTGCCACTGCGATTCTCGTTTTCTCCCCTTCGGACACTCTCCTTCGCTGAAAGAAAAAGGTTACCACATACGCACCGATTAGTCCGTATACCGCCCCCGAGGCTCCCGCACAAAACACCTTTGTAGCATTTCCCGGCACAATGACACTATTGTAAAACACCGAGGCCGCTCCGCCCATAAGACCGGATGCAACAAACAAAATCAAAAAACGAATATGCCCAAAGGTCTGTTCCAATATGGTTCCGGTAAAATACAGCATCAGCAGATTGGATGCCAGATGTTCTATCCCGAAATGATAAAACATGGAGGTAATAAACCTCCAGTATTCTCCCCGGTTCCATGCCAAAAAAGGGTTGAGCGACATATAATATGCCACTTCCGGTCCTCTGTTCCGAAGCACCAGATCCGTTATCAAAAACACCACCGCATTCAGTGCCGTGAGCGTGATTGTAACATAAGGAAGGTTTGTCCTGCCAACTCGTCTCATATCTCTTTCTCCGTTCACAAAACTCCCCCTT
>JAZNBY010000107.1:0-6385 GCA_045587325.1 Lachnospiraceae bacterium | reverse complement strand
TGGACGAGCCTACCAATCATATGGATATTATGGGAAAGCAGGCACTGGAACAGATGTTGCGGACCTTTGAAGGCACGGTTCTTTTTGTGTCTCACGACCGGTATTTTGTCAAGGAAGTGGCCACGGGGATTTTGGAGTTTGGCAAGGAGTCTGTAACCCAGTATCGTTGTGGCTATGAGGAGTATCTGGAAGAAAAACAGAAACGTGAAAACGCAGGAAAGGCGGACCGGGGAACTGCAAACGCCACCACATCCGGTTCGAACAAAAACGGCGGAGAGAATGGTAAGAAGAGTTCGAAACCTACCTTGCAGGATGTATTCGATAAAAAAGAGTATTATAATCCAGGCAAGGTGAAGTCCCGTCTGGTAAAGCTTCTGGAAAAGTACGAGAAGCAATTGGCGGAAAGCGAAGAGAAAGCTGCAGAACTGAAACTGCAGTTGGCTGACCCGGCACTGGCATCGGATTATCAGAAGCTTATGGAATTGCAAGGGGCACTGGATGCGGAAGAACATCTTCAGGAGAGCCTTTTGGAGCGGATGCTGGAGACGGAGACCGAGTTGGAAGAGATGGAAGGATAATCTAATATTCTTTTTGTTATATTGTTCCGATAATCTGATGAATATTGTTCCGATAACATTGCTATTATTCCGATAATGTGATATACTATCGATTGGATTGGAGGGATAGTCGATGTTCATGACAGCAAAGCAGGCCTCTGAGAAATGGGGTATTTCTGACAGAAGAATTCGGGTACTTTGTGCGGAGGGAAAGATTCCGGGTGCGTATCAGGAAGGACGCAGCTGGAAAATTCCTGCAGATGCAAAGAAACCTGCCGATGGACGTTATAGATCGAGGGAGAGCCTTTTGTTACAAATCGACCGCAAGAAGGCAGAGTTAGACGGAAGAAGACCTTTGACGGAAGGTGAAGTAGAAAGACTGAAAGAGGAGTTTGTCGTAGAATATACCTACAACTCGAACGCCATTGAAGGAAATACACTGACTTTGCGGGAAACAGATTTGGTGCTTCGCGGTTTGACCATTGACCGGAAACCGTTAAAGGATCATATGGAGGCAGTGGGGCACAAAGAAGCGTTTGATTTTGTGACCGAGCTTGTAAAAGATAATGTTCCGATGAGTGAGCGTATCATTAAGCAGATTCATTTTCTTGTCCTTGCGGATAAGAAAGAAGATCGCGGCGTATATCGTAGAGTTCCTGTCCGTATTATGGGGGCACAACATGACCCGGCACAACCGTATCTCATCCAGCCTAAGATGGAGCAGTTGTTACGTGATTTAGCGGAAAGCAAAGAGCATATTGTAACGAAACTTGCTCGTTTTCATATTGAATTTGAAGGGATTCATCCGTTCATTGACGGCAACGGAAGAACCGGAAGATTACTTGTGAATCTTGAATTGATGAAGGCAGGATTTCCGCCCATTGATATTAAGTTTACCGATAGAATTGCTTACTACAATGCCTTTGACGAGTATCATGTAAAACATAATCTTTCGGCAATGGAAACGCTGTTTGCGGGATACATTAATGATAGGATGGATATGTATTTGGATATTTTGAAAGAGTAGTAAAGGAACATATTTTATTTGTAAAATATTAAATTCGTGATAGTGCCAATATTTTCATGGATTCAGGCTGATAACAGTTTTAGAGATCGATGAATATTTTTTCTGTACTTGAAATATACTAGACTATGGTATATACTTGTACTGTAAGGACAGTTCACATCCGTAACAGGAATCTAATGTTGTTTACAGAATTTTTTAGATTTAGATTGACTTTTCGGATTCGTGTGCTATAATGAAAGTACAAGAGATATTGCCAGTTTGTCCTCCGGTGTCCTTCGGGCCCGGGGGCTTTTTTTTGGAGGTTACATGTCAGAGAAAACTTATAAGTCATATCGTCAGTTGCTAAATATTCTTCTTCTCGTGGGATGACCATTGGGAAAGGCTCACAGGGTTCTCGTGTAATGCGTATATTAGAAAGCGAGAACTACTATAACGTTATAAATGGTTATAAAGAGTTATTTCTTGCCTCGGCTGCGACTTCTACAACGGACGAGGTATACAAACCAGGGACAACCTTTAACGAAGTATATGCTCTATATACATTTGATCGCGAGCTTCGTAATATCTATCTGAAATATTTATTAAAACTTGAGAATACCTTCAAGACTGTTATTGCTCATGAATTTTCAAAGAAATACGGTCATGATAATTACCTTAAAATTGAAAATTTTGATATTTCAAATGAGCAAAAAATTACTTCTGCAATTAAACTTGTTGGTGATATTCAGCAGGAAATAGCGCGACAAATGAGCAAACATCATCAAGTAGTGACACACTATATGACAGAACACGGATATATTCCGCTTTGGGTTCTTGTAAACGTTCTTACCTTTGGCAAAATTGAAAACTTTTACAAGAATATGAAAACAGTGGACAAGACAATTGTGGCAAAACAGTTTAATCTTCACCCGGATGAGTTGGCAAAATTTATGCATATGCTTGCTTTGGCCAGAAACAAGTGTGCACATGATGAACGTTTTTTTGATATTCGGTTCCGCGAAAGTCTTCATACACGGAGTATTCGTAACTTTTCTCAATTAGGTATTGTCCGTGCACCGGATGGTTCCTATACATACGGCACAAATGATGCCTATGCTATTGCGATTATGTTTGCCTTACTTTTAAGTAAAACAGATTTAAATGAGTTCATGTCGTCTATGAACTCTGCATTCAGCAAGTTGCAAAAGCAATTAACTACCATCTCTGCAACTGACATCATGAATATCATGGGTTATAATTCATCATGGAAAAATTTATCCAAATTGTCGTAAAGTAATGGTTATGAAGAAGCCGGACACAGCCAAACGCTGACGTCCGGTTTTTATCATTCCGGAATGTGACAAATTCGATTTTCTCCTTAAGATAATCTTTCGAATTTTTCCCTAGCAACTTCCCTACACTTATGGTATGATAATCATGTGTAATTTTTCCAAAAGGAGTAAACAATTAGTATGATAAAACTTTTATTCGTTTGCCATGGAAACATCTGCCGTTCCACCATGGCGGAGAGCGTCATGACCCATTTGGTGAGGGAGGCTCATCTTGAGCATATGTTTGAGATTAATTCAGCGGCGACGAGCCGGGAGGAGATCGGCAATTCTCCTCATTACGGTACGGTGAATGAGCTGCGGTACCGTGGGGTGCCGGTAGTGCCGCACCGGGCGGTGCAGATGACAAAAGCGGATTATGCGTATTATGATTATCTCATCGGCATGGATACCGCCAATATCCGCAATATGAACCGCATCGCAGACGGGGATCCGGATGGGAAGATTTATAAGCTTCTAACCTTTGCGGGGGAAAGCTTTGATGTGGCGGATCCGTGGTACACCGGGGATTTTGCCTCTACTTACCGGGATGTGACAAAGGGGTGCCAGGCACTGCTAAAGCAACTGACGGAGCAAGGGGTATAGGACAAGCACTAGGTCCATTATCCAATTGACACCCCGTTAGGACAAGCGTACAATATTCTTATGAGAACGCATTATTTTTATAAAAACCTAGAAGGAGAAGGGAAACAGTATGATATGTAAAACTTGTGGGAATAAGATGCCAAGAGGGGAACGGTTCTGCCATGTATGTGGCAGCGGCGGCAGCGTCCGTGAGGATGTGTATGGTGTCATCCGTGACGTGAAGAAGGCGGTCACCGGTAAGGATGACTGCATTTGTAAGGCCTTTGGGGCGATTTTGGCCGGAGGTCATATTTTGATTGAGGATGTGCCGGGGGTAGGTAAGACTACCTTGGTGATGGCCTTTTCCAAGGCTCTTTCCCTGGAGACCCACCGGATGCAGTTTACCCCGGATGTGATGCCGGCGGATATTTTAGGTTTTAACATGTACCAGAAGGAGACGGGACGGTTTGTGTACTATCCGGGTGCCATTATGTGCAATTTGTTTTTGGCGGATGAGATTAACCGTACCTCTCCGAAGACCCAGTCCGCGCTTTTGGAGGTTATGGAAGAGGGCAAGGTGACGGTGGACGGAGAGAGCAGAAAGGTACCGGATCCGTTTGTAGTCATGGCTACCCAGAACCCGAAGGGCAGCTCCGGAACCCAGCTTTTGCCGGAGTCCCAGCTGGACCGTTTCATGATTTGTATGAGTATGGGCTATCCGGAGTTAAAGGATGAAGTAGAGATTTTAAAGGGGAAGAGCGGCTTTACACCGGAGGAAGTCCGGGCGGTACTGAGCAGGGAAAATCTCCTTGAGATAAAGGGACAGGTAGAAGAAATCCATGTCAGTGAATCCCTGTATGCCTATGTGGCTACCCTGGCGGGGAAGACAAGAGAGAATGCCTACATTGAGCTTGGACTCAGCCCGCGCGGCTCCATTGCCACTATCCGTATGGCTAAGGCCTGGGCGTATCTCCAGGGACGGGATTATGTTCTTCCGGAGGATGTGGTGCACATTTTTAAGGATGTGGCTAAGCATCGTATCGTTTTGAATACCAAGGCCCGTGTTGCCCATGTGACGGAAGACGGAGTTTTGGATGAGATTTTGGCGCAGACAAGTCAACCGGCATCATATATGAAGAAGGATGAGTATCGTGCGTAGTTTTTTATTAGCGGCAGTCTGTCTGGTGCTGACAGGCTATTTTGCCATGACTTATGAGAATCCGCAAATGATGCTGCTTGTGTATCTGCAGCTTGCACTTGCGGTGGTAGCCTTTGTGGTAGTTCTGTATCGAAAGTTTACCGTAAAGGGTGAGATGGAGGTGCCGGTGGGGCTTACGGAACCGGGAAAGGATACTCTGGTAAAGCTGACCCTGCGTAACAAAGGCTTTCTTCCGGTGTTACGGGCAAAGGCACTGATTATAATTGAGGATGTGTATTTCGGGAAAAAGAAGAAGCGCTGGATGAAGCTTGAAGTGTTGCCCAGGGGAGAGGTATCCCTGTTCCGGTCCATTGCGTTTTCCGAGGCGGGATTGTACCGGGTGCGGTTAAAGAAGCTTCGGGTGTATGATTTTACGGGACTGTTCTACAGCAACGTCCGGTGTAAGAGTGAGAAGCAGATTCAGATTTTGCCGGAGCTTTATGATGTGCCGGTGCGTCTGTCCATGGCGGTGCGGAATTTTTACGGAGAGTCCGATGTGTATGACGAGCACAGACCGGGCCATGACAACAGTGAGTTGTTTCAAATCAGAGAATATCAAAAGGGAGACCGTCTCCAGAACATTCATTGGAAGCTGTCGGCGAAGCAGGATGACATTATGGTAAAGGAGCATTCCCTGCCGAAGGCCTGTCCGGTGATTTTGCTGTTGGAGTATCATCCGAGAAGGAAGGAGAAACGGAAGGGAACCCTGTTTGCCTTTTTAGAAATCGGGGCCGGCATTTCCTTTTCCTTGATGGATGCGGGATGCCCTCATTTTGTGGTGTGGTATGATGATACGATACAGGATATCCGCAGAGTGCGAGTGGACAATGAGGAAAGTCTTTTCTATGTCATCGGCAGCATGATGAATAATGAGTGGAAAGCACCGAAGGAAGAGCTTTCTGTCCGCTACAAGGAGAAGTTCCGGATGGAGCCTTATGTGTGGGCGCTGCAGTTAAATGAGAAGCTGGAAGTGCGCAAAAACGAAGAAATACTGGGAACTCTGTCGGGCAAAGCGATAAAAGAGTCATTAAACTCCATGGAGCTTACCTTATAGAGGACAGACGGATAGAGAATGGGAAGGGATTTTATGAGCAAGCGTCGGAATATGTACTGGCAGGAGGCCGGTGTTACGAAACAAGTGAATACATTTTCCACAGGGATAAAAAAATCAGTTCCGGGAGAGTGCGCCCTTTTTTTGGTGTGTGCTCTTTTCTTCTTTTTGTCTGCCTGTAGTATGATGGAAAGTGTTTTTCTGTGGAATGTATTTACCATAGGAGCCGGTGTGCGGATTGTGCTTTGCACGTTGATTGTGTGTGTGCTTATGGAGGTCAGTACACTGCTGTCGCCAAAGGCAGCGAAGTGGCTTCGTTATGGTCTGGCACCGGGAGGCTGCCTTCTGTTTGTTTTGTTTTTGCTTGTAACAGGCAGACTGGCAACGATTTCGGAGGGAGTTTCCAATATATCCCTGGCTTATGGAAATTACTGGAACGAATACAACGGCATGGACTATACCCTCTATGATGGTGTGAATCCCGAGACAGAGGCGGCTGTGTTGTTTTTCATAACCTTGCTTTGTTTTCTGTTTGTGTGGCTGGCAAGGCTGTTGGGGAAGACCTGGATTCTTTCTCTGGTTCCGGCCGGGGTGTTCGTGGCGGCACTGTTGGTGGGTATGTCTCCGGACGGTGTGGGATTGTGGCTTTTGGCCATCGGT
>JAZNBY010000106.1:0-40444 GCA_045587325.1 Lachnospiraceae bacterium | reverse complement strand
GATGCCGGTTTCATACCATTTGCGGAGAAGTTCGCGGAGCAGTATGAGCTTGTGCTTTTGTCAAATGATGTGTCTGAGTGGAGTGCGTATATTACCGAGTATCATGGACTGGACAAGTATTTTAAGCACAAGATAGTCAGTGGTGATGTGAAGTGTCGTAAGCCGGATAAAAGGATTTACGAGATAGCATTAGAACAAATTGGAAAGAAGCCGGAAGCGTGCTTGTTTATCGACAATACAGTAAAGAATCTTAACGTAGCACAGGAGATGGGAATTGTGACCGTGTTGTTTGATCGGGATAAGGAAGAGTATACGGGGACGAAGGTAAATACGTTTGAGGAGTTAGCACAGGTAATAGAGGGAGCTACAGATACATGGATTTAACAAGATTTACGGAAAAGCAGATCGAAGCGATTACCCACAACACCGGGCCTATGCTTGTACTGGCTGGGCCGGGAAGCGGAAAAACTACGGTAATCACGGAGAGAATACGGTATTTAATTGAAGGATACGGTGTGAATCCCGGAAATATTTTAGTTATCACTTTTACCAAGGCCGCAGCGGATGAGATGAAGGAACGCTATGAAGCAAAGGGTGCCATGGGAAAAGGGGCAGTGAATTTTGGGACATTTCATGCGGTGTTTTTTAAGATATTGCGATATGCATATAACTACGATGCTACCAATATTTTAAAGGAGGAAGAACGATACAAAATTCTTCGGGAGATTTCCTGCGCAAAAATACAACAGGAGATTACGGATGAAAAGGAGTTTGTAGAGGCGGTTTCCGGAGAGATTTCCCGTGTGAAAAACGAGCGGTATGCGCTGGAATCATATTATTCTACGTCTTGTCCGGATGAAGTGTTCCGGGACATTTACAAGGAATATGACCGGTGGCTTCGCAAAGAAAACAAGGTTGATTTTGACGATATGCAGTTGCTTTGTTATGAACTGCTTGCGAAACGACCGGATATTTTAAAGCAATGGCAGCAAAAATACACCTACGTGCTGGTGGATGAGTTTCAGGATATCAATAAGGTGCAATATGATACGGTAAAACTATTGGCAGCCCCGGAGAATAATTTGTTTATTGTGGGGGATGATGACCAGTCTATTTACCGGTTCCGGGGCGCAAAGCCGGAACTGATGATGCAGTTTACAGAGGACTACTCGGAAGCAAAGAGAGGGGAGCTTCTTTGTAATTTCCGTTCTACGGCACCGATTGTGCAGGGCGCATTGCGGGTGGTAGGGAATAATTCCAAGCGTTTTGTAAAAGAACTCTTTGCCAATGAGGAGAGAGGCGATGCCATAGAGTTCCGGACCTATGTGGACCGGAAAAGGGAATGTGCGGAAATTGCGGAAGAAATCGCGGTGTTACATAAGACCGGTCTGCCATGGAAGGAAATTGCAGTGCTATACCGGACAAATATCCAGACCAGAGCCATTATGGGGAAATTTATGGAGTATAATATTCCGTTTAAGACAAGAGACAGCATTCCGAACTTGTATGAACACTGGATTTGCCGGGATTTAATCACGTACATTAAGATGGCGAAAGGAAGTCGTACCAGGGGCGAATTGTTGCAGATTATGAACCGGCCGAAGCGTTATATTGCCAGAGAGGCATTGGATACTCCGGTGGTTGATTTTGAGCGTCTAAAGGAGTATTACGAAGAAAAGGAATATGTGATAGATCGTATTGAGAAGCTGGAGTATGACCTGCAGATGATAAGTGGTTTAAATCCCTATGCAGCCATCAATTACATACGCAGAGCCGTAGGTTATGACGGATTTGTAACGGAGTATGCGAATTACCGCAAAATGCAGTCGGAGGAATTGTTTGAGGTGTTGGCGGAGTTACAGGAGGATGCGGCGGAATATCCTACCTTTGAAGCCTGGTTTGCCCATATGGAAGCGTATTCGGAACAGTTAAAACGTCAAAAGGCAAAGGAAAAAAGTAATTCGTCGGATGCGGTCACGCTTTCTACCTATCATTCTTCCAAGGGATTGGAATACCATACGGTATTTCTTCCGGAGTTAAATGAAGGAATGACTCCTTATCGTCAGGCAATCGCACCGGAGAACGTGGAAGAGGAACGTCGTATGTTTTATGTTGCCATGACAAGGGCAAAGCGCCGTCTTGTATTATCCTGTATGAAGGAATTGCGATCCAAAGAGCTTGTGCCAAGCCGTTTTATCGGTGAGGTATTTGTGGAGCGTTCTTCTCTCAAAGAAGGAACGGTAATTACACATAAAATATACGGAGATGGCATCATCCGGAACAATACGGACGGACGATTGACGATTTTGTTTGAACGTTTTCCGGAGGACAAGGTATTAAATGAAGCATATTGTGTCCAAAGTGGCCTTTTGAAAGTAAAAGACAAATAGAATGAACAGGGGCATATCGGTTGCGATATGCCCCTTTATACGTGTGATTAATCTTCGAACATTTCGTCAAATTCCGCATTATCCAAAAGTTCATCAAATGCGTCGGATACGGCTTCGAATTCGTCATCATCTTCAATATTGATTAAGTCGATGTCGTCCTCTCCCTTTTCTTCGAAACGATACAGGAAAATCTCAGCATCCGGGTCATCCCCCTGCGGAAGAAGGGCGATGTAGTCTTTTCCGTCTACCGGGAAAATGGCAAGAACATCACAAATTAATTCGCTACCATCTTCTAAGGTAAGGGTAATCTGGTCATTGGTATCTTCGTAAAGTTTGGAATTCTCGTTCATAGTGTACTCCTTTCTGTACGGAATGCCTTGCGGGGATCCGTTTAGACATAGTATAACAGATGTAATGCTATATGAAAAGGGTTGTTACTGTTTTTTTTGTGTTTTTGACACAGGAATGTCAAAAAAGAATGCTATATTTTGTATATAAGTATAAATTTTGTAAAGAATTGTTCCGATATATTGTTTAGATGATTGTAAACTTAGGAGGAATGCTTATGAAGAAAACGAATAAGTCCTTTCGATATATGGCGGCGTTTGTTTTTTGCGCCCTTTTTTCTGCGTTGATGTTCCGGAATATACAAGCGGATGCAGCCTTGACCATGGGATATCAGTTTAATTTTAATGCGACGGATTATCAGTCGAATTCTTTGATAGCCATGACAACGGAACAGGCTTATTTGAGTGTGATACCGACGGATTCTACGGAAGGTCTTCCGGAGAATGCTACGGTTACGTTTTACAGTTCGGAGGAAACGGTTGTAAAGTGTGAGGAAACAGGTGTGCAGGGCATGACCAAGCTGGTGCGTAAGGGACCGGGTTATTCTACCATTACCGCGGTTGTTAATCAAGGCGGATATAACTTTGCCATCAGCTGTCTTGTAGAGGTAAAATTAAAGATTGACGGCACCAACTTTTCTACAATCGATTATGAGCAGCATCAGGTTTTGAAGATGGATGGTGTCGGTGATACCAAACGTATCGTTTTAAAGTATGTAGACGAAACGGAGTTTGAGAATACCCTTGTAGATTGGATTTCTTCCAATGAGTCGGTTGCTACGGTGGACGAGCATGGCCGGGTAACTGCAGTAGGAGCGGGCCGAGCCGAGATAACGGTAACGACCCAGACGGTTTCGGGACAGTCGAAAGCAATGACAGAAAAAGCGTATGTTGTTGTATCGCCGATCGGATCCTTTGAAGCAAAGCCGAATTATGAGGGATATGAAGATAAGATTTCTACAGAGATTCGTAAGGATCATTTTTCCATATATATAAACGGACAGTCTGCTGCGAATCTTGAGTGGAAAGTGTACCAGTTGGTTTCGGAAAAAGGAAGACCGCAGGAAAAAGAGTTACCGCCGAACGGTAATCTATTGAAATATTCGATATATGAAACGGAATGTGTGGAGTTTACGAATGTAAAGGCCGGCACTTATGTAATTCGTGCCTATGCCAACAAGGAATATATCGGGTATACCACGGTTCCGAGTTTTGAGGCAAAAGTAACGGTGTTATTCGACATGACCAATAAGAAGCTGATTATGAATGTGGGAGACACCTATAATATTATTGAGAACTCCAACATTCCGGGGGCGGACCAGTTTTCCTATTCTTCTACCAATTCCAATGTGGCGGCGGTAGATCCTACCACCGGTATTATTACGGCTAAGAACAGTTCACCTGTTCCTGCTACTATCACGCTTTCTTATAAAGATAACGGTATTTTTGAGACCGGCGGTGGTGGTGAGTATAATTCCGGTGTACCGAATATGGAAATCGAAGTAACGGTAATTGACGGAATTCAGCTCAATTATACAGAAGTAACCATCAACACCAAGGGAACGGTTTTGTTGGAGCCGGTGCTTACCAATCGTCTGGAAGAAGTAATATGGACCTCTTCCGATACCCGTATTGCTAAGGTTGAGAATGGTTTGGTAACCGGTGTTAAGGAAGGTACCGCCATCATTACCGCACAACAGGTGATTAACGGAATTACGAAGACGGCCAGCTGTATCGTTTATGTACAGACTTCGGTAGAACAGGTAACACTGGATCCGAAGGAGATTACACTGGGAATCGGCAAGTATGAAACAATACAAGCCTCGGTAAAGCCGAGTTCGTTAAAGGGCGTTTCCTTAAAGTGGGTATCTTCCAATGAGGAAATTGTCAAGATTACGGAAGAGGGCAGGCTTTCGGTTACCATTCAGGGTGTAGCTGGTGGGTCGGCAACCATTTCCGCTATCAATCAGGATAATGTTGTGGTTGGTTTTTGTAGCGTAACTGTATTGCAGCCGGTAGAGAGTATGACTTTATCGGAAGAGGAGGTAACAGCAAGAATCGGAGATAAGGTACAGCTTCGTGCTACCATTTCTCCGGACAATGCTACGAATCAGGCAGTAAAATGGAAGTCTTCTAACACGAAAGTGGCAACGGTATCGGACAATGGTCTTGTTACCATGAAGGCGGCTGGTACGGCATCTATCATTTGTATTTCGGACGACAATCCATCCGTTCAGGCATTTTGTAATGTAACGGTATTAAAGGCAGTGAGCGGTGTATCTCTTGATATTGATTCAAAAGAAATGTATGTGGGAGAAAACTATCGTCTGACCTATCTTGTATATCCGAGTGATGCAAGTACACCGAATGTTACCTGGACATCCACCAATACCGCAGTAGTGCAGGTAGACGGTACTGGTATGTTGACGGCCAAGGGTGTCGGTCAGGCAGAGATTATTGTAAAGACTTTAGATGGTTCTTATATGGACTTGTGTACCATTGTTGTAAAGCAGAAACCGACCAATGTTAAGCTTTCCCTTACTAATCTTACGATGAATGCAGGCGAGTACTTTTACATGGATGCGGTACTTACACCGGCAAACAGTACAAAGGAAGGTCTGGTATGGGAGTGTGTTGATACTAACATTGCAACGGTATCTTCTTCCGGCCGTATAACGGCAAAGGCAGCAGGTCAGACTATTATTATGGTAAAGACAGACAACGGTGCCACGGCATATTGTAAGTTGACGGTACTTGAGGCAGTGACCGGACTTAAGCTTACACCGGATAGGGCAACATTGGATGTAGGAGAGACGCTGACCCTGTATCCGGAATTTACACCGGCCACCGCAAGTAATACAACTGTAACATGGACGTCCTCCGATGACAGCATTGCGTCGGTAAACAAAGACGGTGAAGTGACGGCAAAGCAGGGTGGTCTCGTTGTTATCCAATGTCAGACGGATGACGGTGGATATAATGCGATTTGTATATTAACGGTAATAGAAGAAGTGACGGAGCTTAAGATTGTCCCGGAACAGTATAAATTAGGTCTTGGCAAGACCTATCAGTTAAAGGCTGAGATTACCAACTCCACGGCATCCAATAAGGATGTAGAGTGGTTTTCCAGTGACGAAAGTGTAGTAACGGTGGACCAGAATGGTAAGATTAAGGGTATTTCCCTCGGTTATGCCACTATTACCGCAATTGCACTGGATGGCAGTGATGTGGAAGCAACCTGTGAGATTCGAGTTGTAACAGAAGTGACGGGTATGACCATGAATTATACGTCTATTACGTTGATTCAGGGCAATACCTTCCAGCTGGATGCGGCAATTCGCCCGTCCAATGCAACTTATAATACCCCGGCTTGGGAGTCGGATAATCCGGAAATTGCCATGGTAGATGATGACGGTATTGTAACCGCAATTTCTCCGGGTACGGCATGGGTTACCGCAAAGGCCAGAGACAGCAGCGGAAAGTACTGCAAGTGTTATGTAACGGTTATCGCACCGATTCCGTCTACCGGCGTAACTACAATGGTAAATGAAATCGTTATGGCACCGGGTGAGAAAAAGACCGTAGTGGCTAAGGCAACACCGGCCAACACCACCGATAGTATGATGTGGACATCTTCAGATGAGTCCGTAGTAAGAGTCAATCCGGTATCCGGCGAGATTACTGCGATTGCACCGGGCAATGCCAGTGTAATTGTTATGATGGATTCCGGAAAGAAAGCAGTCATCAATGTAATTGTTGTAGGACTTAACCGTACTTCGGTTGTAATGGATTATTACTCCTCCGGCGTGGAACTTTATGTAGAGGGAGCACAATCCACGGTGCGCTGGTATTCTACAAATACTCGTGTGGTAGAGGTACGGAATGGAATTCTTACATCACGAGGCTCCGGAACAGCCACCATTGAGGCGAGAGTAAACGGACGAACGTTAACCTGTACGGTTCGGGTTATTTCGCCGTAATAAGAGATACGTATAATGTTGTAAGCCGGAGGAGGACTCCGGCTTACTGTTATAAAGACGATACTGTAATAAGGAAGACAGAGAAGGGGAAGAGAAAGGAGTTATTATGTTACAAAGCTTGAGGGTGAATAATTTCGCACTCATGGAGGAACTGGAGGTTACGTTCGGGGAAGGTCTGAATATACTGACGGGAGAAACCGGTGCCGGCAAATCCATTTTACTGGGGTCCATTCAGACGGTATTGGGAGCGAAAACGTCAAAAGATGTGATTCGGAACGGAGCAGAATCCGCTTATGTGGAGGTTACCTTTGAAAACTGCGGAGAAGCGGTTTTAGAGGAACTTCGAAGACAGGAACTTTCCGTCGAGGACGGAAGTGTGATTATTTCCAGAAAGGTAACTGTCGGGGGAAAGAGCGTCAGTCGCATTAACGGTGAGACGGTAAATGCTGCAACCGTCAAAGCAATTGCGTCTCTTCTGTTGGAAATTCACGGACAACAGGAGCATCATACGCTTCTGAATAAAGAAAAGCATTTGGAATTGTTGGACCGTTATGCGGGAGAACAGGTTACAGCACAAAAGAAAACGGTGGAGGAACTTTGGCAGGCGTATCGACAGATAAAAGGGGAGTTGGTACAGGCAAAAGAAGATGCCACCAATAAAAACAGGGACTGTTCCTATTTGGAGTTTGCTCTTCAGGAGATTGTGGAGGCGGCATATAAGCCGGGGGAAGAAGAACAGCTGGAACGCGATTTTGAGAAATTATCCCATGCTAAAGTGCTTGCATCTGCAGTGGCAGGAGCATTATCCGCGACGGCTGAAGGCGGCAAGGATACAGCGGAGAGTCTGATGAACCAAGCGGTGAAGTATCTTTCAAAAGTAAGTGGATATGATAAGGATGCGGAAGAACTGTATGGTCAGGCAGAAGAGATTATGGCACTGTTATCCGAATTTAACAGAGGAGCCGGACAGTATTTAGAGAGTTTGACCGGAAGCGAAGAGGAATATGCCTTTGTTTCGGAACGCCTTGATCTATTAAATCGTTTGAAGTCAAAGTACGGAAAAACAATGGAAGATGTGTTGGCTTACGGCAGGGAATGTGAAGAAAAACTGGAAAAATATGCGGATTATGATGCCTATTTGGAACGTTTGGAGCGGGAATATGCTGCTGTGGAGGATAGGCTTATAAAAGCCTGCGAAGAGCTGTCAGGGCAAAGACATACAGCAGCAACAGAACTTTCAAAACGCATTGAAACTGCGTTGTCGGAGTTGAATTTTCTTGCGGTACAGTTTGAGATTCGATTGGAAAAAACGGAATTCGGACCGAAGGGATTCGATAGTGCAGAATTTTATATTGCCACTAATCCGGGGGAAGAAATCAAGCCGCTCATAAAAGTGGCATCCGGTGGTGAATTGTCTCGTATTATGCTGGCATTAAAGTCTGTGTTTGCAGACAGAGATGAAATTCCGACGTTGATTTTTGATGAAATTGACACCGGTATCAGCGGCCGGACGGCACAGTTGGTTTCGGAAAAAATGGCTGACATTGCAAAAAGCAGGCAGATTTTATGTATTACACACCTGCCGCAGATTGCGTCTATGGCGGATCACCACTTTTTGATTGAAAAGTCTACGGACGGTGTTAAGACCGTGACGCAAATCGAAGAACTGAACCTGACGGATTCGGTGGAAGAGCTGGCGAGGATGTTAGGTGGCGCAAGTATTACGGATGCAGTCAGGGAAAATGCAAGAGAAATGAAGACGCTTGCAAAAGAAAGAATTTAATTTGGAAAAACTTTATTATAAAAAAGAAGTTTGAATCGGCTATTCTTACGCATACTATTAGGGAACCTGTTTTATGGCAGTGTTCCCTTTTTGCATGTTATCCATATGTGGAAACAAGGGATACAAGAAGAGGGAATGCCAACCGGGTGAAAAAAAGGAAAGGTTGGCGAAGTATGAGAAGATATCGTAAATGGCTGATTGTAGCGTTAGTTCTGAATCTTATTGCACTGATGGGCTATGGTCTCTATTATTATAAAGGGATGTTGCCCGGAGAAATCAGGATAATTACTGGAAAGACGGAAAAAATATCGTTTCACCTTCCTTTTACGGCTAAAATCGAAGGCGAAAGCGTAGGCGTACTGGAAATCAATAACAAGCCTTTGGAAAAGGGGAGCATGAAAATTGATTTGTCGGATGCCATAACCGTAGAATCCTCGGAAGTCACCAGCGCAACAATGGAATTAAAATTGTTTGGAATTATTCCATTTAAAAAAGTAGGAATATCCGTAGTTTCTCCTCAAAGTGTTTATGTGGGCGGAGCGGCTATCGGAATCAGTGTACAGACGGACGGTATTTTGGTGTTAGGTACCACATCTGTAACCGGAGATGACCGCATGAAATACGAACCGGCAGATAACCGTTTAAAATCCGGTGATTACATTACGGAAGTGAATGACATACCTATGACGGAAAAAGAAGATTTAATGCGCATTTTAAAGGAATCCGACGGAAGTCCTCTTTGTTGTAAGGTAAGACGAGGGAAAGAAACCATAGAAGTGTCGGTAACACCGGTAAGAACCGTGGATGGATCGTATAAAATCGGCACATGGATACGGGACGATACCCAGGGAATCGGAACACTGACCTATATTACCCAGGATGGGCGGTTCGGTGCATTGGGACACGGAATTACAGACATTGATACCGGTGTAATTATGAAGGTGGGAGACGGTGATGCGTATGATGCCGAAATATTGAGGGTGGTCAAAGGTCAGCCGGGAACTCCGGGGGAATTGAGCGGCGTCATACATCGTTCTGAAGGCGATCGTCTCGGAATCATCAGAAAAAATACCGCACAAGGAATTTTCGGCACGGTAAAGGATGGTTATACTGCACCTTCCAATGCGAGAGTTATGGAAATCGGATTAAAACAAGAAGTGAAAAAAGGAAAGGCCAGTATTCTTTGTGAAATAAACGGAAGCGTAAACGAATATGAAATCGAAATACAAGAGGTAGACTACTCCAATAAAAACCATGCAAAAGGCCTGGTAATCAAAATACGGGACAAAGAACTGATAAAATTAACCGGCGGAATCGTACAGGGAATGAGCGGCAGCCCTATCATACAGAATGGAAAACTCATTGGGGCGGTAACCCATGTCTTCATAAAAGACAGCACCAAAGGCTATGGAACATTTATTGAAAATATGATTGAAAATTGAGACCGGACTAAAAGAGGAAAGAAACATCTGCGTGGAAAGCTTGCTTTCCTAAGCAGGTGAGTCTTTCCTCTTTTAAGAGCCGGCGAATGCCGGCTCATGAGCAAGGAGCGAAGCGTATTGCGAATGACGACGATCTATGTTAAAATAATTGTATCAACAGTTACAATCGGAAAGGTGGTTTACCAATGCTCTTAACAAATGAGGAATTAAAATCAATTTACTACGGCGCGTTATGGTTTAAAGAAACCAAGGATGGCTATTTACAGGCGTTTCAGTATACGGAGTCCCAGATGGAGTATTTCCGTAACGCATTTGATTTTTGGTATGATCGTTGTTTTGCAACCACAGCAAAGACTTTTGAATTTAAAACCAAAGCAACAAAAATATCCTTTGATTACAAGTTTATCTGGAAGGGATCAGAGGACTCGGTGGAATTGTTTGTGGATGGAATGGCAACGCAGATTTATTATGTAAAGGATATGAGAGAAGAAGGAACCATATCTTTTGATCTTGCTGAGGGAGAGAAGAATGTGGTAATCTATCTTCCGGCAGATGCTACCGTACTTGTTCGCAATTTTGAAATAAACGAATCGTATACCCCGGCAAAGAAAGGAGCAAAGGTTCTTTGGATCGGAGATTCCATTACCCAGGGATTCGGACCTCTTCGTTCCGCACAGACTTATGTCAGTGTGGCAAACCGATTTTTGAATTATGATATTGTAAATCAGGGAATTGGCGGCTATGTTTATGATAAGAATTCGATGGTTGCGATGGAAGGGTATCATCCGGATAAGATTATTATTGCTATGGGAACCAATCAATTTGGTTCTCCGACCATGGATGCAGTGGAAGAATATTATATTAGCCTGAAAAAAGTGTACGGTGATACGCCGGTACTTTGTATCAGCCCGATTTGGCGAGGTGACCGACCGGAAGAATATGATGTGTTCTTGAAGTTTTGTGACAATGTTAAAAAGATTGCGGGACAATATCCGAATGTTACGGTGGTAGATGGTTTCACGCTTGTTCCTCATTTGCCGGAGTATTATTTGGACAATCTTCATCCGAACGGATTGGGAATGGAACTATACGGAAGAAATCTTGTTACCGCTATAGAGAAAGTAAAGTTTTAACAAATAATGAAATAATATAAGTTTCGATTATATGAAAAAGAGATGCAGCTTACTGCCGCATCTCTTTTGCTTCTTCCAGTTTTCTTTTTCTTCGATTTAATACATGCTCCGGGATCGGATGAATTTCCCCCGCGGACATGAGAGCCTGTCTTGTAAGCAACGGCCCGAATAATTCATAAATTAACACGGCAAATAAAGTGATATTACGAATGAGGTGTCCCTGGTCACCAAGCTGCATTGCCGTTGCACACATACCAAGGGCAACGCCGGCCTGAGGGAATAAGGTAATGCCTAAGTATTTACAAATGTTATTGTCACATTTTACAGCTTTGGCACTGGCAAATGTACCTACATATTTGCCGGCACAACGGAACAGGATGTATACTGCGCCGATACAAACGATAGCAATGTCCGTAAATACACTCAGTTCCAGTTCCGCACCGCTGATAACAAAAAACAGTGCAAATAATGGTGAGGTCCATTTGTCGGAAGATGTCATAAGATCATGAGACAACGGACACAGATTGCAAAATACCGTTCCTAACATCATGCAGACAAGCAAGGAGGAAAAGCCGATATGTACCGGTCCGATTTCAAACTTTAACATGGATAAGGATGCGGTTAAAAATACAAAAGCAATGGTGAGGTTTAAACGGTTGGTATTGGAATTGAACATTTTCTCGAGTTGCGTCAATAACCAACCCATAATTGCACCCAGAATAAGAGAGGCAATGATTTCTACCAACGGATTGACCAAAATAGATACTAAGTCAACACTACCGCTGATTAAGGTCTTGGAAATGCCGAAAAATACAGCAAATACAATTAATCCTACGGCATCATCCAAAGCTACAATCGGAAGGAGCAGGTTGGTAAGAGGTCCCTTGGCTTTGTATTGGCGCACAACCATAAGGGTGGCTGCCGGTGCGGTAGCGGTGGCAATGGCTCCTAAGGTTAAAACCTGCGGAAGAGCAAGCTTATCCGGCATGATAAAATGAACAACTAACAAAGCCAGGTCAACAAATAATGTGGCAATCAGTGCCTGGAAAATTCCGATGGTAAAGGCAGCTTTTCCTGTTTTTTTCAAGTCACCCAGGCGGAATTCGTTTCCGATGGAAAAAGCAATGAAACCGAGAGCAACTTCCGAAATCAATGCAAGATTAGAAACGTCTGCCATGGAAGAGAAACCAAGACCGTCAATATTAAGAGCGCCAAGGCAATATGGACCGATCAGCACACCGGAAATCAAGTATGCGGTAACTGACGGCAACTTAAACGGTTTAAATAATCGTGTCATAAGTAATCCGGCCAAAAGGGCTACAGATATGGATAAAAGTGTATTATGCAAGACTAGTACCTTCTTTCAAAAATTTTACCAAAGTGAAGTATACCCCTCTTGTTATGGAAAATCAAGGGGCAAACTATGATTTCGTAATATTGTTGGAATTTGTCATAAAAAGAAGGACTGTATTGTGCAGTCCTTCTAATAGAATTACTTATTTTCCTTTGGCGATGGCTTACATTTTCCGTAATAAAGAAGTCCCAATGCGCCCGGACCTGCATGGGTACCGATGCTCGGGCTGATGTCGTTAATGATAATATTGGTAAAACCGGTTTCGGACTTTACCAATTCCGCTACGATGTTGGCATCTTCAATACAATTTCCGTGAACAATACCTACCGGAATGGAAGTGTCCGGAGCCTCGGTCAAAGTCTCTTTCATACGTTCCACTAAAGTACGGATGGATTTCTTTCTGCCTCGCGTGGTACCGTCGGAGATCAGAGCGCCGGTATCGGTAATGGTGAGAAATGGCTTTAAATTCAACGCACTGCCTACAAGCGCAGTGGTTTTGCTGACACGTCCGCCACGCTGCAGATGGAATAAATCATCTACAGTGAACTGTACATTGATATGTTTTTTATATTCTTCCAAATCGGAAACAATATCTTCATAGGAAGTTCCTTTTTCTTTTAAGTCGTTGGCGTGTAATAATAAAATGGTTTCACCCAGGGAAACGTTCATGGAATCGATGATGGTGATTTTTGCTTCAGGGAACTCTTCACGAAGTTCATTTGCTACCATGCATACATTGTTATAGCTTCCGCTTAAAGCAGAAGAGAAGGCAATATGTATAATGTCTACGCCTTTTTCTAAGATAGCACGGAATTTGTCTTCAATGACAGCCGGGTTGTTTGCCTGGGACTGAGGAAGCTCACCGTTTTTCATGCGTTCGTAGAATTCGGCAGGCGGCATGTGAAGTTCATCACCGTAAACGGTGTCGCCGAAAGAATAATATTGCGGAATGATGACGGTTCCTAATTTATCAATGTATTCCTGCGGTAAATCGGAATTGGAATCCGTGGTAATGAAAAAGTCTCTCATAAAATAATCCCCTTTCGAGTTATCGTTTTGTACACTATGTTAGTGTACGAAAATAAGAAAAAGTTACAAAGAATTTGTCGAATGTTTTATAATTGGAAATTATTGTAAAAAAATTACAATTTTAGTATTGCAAAAAACAAAAAAGATGTTATAATATGGGATGTAATCTTTTTACAAAAAATGGGAAAAATCAAAGAAAGGAAAAGAAGAAAAGAAAATGAGAAAGATTCGTGTACTTACAGTAGATGACAATGTTCGGATTTTGGAATTATATGACGAACTTTTAAAGAAAGATACAGAGATAGAACATGTGGGGAGAGCGGAAGACGGAGTAGAAGCGGTAAAAAAGATAAAGGAATTACAACCGGATGTTGTATTGTTGGATATTATTATGCCGAAGTTAGACGGAATCGGAGTGCTGGAGCAGATACGCAAGGATACGGAGTTGACAAAACAGCCACGGGTAATTGTAGTTACGGCCATCGGTCAGGAGCGGGTGACGGAAAGTGTGTTTGCCCTGGGAGCAAGCTATTACATTATGAAGCCGTTCGACAGTGCCATGATTTTACAACGGATTCATCAGGTGATGGGAGAAGGAATGCTGTGCGACGTGGAACAGGGAAGTTTTATCTCTCCGGAGATGAAAGCCCAAAGCAGCAACCGGCTGGAAGTGGATGTAACGGATATTATCCATGAAATCGGGGTGCCGGCCCATATTAAGGGCTATCAGTATCTCAGAGATGCGATTATGATGTCGGTGGATAATACGGAGATGCTAAATTCCATTACAAAAATGCTGTATCCGTCCATTGCAAAGCATCATAAGACCACGCCGAGCCGGGTGGAACGTGCCATCCGTCATGCCATTGAGGTGGCGTGGAGCAGAGGCAAAACAGACACCATTGATGCCTTATTCGGCTATACGGTGGCGGGTGGAAAAGGGAAACCGACCAATTCCGAATTTGTGGCATTGATTGCGGATAAAATCCGATTGGAATACAAATTAAGAAACGCAGTAAATTCATAAAATTACAAAGTATTGTTATGTATAAAATGCTTTTCAAAAAGGGAGAACTGTGATATACTGGATATATGTAAATCAGTATAGATACGCAAGGAGGAAAACTGTGAAAAATATCTTATTTGTTACTTCCGAATGTGTTCCCTTTATAAAGACCGGAGGCCTTGCCGATGTGGTAGGTGCCTTGCCGAAATATCTGGACAAAGAGCGTTATGATGTCCGTGTTATTTTGCCGAATTATTTATCCATTCCGGCAAAATACAAGGAGAAGATGCAGTATAAGACTCATTTCTATATGGAGCTTGCATGGCGGAATCAGTATGTGGGTATTTTAGAAACGGTAATTGACGGGATTACGTTCTATTTCATAGATAATGAGTATTATTTCGCCGGAGACAAGCCTTACGGAAATATCCATGAGGATATTGAGAAGTTTGCATTTTTCTCCCGTGCAGTGCTTTCTGCATTGCCGCAGATTGGGTTCCGTCCGGATTTGATTCACTGCAATGACTGGCAGACCGGTCTGATTCCTGTTTATTTGCATGACAGCTTTGAACAGGGTGAGTTTTATCGTGGAATCAAGTCGGTTATGACCATTCACAATCTGAAGTTCCAGGGAATTTGGGATAAGAAGACGGTGGCGGACATTACCGGCCTGGATGCATATTATTTTACACCAGACAAGTTAGAGGCTTATGGGGATGCCAATTATTTAAAGGGCGGTATCGTATATGCGGATTATGTCACAACAGTAAGTGATACCTATGCGGAAGAGATTAAGACTCCGTTTTACGGAGAAGGTTTGGATGGCTTGATGCGTGCCCGTTCCAATAACTTGTGGGGTATCGTAAACGGAATCGATTATGAAGAGTATGACCCGGAGACCGACCCGTATATTGTAAAACACTATAATGCGGCGAATTTCCGTAAGGAGAAGATTAAGAACAAGCTTGCACTTCAGGAAGAACTGGATTTGGAGCGGGACGGCAAGAAGTTTATGATTGGTGTGGTATCCCGTTTGACGGATCAGAAGGGCTTCGATTTGGTGGAATGTGTGATCGAAGAATTATGTGATCAGGATGTACAGCTTGTCATCCTGGGTACCGGTGATCCGAAGTATGAGAATCTATTCCGGTATTATGAATGGAAATATCACGGAAGAGTTTCTTCCAATATTTACTACAACAATGAACGTGCTCACAAGATTTATGCAGCCTGCGATGCATTCCTGATGCCGTCCTTGTTTGAACCGTGTGGTTTGAGCCAGCTCATCAGCCTTCGTTACGGCACTGTACCGATTGTAAGAGAGACCGGCGGATTAAGAGATACGGTAGTTCCGTATAACGAGTACGAAGGAACCGGAACCGGATTTAGTTTCGCCAACTACAACGCTCATGAGATGCTTTCGATTGTACGGTATGCAAAGCATATTTATTACAATAAAAAGAGAGAGTGGAATAAGTTAGTGGATCGCGGAATGGCAACGGATTTTTCGTGGAAAGCTTCTGCTAAGAAGTACGAGGATTTGTATCGAACGATACTCGGTGAATAAGACTGACAGCCCATTTTGGACAGAATCGTCCAAAGTGGGCTTTTGTCGGAATGTGCTGTCGCAAAGGTCATGTTACCGGTTTGCGTGCATACACTTTAACAGCCGGGATGTGAAAGGGGAAGCCGATGAAGAAGGAAATGGAATTGAAGCAATTACTTGGTCAATTGATAGAAGAAGACGAGGTCTTGCAGATACAGGGACCTGTGGAGACGAAGGTAACGGACCTGGTATACGATACCAGAAAGGAAATTGTAGCCGGAAGTGTCTTTGTTTGTATAGCCGGAGCTGTATTTGACGGACATGACTATATCGGAACTGCGATTGAAAAAGGGGCCACTGTTATTGTGGCGGAGCATGAGGTTGCGGTACCGGAGCCGGTAACACTTGTTGTTGTGAAAAATACAAGAAAAGCACTGGCGTATTTGTCAGCAGCATGGTTTTCTTATCCTGCAAAGGAACTGATTACCATCGGGATTACCGGAACAAAAGGGAAGACCACAACTGCCTACATGGTACACCATATTTTGGAATCGGTAGGTATAAAAGCAGGTCTTGTGGGAACGGTAGAAGTCAGAAACGGAGCAACGGTTATTTCTGCCAGTCATACCACGCCGGAATCCTTCCTGTTACAGAAATATTTCCGTGAAATGGTAGATAATGGTTGTAAAGCAGTAGTAATGGAAGTGTCGTCCCAGGCACTAAAACTATTCCGCGTGGGAGGAATTCTGTTTGATTACGGCGTATTTACCAATCTGGAACCAGACCACATCGGTCCGAATGAACATACGGATTTCGACGATTATGCGGAATGTAAAGCGAGATTGTTCCGCCAGTGCCGGTTCGGCATATTGAATGCGGACGACCCGAATATGCTTCGTATGCTTTCAGAGAGCACCTGTGAGCATATGACGTATGGTTGTAAGGCTGGGGCGGATTTGGTTGCTACCAACATTGATTTGCACCGTAATGATGGAAAGCTGATGGTCACCTATCAGACAAAGGGGGCTCTTGAGACGGATATTGCAGTGGCGGTACCGGGCATGTTTACGGTATACAATTCCCTGACGGCGGTGGCTATTTGTATGCAGCTTAAGGTTCCGGTAGAAACCATGAAGCTGGCACTGCTGGAGGTACAGGTAAAGGGACGTCTGGAAAGTGTACCGGTTTCGGACCGTTTTTCCGTTATGATTGATTATGCACACAATGCCATGAGTTTAAAGAGTCTGCTTACGGCATTAAAAGAATACAAGCCGAAGCGTCTGGTATGTTTATTCGGGTGCGGCGGCAATCGTGCAAGGGACAGACGGTTTGAAATGGGAGAGATTTCTTCCCGGTATGCGGACCTTACCATTGTGACTTCGGATAATCCGCGAAACGAGGAGCCGGAGGCCATTATTGAAGATATACTCACCGGTGTAAAGAAGGCGGATGGGGCTTATGTGACGGTTCCGGACCGGAAAGAAGCAATTCGATATGCTATTTTAAATGCGAAAGAGGAAGATGTCATCGTACTTGCCGGAAAGGGGCACGAAGACTATCAGGAGATAAAGGGTGTAAAATATCCCATGGATGAACGGGTATTGATTCGTGAGATTATTGCGGAGATGACACCGGAAGAAAAAGTAAAGCTGGGAATCATTGCCTAGTGTAGAAAGAGGGAACAAAGGAGGAACGGAATCGATGCGGTATGCGGATGTCATAGTTGACATTTCCTTGGAAAAACTGGATAAGACCTATCAGTATGCGATTCCGGAGCAGCTTTTGTCAAAGGCGGTAGTAGGAGCAAAGGTGGAGGTGCCTTTCGGCGGCGGAAACCGGAAGGTAGAAGGTTATATTATGGATACCTCGGATACACCGGTATTTGATCCTGCACGGACCAAGGAGATTTTATCCGTAGTGCAGGGAGCGGTTTCTTTGGAACGGCGCATGATTTCATTGGCTTACTGGATGAAGGAGCACTTTGGCGGTACCATGAATGAAGCGTTAAAGACGGTGCTTCCGGTAAAACAGGAGGTTCGGAATCTAAAAAAACGCACCTTAGTAACGGATACGGATGAAGAAACCTTTATAGCCTACTACGATACGGCAGTCAGACGGAAATACGAAGCCAGAATCCGGCTATTAGATGTGTTAAAAGAAAAGGGAACTTTATCTTATGAGGAAGCGGTACAGCGTCTTAAGATTTCTCCCCAGACCATAGAGGCAATAAGACGGGACGGGATACTACGGATTGAGGAAGAAACACTGTACCGGAATCCGGCAAAGGAATTTTTGCGGAAAGAGAAACCGGTTTTAAACGTAGAACAGCAAAATGCGGTAGATACTGTTTGGAAAGAGTATTCGGAAGGAATCCGGGGAACCTATTTGTTGTTCGGTGTCACCGGAAGCGGAAAAACAGAGGTGTATCTGGAACTGATTGAACGGGTGGTGAAAGAAGGAAAGCAGGTCATTATGCTGATTCCGGAGATTTCCCTTACGTTCCAGACTGTCCGGAGATTTTATGAAAGATTTGGGGACCGGGTATCCGTGCTTCATTCCAGACTGTCTGCCGGGGAACGATATGACCAATACCTACGGGCTCGTCAGGGGGAGATTGACATAATGATCGGCCCCAGATCCGCATTGTTTACCCCGTTTGAAAACATAGGACTGATTCTGATGGATGAAGAACAGGAAGGGGCATATAAAAGCGAAGGAACGCCGAAATATCACGCCAGGGAGACGGCGGAATATCTGGCAGAGCTTACAGGAGCGTCATTGGTGCTTGGCTCGGCCACACCATCCCTGGAAGCATATACAAAGGCAAAGAACGGGGAATACCGCTTGCTAACGTTAAAAAAGCGGGCAAAGGATGCAGTCATGCCGGTGGTAGACATTGTGGATTTACGACAGGAACTGGCAGAAGGCAATCGTTCCATGTTTAGCAGAAAGCTAAAGGAACAGATGCATGACCGCATAGCAAAGGGCGAACAGATTATGCTGTTTTTGAACCGCCGGGGTTATGCGGGGACTGTTTCCTGCCGTGCCTGCGGAGAAGGAATGAAATGTCCGCATTGTGATGTGTCTCTTACCTTTCATAAGGGCGGCAAGCTCTTGTGCCATTATTGCGGATACGAAACCACGCAGCCGAAGCTTTGTCCGGCCTGCGGTTCCAAATATATCGGTTTGTTCGGTACAGGCACCCAGAAGGTGGAGGAAGCCGTGTATAAGGAATTTCCGGGAGTAAAGGTACTACGGATGGATGCGGATACCACCAAAAACAAAGGGGGACACGATAAGATTGTAGAAGCCTTTTCAAAGGGCGAGGCACAAATCTTAATCGGTACCCAGATGATTGTGAAAGGACACGATTTTCCGAAAGTGACCTTGGTAGGCATTATTGCGGCGGATCTGTCGTTGTATGCCGGAGACTATCGTGCATCGGAACGGACCTTTTGCTTGCTTGCCCAGGCGGCAGGCAGAGCCGGACGGGACAAACTTCCCGGTAATGTGGTCATCCAGACCTATCAGCCGGAGCACTACAGTATTCAGGCAGCGCGGGCGGAGGATTACGAAGGTTTTTATGAACAGGAGATGGCATATCGGAGTCTGCTTCGCTACCCACCGGTGTCTCATGTATTGGCAGTGTTGGTACAGGGAGAGGATGAAACGATTGCAAAACAGGCTGCGGGTCGTCTTGCCGAAAGCATAAAGTGCGCATGCACCCTGGAAGAACGGTTCGGAACGGTTTCCGGTCCGGTGCCGGCAGGACTAGCGAAGGTCAACGATTTGTATCGTTTTATCATTTATATCAAATCCGCGGAATACCGGCGCTTGATGGAATTTCATAAACTTGCGCAGCAAGAGAAAGTATTGACAGAATCGTCAATGAAGTGTAACATACAGTTTGATTTTAATCCGCTCAGCGGCTATTAATAACAGGAGGATAAAAACATGGCATTAAGAAAAATCAGAACATTAGGTGACTCGGTACTTACAAAGGTGGCAAAGCCGGTTACGGAAATAAACGAGAAAATCAAGGAATTGGCATATGATATGTTAGATACCATGTATACGGCAAACGGTGTAGGTCTTGCGGCACCGCAGATCGGTATATTGAAGCGTATTGCGGTAATTGACGTGTCTCCGGAAGGAAATAAGCCGATTGTACTGATTAATCCGGAGATTATCGAGTCTTCCGGCAGTCAGACGGGAGATGAGGGATGTTTAAGCGTTCCGGGAAAGGCTGGTACCGTTACCAGACCGAATGAAGTTACGGTACGGGCTTACAATCTGAAGAATCAAGAAATAATCGTAAAAGGAACCGAGCTTTTGGCAAGAGCACTTTGCCATGAACTGGACCATCTGGATGGCGTGGTTTATGTACAAAAGGTAGAAGGCGATTTGCATGATGTTGCGGTAGAAGAGTAACAGGAGGAGAACAATGAAAGCGGTTTTTATGGGAACGCCGGATATTGCGGCAGAAGTATTAAAAAGCCTGCTGAATTCCAAACATGAAATTATAGCGGTTGTGACACAGCCGGACCGCCCGAAAGGACGAGGAAAGGAACTGGCCAAATCTCCGGTAAAGCTGATTGCCGAAGAACGGGGCATCCCGGTACTGCAACCGGAACGTGTAAAAGCACCGGAGGTGGTTGAACAGTTGCGTGCATTACAGCCGGATATTATTTTAGTGGCTGCCTTTGGACAGATTATTTCAAAAGATATACTGGATATTCCGCCTTACGGCTGTATTAATGTGCATGCGTCCCTGCTCCCGGAATATCGGGGAGCAGCGCCGATTCAATGGGCGATTTTAGACGGAAAAGCAACCACGGGGATTACCATTATGCGTATGGACGAGGGCATTGATACGGGAGATATGATTTGTTCTGTGGAGATTCCGATTACAAAGGAAGAGACCGGCGGCAGTCTGCATGATAAGCTTGCTGCGGCAGGCGGCCCGTTGTTACTTTCTGCCATGGAACAGATTGCGGAAGGAACCGCAACCTATACCAAACAGAATCACGAAGCCCATACTTATGCAAAAATGTTACGTAAGGATCTTGGGAAGTTAGATTTTACCAGACCGGCAGAAGAGTTGGAGCGGTATATTCGTGGTTTAAATCCATGGCCGAGTGCATATACTTACAAGGACGGAAAGACCGTGAAGTTTTGGAACGGGTCGGTTTCCTATGAGACATTTGAAACCTGCCCTTGCGGTACGTTGGTTTCCGTAAAAGATGGAATGCTATGGATTATGACCGGCAATGGCATTTTACAAATCAAAGAGTTACAGCCGGAAGGGAAGCGCCGCATGACAACGGAGGAGTTTTTAAGAGGATATCCGCTGACTCCGGGAATTGTTTTCGGCAGTTAAGCTGCAATAAAACGGTCGAGGAGGTAGTACAGTGTTTTTTTATGATTGGACCTATATTCTTGTCATTATCGGTGCATTTCTTTCCTTGTGGGCATCCGCAGGGGTAAGAAGCACTTATTCCAAATATGCAAAAATAGTAGCTATAAACGGAATTACCGGTATGGAAGCAGCAGAACGTATTTTGCATGGAGCAGGAATCTATGATGTGAAGGTGGAACGGGTATCCGGACATCTGACCGACCATTATGATTCTTCCACAAAGACGTTGCGCTTATCGGACGGAGTATACAACAGTACTTCCATTGCAGCAATCGGCGTGGCAGCGCATGAATGCGGGCATGCCATACAAGACAAGGAATCCTACGGACCGTTGCGGATTCGTCATACTCTTGTACCGATTGTTAATTTCGGAAATTTCTTATCCATGCCGTTGTTTGTTCTCGGCCTTGTGCTTGGAATGTATGATACACTGGTGCCAATCGGCATTTTTCTGTTTTCCTTTGCCGTATTGTTCCAGTTTGTGACATTACCGGTAGAGTTTAATGCTTCGAGAAGAGCGGTTGCTATACTGTCCGAAAGCGGAATGGTAACAAGAGAAGAGACACCGAAAGTAAAGAAAGTATTAAAAGCGGCTGCATACACCTATCTGGCGGCTGCGGCAGCATCCGCATTGCAGCTGGTGCGTTTGCTTTTGATTGCAAACAGAAGGAGAGACTAGGGCATGAGTACGGAAGAGTCCCGTGGAATGACAGCAAGAGAATGTGCGTTAAAGATGTTGCTTGCCGTGTATAAGGACAAGCAGTTTTCTCATACGGTGAAGAGCAAGTATCTGGATAAGTTAGAGGATAAAAGAGAGCGGGCGCTGGCCACCCGGATGTTTGAAGGATGTATCGAAAGAAGCATTGAACTTGACTATATTATCAATCGTTTTTCGAAAACACCGGTAAAAAAGATGAAGCCGGCCATTGCCGCAATTCTTCGTATGACGGTGTACCAGCTGCGGTTTATGGATAAGATTCCGGATGGTGCGGCTTGCAATGAAGCGGTGAAGTTGGCAAAGAAATACGGGTTTACCGGATTGTCCGGCTTTGTAAACGGAGTGGCTCGTTCGATCGCCAGAGCAGAGGAAGTGACCTATCCTAAGAAGACTAAGAATCTTACGGAATATCTGTCGGTTACCTATTCTATGCCGACTATTCTTGTAGAACAGATGGTCCGCCAGCATGGTGAAGAGACGGCAGAACGTATTTTTGCGGAGTTTCTCTCGGAACAAAAACCGTTAAGTATACGCTGTATGCGACATTCTACACAAGTAGAAGAACTTGCTATGCGACTTCGGGAGGCAGGAATAACGGTGGAACCGGGAACATATTCTGAGGATGCACTGTTGTTGTACGGAATCGATGCGCCGGAGCGATTGCCTATGTTTTCCGAAGGGGCATTTTACATTCAGGATGAAAGTTCCATGCAGGCAGTTTTGGCTGCAGGACTTACAGGAAATGAGTCGGTGTTGGATTTATGTGCAGCCCCGGGAGGCAAGACTGTTATGGCGGCAGATATCCTTATGAGTCGCGGAGACGGTAAGGTTTATTCCCGAGATGTATCCGACGGCAAGGTGGCACTAATCAAAGAAAATGTACAACGTTGCGGCCTTACGAATGTATCGGTTTCCAGCAAGGATGCTACTCACTTTTATAAGGAAGACGAAGAACGATACGATGTTGTTCTGGCGGATGTGCCCTGTTCCGGCCTCGGAATTATCGGAAAGAAGCCGGATATTAAGCTTTTTATGAATGAGGAACAACAAAAAGAATTGTGCATATTACAAAAGGATATATTGCAAAATGCGGTTCGTTATGTAAAACCGGGCGGTGTTCTTATCTTTTCCACCTGTACGCTGAATACGGAGGAAAACATGGGAGGTTACCGTTTTATAAAGGAACAAGGGACCCTGGAGCCGGAGAGTCTGGAACCGTATATCGCAAAAGATCTTTGGACGGATACCACAAAGGACGGCTATTTACAGATGCTTCCGGGGATTCATAAGACGGATGGTTTTTTTGTGGCGAGATTTCGAAAGAAAGCGTGAGGATAGAAGATGCAGGCAGATAAGACAGATATAAAGTCTTTGTATTTTGAAGAGTTGACGGAGCGGATTGCGGAAATGGGTGAAAAAAAGTTCCGTGCAACGCAGATTTTTGAGTGGTTACATAAACATCAGGTGACGGATTTTTCACAAATGGTCAATCTTCCTGCCACGCTGAGAGAACGACTTTGTGATACATTTTCCATGGTTACCTTAAAAGAGGTACGTCGTTTGGCTTCTGCCCAGGATGAAACGATTAAGTTTTTGTTTGCATTGCCCGATAATAAAGTAATAGAAAGTGTGTTTATGAAGTACAAGCACGGAAATTCCGTCTGCATTTCCTCCCAGGTGGGTTGTCGGATGGGCTGTCGTTTCTGTGCGTCTACTCTTGGAGGCCTGGAACGTAATCTGGCCCCTTCCGAAATGTTAGAGCAGATTTACCGGATTCAGGAGATTACGGGAGAGCGGGTGTCCAACGTGGTGGTAATGGGAACCGGAGAACCTATGGACAATTATGACAACCTCATTCAGTTCTTACGGTTGATTTCCGTGGAGAACGGGCAGAACATGAGCCTGCGTAATATTACGGTTTCCACTTGCGGAATTGTAGAGAATATGCGTAGATTTGCCGAAGAAGGAATGCCGGTAACTTTAGCACTTTCCCTGCATGCGCCGAATAATGAAGCCAGAAAAAAGCTGATGCCGATTGCCAACCGATACGAGTTAGAAGATGTTTTGGCGGCATGCGATTACTATTTTGAGCAGACGGGCCGGCGAATCAGTTATGAATACAGCCTTGTGGCAGATGAAAATGACACATTGCAGGAAGCGGATGCGTTAGGCAGGCTTCTAAAAGGAAAAAACTGCCATGTGAATCTGATTCCGGTAAATCCGATTAAAGAAAGGGATTATCGGCAATCAAGTTTTAACAATGTTTTAAATTTTAGAAAAAGGCTTGAAAAATATAATATAAATGTTACTATTAGAAGAGAATTAGGTGCGGATATAGGTGCGGCTTGCGGTCAGCTCAGAAAGAGTCATCTGGACACAGAGACGGCATCGGAATGATCTTATGAGGAATGGGTGTGAAGGTTACAGAGGAGGTGAATGTCCTGAAAGCATATTTCATGACAGATACAGGGAAAACAAGAGAAATCAATCAGGATTATATTTTCAGCAGTGACGAAGAAGTGGGAATGCTGCCGAATTTATATATAGTTGCAGATGGTATGGGGGGATACAATGCAGGCGATTTCGCATCCCGGTGCAGTGTAGAAGCTTTTGTGGAAAGCGTAAAGAAAAAGGAGCAACCCACCATCATCAGTACCATGGCGGAGGCATTAAAAGAAGCGAATACCACGGTTCTTACCTATGCCAACGGAAACGAAGCATATATTGGGATGGGAACTACATTTGTGGCGGCTACCGTATGTCCTGACAAAGCCTATGTCATGAATGTGGGAGACAGCAGGTTGTATCTGGTAGGCGACACCATAAAGCAGATTACGGTGGATCACTCTTTTGTGGAAGAAATGGTACAAAAGGGCGAGTTACAACGTAAGGATGCCAGAATCCATCCGAAGAAAAATGTAATCACAAGAGCGGTTGGTGTGGAAGAAACGGTGGAAGGGGATTTCTATGAGATTGAGGCAGATGAGAACTTCCCATTTTTGCTGTTGTGTACTGACGGGTTGACCAATATGGTGGAAGACGAGGAGATTCGTCATATTATAATGAAACGTGAAAAAAATCCGCAGGATGCATTACATACGCTCATCAAAAGAGCAAACGAATGCGGCGGCAAAGATAATATTTCGGCAATAATAATTTGTTTGAAACAGGATTAGAAAGGTGAGAAAGTATGGTTAAACCGGGAATGTTTATCAGTGAGAGATATGAAATCATCGAGAAGGTGGGTTCCGGCGGCATGGCGGATGTATACCGCGCAAAATGTCATCGTCTGAATCGTCATGTGGCGATTAAGATTTTAAAGCCGGAGTTTTCCGCAGATAAGAGCCTTGTTACGAAGTTCCGTGCAGAGGCTCAGTCTGCAGCAGGTTTATCCCATCCGAACATTGTCAGTGTATACGATGTCGGCGATGATGGTGATTTACATTACATTGTAATGGAATTGGTAGAAGGCATTACCTTAAAGAAGTTTATTGAGAAAAAGGGCAAACTGGAGATTAAGGAAGCCATTGGCATTGCAATTCAGATTTCCCAGGGGTTGGAAGCGGCGCATGACAATCATATCGTGCATCGCGATATTAAGCCGCAGAACATTATTATTTCCAGAGAAGGCAAGGTAAAGGTTGCAGACTTCGGTATTGCAAAGGCAGCGACTACCAATACGGTGACCCAGAATGCCGTAGGATCCGTGCATTATCTTTCTCCGGAGCAGGCAAGGGGCGGCTACAGTGATGAGAAGAGTGATATTTACTCTTTGGGTGTTACTATGTACGAGATGCTGTGCGGAAAGGTTCCGTTTGCCGGAGATAATACCGTATCCGTCGCACTTTCCCATATCCAGTACGAGCCGGTTCCGGTAAAGGAAGTAAATCCTGCGGTACCGTTTAGTGTAGACAAGATTGTACAGAAATGTATGCAGAAGCGTCCGGAGAACCGTTATCTGACGGCCTCGGAGCTGATTATTGATTTAAAACGTTCCGTTATGAATCCGGAAGGCGATTTTGTTCGGATTACGGCAGGTGTTGTATCCGATTCCCCGACAAAGAATATGACGCAGGACGAACTGGCAGTGATTAAGAGCGCAGCCAAGACTCCTGTGACCAGAATTGATGCAAACCAGCCAAATTCCAAAGTTTTACAGGAAGAGGAGGAAGAACTGGATACAGCGGATTCCAAATGGGATAAGACCATTATCGTGGCTAGTACAGTGGTAATCCTTGTATTTTTGGCGGCGATTTTGTTTGCTGTTATAAAGTTTGTGGATTTGTTCGGTAGCGGAAAGGCAACTCCGACCCCGGGACAGGATACGAATCCGACAAAGCTGGTTGGAACTCCGCCGCCGACTCCGACTTCCTATGTGGAACTGACTACCATTCGTCTGCAGAATGTAGTAGGAAGAAAAGTGGATGATGCAAAGGAATTGTTATATAAGCAGTCTGAGAACTTTACTATTCTTGACGGTGATACTGACTACAGTGATGTATACGAAAAGGGTGTAGTTATGTCCCAGTATCCGCCGGGAGGCGTGGATGTTGCGTTGGATGAAGAGATTACGCTTGTAATCAGTGCGGGCCCTGAGATGTTGCGGGTAAAGGATTACACCTTATACGATTATAACAGTGCAAAGGAAGAAGCGGGAAGCTTATTTAAGGTGACTGTTGAGTTTGAGAGTAGTTCCATTTTTCAACCGAATACGGTTATCCGTACCGAGCCGGCAAGAAATGAACTTTTGGCAAAGGGAAGCGAACTGGTGCTCATTGTCAGCATGGGTGAGAAGAAGGAACTTATGCCGAACCTGATTGGTATGACATTGGAAGGTGCAACGACGGCGCTGACGGAAAAGGGCTTTGAAGTGGGCGATGTCAGCTATTCCGGTTCTCCGACTTACGAAGAAGGTCTTGTAATTTATCAGAGTGAATCGGCAGATAATTCCGTGCCTGTCGGTTCCAGAATTGACCTGACGGTAAGTAACGGTATTGTGGAAGCAACGCCGACGCCGGAGATTCCGCCGGTAGAAGATATTACTCCGACACCGACTCCGGAGGTTCCGCCGGTAGAAGAGACAACGCCGACGCCGGAGATTCCGCCGGTAGAGGAGACAACGCCGACGCCGGAACCGGAGCTCAGAAAGGTGTGGGAAGTGACCATGAAGGTTTCTTCCAATCCGCTTACCATCGGCGATGTGACTTGGGTGTATTTTGAAATCAGAAATGATGAGGGACATTTTAAGGTATACGAAGACGAAGCAATGGAGTATAAAGATCTTCAGACAGATACATTGTCTGTGATTGTGGAAAAAGAGAACCTTCTGGGTGTTTATGACGGCATGGGAACCGGAGTATGGGTATATATAAATGGAACTGTAGCAACCTATTACACGGCAACCATTACGGAAAAAGAGGTACAATGACAGGTAAGATTATTAAAGGAATTGCCGGAGTATACTATATTTACGGAGAAAACGGAAGCCTTTATGAATGCAAGGCAAAGGGAGTATTCCGCAAGGAAGGAATCAAACCTTTGGTGGGTGACACGGTGCTCTTTTCTGTGTTGAATGAGGAGAAATGTTTCGGAAATATCGAGGATATATTGCCGCGGCGAAGCGAATTGCTTCGTCCTGCGGCAGCAAATGTGGATCAGGTTCTGGTGGTGTTTGCGGCGGCGAAGCCGGCACCGAATTTTAATTTGCTGGACCGTTTTTTGATTCGGATGGGTTTTGAAGAACTTCCTGTTTTCGTAGGATTTAACAAATGCGAACTTATTAAGGAAGAACAGCAAAAAGAGATGGAAGAACTATATCGGTCCGCAGGTTATCCGGTTCATTTCTTTTCTGTAAAAGAGAACATTGGCCTTGAATGCCTGGAGACGGTACTTGAAGGGAAAATCACAGCGCTTGCCGGGCCTTCCGGAGTTGGGAAGTCCAGCCTGACAAACTATTTGTGTCCGGCGGCCAAGATGGAGACCGGTGATATCAGCAGGAAAATTGAGCGGGGACGTCATACCACAAGACATGCAGAATTGTTTGTGGTAAAGGATGGTACCTATATAATGGATACTCCGGGATTTTCGTCTTTGTATGTAAATGAGATTATTGCCACGGAATTGTGGAAGTATTTCCCGGAGATGAAGCTCGAGGAAAGAAATTGCCGCTTTACCGGGTGTTTGCATATGGAAGAACCGGATTGCGGCGTTAAAAATGCGGTAAAAGCAGGTCGGATTAAGAAACAGCGCTACGATAGTTATCGTCAGCTTTACATGGAATTAAATGCAATAAAAAGATACTGATTGAATCAGAGAAATACGGAAGGTGAGTAGTATGTTTAAACTGGCTCCGTCTATTCTGGCTGCGGATTTTGCTAAGCTGGGAGAACAGATAGCACTGGTGGAACTGGCCGGTGCGGATGAACTTCACATTGATGTTATGGATGGCAAATTCGTTCCAAGTATTTCCTTTGGAATGCCGGTAATTTCGTCAATCCGTAAGGTGAGTGGAATGTTTTTCGATGTTCATCTTATGATAGAAGAACCGATTCGTTATCTGCAGGAGTTTGTTGATGCCGGTGCCGATGGTATTACGGTACATGCAGAGGCTTGCAGCAATTTAAAGGAAACGGTGAAAAAAGTAAAAGATCTGGGAGTGCGCGTAGGTGTTTCCATCAAACCGGACACACCGATCGATGTGTTATTTGAAGTAGAAAAAGAACTTGACCGGGTATTGGTTATGACGGTAAACCCGGGTTTTGGCGGTCAAAAATTGATTCCTATGTGTGTTGAGAAGGTGACGGAACTTACAAATCACAGAAAAGAAAGTGGAGCTACGTTTGATATTCAGGTGGATGGCGGAATCGGACTTTCCAATGTGCGAGAAGTTGCACAGGCGGGTGCGGAAGTATTTGTTGCAGGAACGGCAGTGTTCAAGGGAGACATTTTACGGAACGTAAAAGCTTTTAAGGAGGAAGTCGGGGTTGCAGATTAAGGAAATGATTATCGGAAAAACGTTAGATGTATTGGTGGACCGAGAAGGATATCATTATCGTTTTGTCAGCAAAGTGGAAGGAACTATGCAAAATTCGGTAGCAATTACGCTGATTGCGGCAAAAGGACGTGTGTTTCATTTTGATGACACGGATGATGTTTCAATTATTTATCGTGGGACGGAACGTATGTGGAAGTGGGATCATGTGAAAGCAGGAGTAGCACGACTTGACGGCGTACCGGTACACACTTTTTCGTCGGAAAATCCGGGGCAGATTTACAACAGAAGAGAGTCTTTCCGGGTGCCGATAGGAGAAAGTCTTTTGATGCACAGGGTAGTTGCAACAAGAGAGGAAGAAAGCGAAATTATAGAAGAAGTACAGAAGTTTGAAGCGTTACTGGCGGATTTGAGTGTAAATGGAGCCGGCATCTATACCAATGAAGATTTGCCGATTGGAGCGATTGTGTTTTTTGATATGCCGACCAATCTTGGGATTATGACCTGTCGGGGGGCGGTTATTAGAAAGGCTGATGTACACGATAAACCGTTCCGGAATTTTTATGGTTGTGAATTTTCCGTTGTAAGAAAAGAATTGGAGCGTTATTTGTTTGAACGGCAGAGATTGATGTTACAAAAGGAACGCGGCAGTGAAAGTATCCGTCTGAAAAACAGATAGGGATACATGCGGAGGCAGTATGACAGCAGTGTTGATATGCGGCGGTGATATAACGGCCGCATTTTTGCGAAAATGTTTGGAACAATATACGGATGCGTTTATTTATGCTGTGGACGGCGGATTGACGGTTGCGGATAGTGCACAGGTGATGCCGGATGTCTTGGTGGGGGATTTTGATACTGCCGATGCATCTTTGGTGGCACGGTATGAAAAACGCTGCGAGGTGTTGCGGCATGTGCCGGAAAAGGATGCTACGGATACGGAGCTTGCGGTGGATAATGCACTTGCCCGCAGAGCGGACAGGATTGTCATGCTGGGAGCAACCGGAAGCCGAATGGATCATACCTTGGCAAACGTTCATATGCTATTTCGCATTTTGGAACAGGGAAAGCAGGCATGGATTGTGAATGAAAACAACCGGATTTCCCTGCATAACGAATCTTTTTCCTTGAAAAAGGGAGAATTGTTCGGAACCTACCTTTCATTTTTACCGTTTTACGGTGATGTAAAGGGGTTGGTATTATCCGGGGTGAAGTATCCTTTGTCAGGAAAAGATATGACGGCAGGGAACAGTTTGGGTGTAAGTAATGAGGCAAAAGACGATATCATCGGGATATCCTTTGATGAGGGATATCTGTTAATGATAGAAGCAAGAGATTAAAGGCATGTGTTTACATGCGGAAAAGGAGATTTTATATGAAACTTGGTATTGTAGGACTTCCGAATGTGGGAAAGAGTACGTTATTTAATTCATTGACGAAGGCGGGAGCAGAATCTGCGAACTATCCGTTTTGTACCATTGACCCGAATGTGGGCATTGTGCCGGTGCCGGACGAGCGTCTGGATGTTCTTGGGAAGATGTATGACTCGGAACGTGTGGTTCCTGCGGTTGTGGAGTTTGTTGATATAGCAGGTCTTGTAAAAGGTGCATCCAAAGGAGAAGGTCTCGGAAACCAGTTCCTTGCAAATATTCGTGAAGTGGATGCCATTGTTCATGTGGTACGTTGTTTTGAGGATACCAATATTATTCATGTAGACGGGTCCGTAAATCCGTTGCGTGATATTGAAACCATCAACCTTGAGTTGGTATTTTCCGATTTGGAAGTACTGGAGCGTCGTCTTTCCAGAGTAATCAGAGGTGCAAAGAACGATAAGGCTCTGGCAAAAGAAGAGGCATTGATTAAGCGTCTTATGGCTTATTTGGAAGAAGGCAATATGGCAAAGACTTTTGCTTGTGAGGATGAGGATGAGGAATTACTTCTGGCAAGCTATAATTTGTTGACTGCAAAGTCCGTAATCTATGCGGCAAACGTGAAGGAAGACGATTTGGCGGACGATGGAGCCTCCAATGAATATGTAAAGGCAGTAAGAGAGTTTTCTGCACAGGAAAATTCCGAAGTGTTTGTCATTTGTGCACAGATTGAACAGGAAATTGCAGAACTGGATGAAGATGAAAAGAAGATGTTCCTGGAGGATTTGGGGCTTACGGAGTCCGGTCTTGAGAAACTGATTCGCGCAAGTTATCATATTCTTGGCTTAATCAGTTATCTGACCGCAGGTCCGATGGAGTCCAAGGCATGGACCATTACCAGGGGAACCAAGGCGCCGCAGGCTGCCGGAAAGATTCATTCCGATTTTGAGAGGGGATTTATTCGGGCAGAGGTTGTAAGCTATCAGAATCTTGTTGATTGTGGAAGCATGAATGCGGCTAAGGAGAAGGGACTTGTTCGTTCTGAAGGAAAGGAATATGTAGTACAAGACGGCGATGTTGTATTGTTCCGCTTTAATGTATAAGATGTTATTTTTATCGTAAGAGGAAGAGTGGAAAGGCAGGTGTTTTTCTGTGACAGTCAAAACAGTGGAAGTTTTCTTTAATAAGCAGGAATACTCCTTCCGGTTTCCGGAATCCATATCTGTATTCGGTTTTTCTATATCGTTTTATGGGATTTTTCTTGTTTTGGCCGCTGTAGCTGGTATTTTGGTTTCTTACAGAGAAATGAAGAAAAAGCAGGGAAACATCGAGCAATTGATTACGTTGTTAACGATAGTAATTGTTGCGGGTGTGATTGGCGCACGTATGTATTATGTGTTGTTTCATTGGGCTTCCTTTGCGGAAAAACCGCTTAGTTTATTGAATTTGCGAAGCGGAGGACTGTCTTATCTGGGGGCATTGTTCGGAGCCTGGGGAGCGGTAAGTTTGTACTGTTACCGTAAGAAAATTGTGTTTTTAGAGTATATGGATTCTTTGGGATTGGGGGCTGCGGTGGCAGCACCATTCGTGTGGACCGGATGCGTTTTAATCAGAGAACCGCTGGGGCGTTTTTGTGATTCGTTCCTGTCCCAGGGCTTTTCTGTTGAGCATTTGCCGCAAAGTACGAAGAATATGGACGTAACCCCACTGATGAGGGTTGATAGGGAAAGCGGGAATCTGGTATCTACATATCCGGTGGCTTTATTCGGATTATTGTTTAGCGTGCTGTTTCTTGTGATTCTGCTTATGGTGAAAGGGCGATTAAAAAAGAACGGTAGTCTGTTTTATCTGTATTTGGCACTGAATTGCGTAGGTTGCATTGTTATCGAATGGTTCCGTATTGATCGCTGTTATATTTGGGGAACATCATTGTGTGCCAATCAGATAATTGCCGGGGCAATGCTTTTGGTGCTTTTGGTTGTTTTCATTGGGAAAAAGATAGCGTCGCTGATAAAACCGGATGTTGTTGTTGAAAACAAGTAAGAGATGGCATGATTGAGTAAAGGAAAGAGCGTTTTCGAAAGAAAATGCTCTATTTTTTTGCTTTTTTTTCAAATAAGGGTTGAAAATTCCTGGAAAGTGGAGTAAAATGGAGACAAGGTGGAGGGAAGTGGAGTAAAGTGGAGCGAAAGGCGGTGAAGTTCATGTTCATGGGAGAATACGATCATACCCTGGATCCGAAAGGGCGGATGATTGTTCCGGCAAAGTTTCGTGAGGAACTGGGAGAACGGTTTATTTTGACTATGGGTTTGGACGGTTGCCTTTTTGCATATCCGTCAGAAGAATGGGAGCAGTTTGTGGAAGGGCTTAAGAAGCTTCCGGGCAGTAAGGATGCCAGACAGTTACAACGTCACTTCATGGCAGGGGCTGCCGAAGTGGAAGTGGACAAGCAGGGACGTTTTTTGATTCCGGCAAAGCTTCGTGAAATGGCAATGCTGACGAAAGATGTGGTTTTGGTTGGTGTTGTTTCGAAAATCGAATTATGGAGTAAGGAACGTTGGGAGCAGAATTGCTGCTATGATAACATGGATGAAGTGGCAGAGCACATGGCAGAGTTTGGATTAAATTTCTAAGGAAGGTCAGGTGATACCGCATGGAAGAAAAAAATGAAATTGTATTTCGTCATAAGTCGGTATTGCTGGATGAAGTACTGGAACAGTTAAATATACAGGAGAACGGCATTTATGTAGATGGGACATTAGGCGGTGCCGGTCATGCAAAGGAAGTGTGTAAACGGTTAAAGGGCGGACGTTTTGTGGGAATCGACCAGGATGCCGATGCTATTGCCGTAGCAGGAGAGCGATTAAAGGTGTTTCCGTATGCCACTGTAGTAAGAAGCAACTACAGTGAAATGAAATCCGTATTACAGGAACTGGGGATTCATAAAGTAAGTGGGATTTTACTGGACCTGGGAGTTTCCTCTTACCAGTTGGATACTCCGGAAAGAGGGTTTTCTTATATGGAGGAAGAAGCACAACTGGATATGCGTATGGATAACCGGATGGAGCTGACTGCGAAAGAGATTGTAAATACATACAGTGAATCGGAGTTGTTCCGAATCATCCGGGATTACGGAGAAGATCCTTTTGCGAAAAATATTGCGAAGCATATTGTGAAGTTACGTCAAACGAAGGTGTTGGAAACCTGTGGTGATTTGAATGAAGCTATCCGGGCAGCGATACCGATGAAGATACAGAAAAATCTTGGGCATCCATCCAAACGGACCTTTCAGGCAATCCGAATTGAACTAAACGGTGAACTGAGAGTGTTACAAAATACATTGGACGAGATGATTGATTTACTGGAAGTGGGCGGAAGGTTATGCATCATTACATTCCATTCCCTGGAAGACAGGATTGTAAAGTCCGGTTTCAAGAAGCGGGAGAATCCGTGTGAATGTCCGCCTGGTTTTCCGGTTTGTGTATGTAACAAAAAGTCGGCAGGAACCGTAATTACCCGGAAACCGATTTTGCCGAGTGAAGAAGAATGCGAAGAGAACAAAAGAGCAAGGAGTGCTAAACTGCGGGTATTTGAACGTAGTTAAAAAGGAGGAGTTGGCATGGAGGCACGAAGACGATACGACGAAAGTGAATACATGATTGACGGGACTGCTGCAAGACAATTGCAGGTGGTGCCGGATTATGAAAGAGAACAGGAACGGCCTCTTCGTCCTGTAATAGAAGAACGCCCGCGACGTGCACCGAAGGTCAGTCACGGAATTGATTTTGTTTCCATGATTCTTTTGGTTGCGACTATGGCAATTACGCTGTATATGTGTTATAATTACTTACAGGTACAGGGAAATATTGTACAACTGGAACGGGACGTTGCAAATCTTGAGCAGGAACTGGACGTTGTTCTTGCAGAAAATGCTGCAGCGGAGGCTGGATTAAATGATTTGGTAAACTGGGATGAAGTGTATCGTATCGCAGTCGGCGAATTGGGGATGGTATATCCGAACAAGAACGAAGTGATTACGTATCGGGCCACGGAGAACGGACATGTGATTCAATACAAGGACATTCCGGAGTAGGAGTGTTTCATGGAGCAGGAAGAAAAGAAAAAAAGAAAACCAAAGAGAATGACAGGCAGAATGCAGACGACGTTAGTGGGTGTGTTTTGCCTTTTTCTTGTAGGCCTTTTGATAATAATGGTGAGAGTGGCGGTTGTTGGGGGAAATACCAATTACGCAAAAGCTTCTTTGTCACAGAAAACAGGTCTGGATACCGTATTACAATATAAGCGTGGCGACATATTGGACCGAAACGGAACGGTGCTGGCCACCAGTGATAAGGTGTACCATCTGATTTTGGATTCCAGACTTTTAGTAAACAATGAGGAGTATTTGGAACCGACGGTGGATGCGTTGTGTGCGGTGTACGGGTACGATAAGACGGCACTGTTGACTCTTATTGAGGAAAAGAAAGCCAGTGCTTATTTTCGCCTCAGGAAGAATATGACCTATGAGGAAATGCGTGCATTTGAGGACTATAAGGAAGATGTAAAGAACAAAGAGAAAGGTACAACCGGCACCTATATCAGTAAGATAAATGGTGTAACCTTTGAAGAAGAATATGTGAGGACATATCCGTTTGGTACATTGGCTTCTCATGTATTGGGCTTTTCCAAGGCAGACGGGGATGGTACCTACGGAATTGAGCAACAGTACAATGAATCCTTGTCGGGAATTAATGGCAGAGTGTATGACTATTACAATGCGGATTTAATGGTGGAGCAGGAGACCATTGCTCCACAGGACGGAAATTGCATTGTATCTACCATTGATACCAATCTGCAACGAATCGTAGAACGGCATACGGAGGAGTTTCTTAATACCATCGGTGCCAAGAACGTAGGTGTTCTTATGATGGAAGTCAATACCGGAGAAGTGTTGGCGTTGCAGTCCAACTACAGCTTCGATTTAAACAATCCAAGGGACCTCAGTCCATGGTATTCCGATGAAGAAATTGCAGCAATGAATGATACGGAATATCTGGAGGCGTTATATAAAGTTTGGAGAAATTTCTGTATCAGTGATACCTACGAACCGGGATCTACGTTTAAGCCGTTTACGGTGGCAGCTGCTTTGGAAGAGGCTGTCATTAATACGGAAGAGACCTTCCTTTGTGATGGAGGCGAACAGATTGCGGAGTATTACATTTCCTGTCATAACCAATGGGGACATGGTCTTATCAATGCGGCACAAAGTATTATGCATTCCTGTAACGATGTATTGATGGAAATTGCGGAAAAAGAAGGAAGAGCAGTATTTGCCGCCTATCAGAAGCGTTTTCTTTTCGGAAGACTGACCGGTATCGACCTTCCGGGAGAAGTGCCGGGAATTATAATGAATGAGACACAATTGAATGAGACAGAGCTTGCAACCAGCAGTTTCGGAATGTCCTTTAATACAACCATGATTCAGTTGGGCGCTGCATTTTCTTCCATGGTAAACGGAGGAGTCTATTATGAACCGCATATGGTAAAGGAGATTCGGAATGCGGATGGCGTGGTGATTGATACCATTGAACCGAAAGTTGTATGTAATACAATATCGGAGAGTACCTCTGAGTTCCTAAAAGATGCTTTTTATCTGACGGTAAAGGAAGGAACCGCAAAAGCGGCTCAGGCAGAAGGGTATTTGATCGGAGGAAAAACCGGTACCGCCCAGAAGCTGCCGCGAAGCGAAGGCAAGTATCTTGTCTCCTTTATCGGTTGTGCACCGGCAGATAATCCGCAGGTTATGATTTATGTAGTAGTGGACGAAGCTGCGGACGAGGAACTGCAAAGCAGAGCATCCATTGCATCGGAACTGGCAAAAGATATTTTGGAAGAGGCGCTGCCGTATTTGAAAATTTTCCCGGATACGGAGATTCAGTACCCGAACTTTATAATTGATGAAGAAGATGTGAAGATGCAGACGGGAGAAATCGGTGACACGGGTGTAGTTTATGACCCGGACATGGATGAAGGTAATATGCAGGTGATTCCGCCTGACATGGAATAGAAAGTACCGGCATAGGATAGAATAAAACGTTTTGCGGGGCGGAATGAAACAGATTTCCACAAAACAAAGGAAAACCACAGTGTTTGTGGTTGTGATGTTGTTTACTGCGATTATCTCTCTTGTGGGACGCTTGTGTTATCTTATGATTTTCCATTCGGAAACCTATGCAAAGGCAGCAAAAGAGCTACACGAAAGAGAACGAAGTATAAAAGCCGCAAGAGGCATTATTTATGACAGAAACGGTGTAATTCTTGCGGATAATAAGCCGGTATGTACCGTTTCGGTCATCCACAGTCAGATAACGGATCCGGAACGGGTCATTTCTGTTTTGAGCGAAGTTCTTGAGTTGCCGGAAGAAACCGTAAGAAAACGGGTGGAAAAGGTATCCTCCATCGAACGTATCAAAACCAATGTGGAGAAAGAGACGGCAGATTATCTTCGTAGCTTTTACTTGGACGGTGTTATGGTGGATGAGGACTATAAACGGTTTTATCCTTACGGGACATTGGCATCCCGGGTCATCGGCTTTACCGGCGGAGACAATCAGGGAATTATCGGTCTGGAAGTAAAGTACGACTCTTTGCTGGAAGGAATTCCGGGGAAGATACTGACTCTCACTACCGCACACGGAACGGAAATTCCAAATGCGGCGGAAGCAAGAATCGAACCCATTGCCGGAAATTCACTGACCATCAGTCTGGATCTGAATATACAAAGGTATGCGGAACAGGCGGCGAAGAAAGTCATGGAAGCCAAGGGGGCAAATCATGTCAGTATCATTCTGATGAATCCTCAGAACGGTGAAATTTATGCCATGGCCAACGTACCGGAGTTTGATTTGAATGCTCCTTATACATTAAATGAAGAGTATGGGGCGGGTGTAGACGAGGCTGCGTTGTCTTCGGAGGAAAAGACGAAATTATTGAACAAGATGTGGAGAAATCCCTGTATCAGCGATACTTACGAACCGGGCTCTACCTTTAAAATCATTACAGCGGCATCTGCATTCGAACATGGTGTGCTTTCGGTAAACGACCGGTTTTTCTGCCCGGGCCATAAAGTGGTGGAAGACCGGATTATTCATTGTCATAAGGTAATCGGACACGGCAGTGAGTCTTTTGTGGACGGAATTAAGAACTCCTGTAATCCGGTTTTTATGGAAATCGGAGCCAGAGTAGGAGTAGACAGATTATACGAGACCTTTTATAAGCTGGGACTGATGGAAAAGACCGGTATTGATTTGCCGGGAGAAGCAACCTCTATTATGCACAAGAAAGAAAATATTAAAGCGGTGGAACTGGCTACCATATCCTTCGGACAGTCCTTTCAGATTACGCCGATGCAGCTTCTTTCTGCAGTTAGTACGGTAATCAATGGTGGCAATGAGATTACACCTCATTTTGCCATGTATGCGAAAAACACGGAGGAAAATACCGTAAAAACCTTCCGGTATGAGGGAGAGACAGGACTTGTGTCCGAGAAAACCAGTGAAACCATGAAGTCATTATTAGAAGCAGTGGTACATGACGGAACCGGAAAAAGAGCATATCTGCCGGGCTTTCGTATCGGTGGAAAAACTGCCACCTCGGAAAAATTGCCACGAAGTTCCAATCAGTATATTTCCTCGTTTCTCGGGTTTGCGCCGGCAGAGGATCCTCAGGTGATTGCACTGGTTTTGATTGATGAACCGGAAGGCATTTATTACGGCGGAACCATAGCGGCACCGGTGATTGCAGAGGTGTTTGATCGGGTGCTTCCGTATCTTGGTGTAGAGCAGGTGTATTCGGAGGATGAGTTAAAACTGGAAGGGGTAGGAACGATTACGGTTCCGAACCTGGTGGGAATGAAAGTAGATGAGGCGAAAAAACTGCTTTCTGCCTATGAATTTGACACGGTGTATTATTCGGGTGAAGGAGAGATTGTCACGGAGCAATTTCCGGAAGCAGGAGAGCGGATAAACAAAAATACAAACTTGATTCTATATATGAAATAGCATATAATATTTAGCAGGAGGATGAGAATATGGGGAGCCCGTTTGTTCGAAAAAAAGAATACAAGCCGCATACATATTATGATTATAGCCTGCTTTTGATTACATTAATTTTAGTGTGCATCGGTCTTGTTATGGTATATAGTACAAGTTCCTACTATGCAGTAAAGCAAAAGTTCGGTGATGCTGCATATTTTTTTAAGAGACAGACCATTTCCGCTATACTTGGTGTTATTGTAATGATTTTTGTTTCCAAGGTCGATTATTTTAATTATATCAAGGGAATCGGTAAGAAGTATAAGTTTCGTCTGTTGTTTTTAGCCTATGTGGTATGTATTGCCCTTCAGGTGTATGTTCTTTTCTTCGGAGAAGAAGTAAAGGGTGCAAAGCGCTGGATAAAGATTCCGCTTTTGGGGACCTTTCAGCCGTCGGAGCTTACGAAAATCTGTGTTATTTTGCTGGTGGCCTACATTGTATATGCGGCACCGAAGCGTTTGGATAATGTGTTTGGTTTTATCCGGGTATTCCTGTATGTCTGTCCGTTGCTTGCACTGGTGGCAGCAGAGAATCTCAGTACGGCGATTATTATTGCGGGAATTACCTTTATCGTTTGTTTTGTTGTGGCACGAAAGAAGGGGTATTATTTCATCGCAGGCTTGATTGCCATCGGCCTGGTGGCGGGATATATTTTTCTGGGTGAGGCCTTCCGAGGGGAGCGTATCGACGCATGGCTTCATGTAGAGACCCATCCGAAGGGGTATCAGATTTTGCAGGGGCTGTATGCCATTGCTTCCGGCGGTTTGTGGGGCAAGGGCCTGGGGCAGAGTATGCAAAAGCTAGGGTTCATCCCGGAGTCCCATAATGATATGATTTTCTCCATTATTTGCGAAGAACTGGGAATCGTAGGTGCAATGGCTATTATTTTGTTGTATGTGCTTCTTCTGTGGCGTTTGTTTGTGGTTGCCATAAATGCAAGAGAATTATTCGGTTCTTTGATTTGCGTAGGTATTATGGTGCACATTGCCATGCAGGTTATCATTAATCTTGCGGTGGTAACCAATACCATACCGTCCACCGGTATTCCGCTTCCGTTTATCAGCTACGGCGGCACGTCGCTGGTGGTGCTGATGGCAGAGATGGGGATAGCATTAAGTGTTTCCAATCGTATCGAATATGAACGAAGCTAAAGCATCGGGAATATTGACACATTTTTGATTGTCTTGCATAGTATGACATAGAAGAATGCCCGGAGCGATACTATGTCTTATGTAATTGTAGAAGGCGGAAACAGACTGGAAGGCGAAGTTTTGTTACAAGGTTCTAAAAACGGAACTTTGCCCATATTGGCAGCGAGTGTATTATGTAAAGGTCAGGTAACGCTCCGGCATTGTCCCCGGATTTCCGACGTTACCGATTTGTTAGAGGCGTTATCCCTGGCCGGCGTAAAGAGCCGGTGGGAGAAGGATACGCTGTATCTGGATGCGGAGAATGGAACTCCGGTTTATCTGGAAGATAGAATGGCACAAAAGACCCGCGGTGGCGTGTTGTTTTTGGGAGCTTTTTTAGGCAGATTCGGAGAGGCTTCCATGGCCTATCCGGGAGGTTGTGTCATCGGAGCAAGACCCATTGATTTGCATTGCAAGGTGTTCCGTTCCATGCAGGTGGCTTTGGAGGAACGTCCGGAAGGTGTTTATGCAAAGGGCAGACCAAAGGGATGCCGGATTACGCTTTCCTATCCCAGCGTAGGCGCCACGGAAAATGCCGTTCTTGCAGCAGCCTGCGGAGAGGGCATTACCGAGATTTTTGGTGCTGCAAAGGAACCGGAGGTGAAGACACTCTGTGAGTTTATCAACCGTGCCGGCGGGTGCGTTTCCGGAGG
>JAZNBY010000105.1:0-8041 GCA_045587325.1 Lachnospiraceae bacterium | reverse complement strand
GCTGCACCTCGGCGGTAAGCTTGCCACCTTCGAAGGTCTGACCGGTAACGGTCTTCGGTAAAATCACATCCGGATTCTCGAAGCTGTTTTCGGCAGCCAAATCCTCACAGAACATCACAATCTGCTCCTCAAAGGTAAAGCCCTCAAAACCACGGATATCCAGCTCTACCGGATAAGAAGTCTCTGCGTTACGGTTGATGGCAAAGATGGTTAAGCTGTCGGTGGCGGCATCGTATGCGGCAGCGGTGTCCACGTACGGAACCCCTTCCTTTTCCATGTACTGGGAAGTGTCGTTTACCGCATAACCCGGGATGTCGTAGGTCTCACAAGCGGTATCTACCTGCAGGGAGGTACCCTTTGCATACTGCATCATCTGCATGAAAATGTGGTGGGAAGCGGACTTCCATACATGGTCGTGATTGGAAGCGCAAAGTGCGCCGAGGCCACCGGTCATACAACCGATTTTTACGCGGTCTGCGTGACGCAGGAAGGCAAGCTGGATGGATGCCATGGAAAGTGCCTGAAGCATCTCACTGCCCGGGAATCTGCGCTCCGGCATATTATCCGGGTCATGCAGGATGTACTGTCTGTCCGGGTTGAAACGGTAATGGGACATGGCCATGTTGTACGGGCCGTATCCCGGATGAAGAGCTTCGTTCGGGCGAATCATTCCGCCGTACTCGTCAAAGGACAACATCATCTTCTTCGGAGAATGATGTTTTGCCTGAATCAAATCGCAAAGAGCAACCTCGGTATTGATAAAGTCTTCATAATAATGAGAACCGCCAAGCAGTGCCTTGTAATCTCCAGGAGGTGCGGCATGGTAGTGATGCATGGAAATGTAGTCTACGGTGTCGTAGCATTCCTGCAATACATCTTCTTCCCACTGCGGATAAGTATTCATCCAAAGAGAAGAGGAAGCGCATACTGCGGTCTCGATGCGGGCATCGGTCCACTTCATAACCTTGGAAACTTCGTTACATAAAATACCATAGCCCTTCGGGTTCTGACCCCAGGAACCGATCTGCCACGGACCGTCCATTTCGTTACCAAGATACCAGGTCTTAACGTCATACGGATTCTCGTGACCGTACTCACGACGAAGGTCGGACCAGTAAGTACCGCCTGGATGGTTGGTGTATTCTACAATGTGCTGGGCATCCTTGATGTCGCCGGTACCAAGATTGATGGTGTACATTGCTTCGGTGCCTACCTGCTCTGCCCACTGTAAGTATTCGTCATGGCCAACCTCGTTGGTAATGTACTGATACCAGGCCAGGTCTAAGTGCTTCTTACGAAGCTCCTTCGGACCGATGGAATCCTTCCACTCCCAACCGGAAACGAAGTTGCCGCCCGGCAGACGACAGGCCGGCATGCCGGTTTTCTTTAAAGCGTCGATGAAGTCCTGACGGAAGCCCTGTGCATTTGCAGTCGGATGCTTCGGATTGAACATGGTGCCGTTTACCATAGTGCCGATAGGCTCCAAAAACGTGCTGAACAGACGCGGAGAAATCTCGCCGATGGTAAAGGACGGATGAACCGTGATTTTTGCTTTTTGTGCCATAAAAACCTCCTCCATATACAGTGCCAATCATAGATTAGCGTTCTAACTCATAATAGTATCGTAACAAAGACAAAGGGTTCTGTCAACGAAAGCATCTGCACAAGGTTGTAAAAATATGAACAAAGGTCCCGAAATTATGAAAGCGTTTTCAAAAAAGCCTGTATGAAAAGAAGAAATGATGAAAGAAAATCATTGCAAAAAAGGGAAAGATAAGGTATACTGTGGGTAACAGAACTTAGGAGGTACCCTATGGAAAACTATACCAAGGCTTGGCTTTCGTACGAAATGAAAGCGCTTACAAATGAAATGATATGGAATCGCATTTCCGTGGTGGCGGATGGGTTAGTAGCGGAGACTGTGGACACGGCAGTAAAGGAGCTTGCCTGTGCGGCAAAGGAACTGTTTGGGAAACAGCCGGCATGTGAAGTGAAGAATGCTGTTTTTCCTACGGGAGAGTATTCTGTGGAGGAACTTCAAACTATAACCGGTTGCAAGGACGGCGTTGTTCTGGTAGTTGTGCCGGAGTTAGAGAAGGAATATAAGGAAGGCTATCGGATTGTGGTAACCGAGACGGCTGCGTACATTGTTGCGGGAACGGGTCGTGGCATATTATACGGCGCCTTTGATTTGATTCGTACCGAGATTTTGGAAGACAGGTTGGTACCGGGCGATAAGAAAATCATCCCGGACAATCCGCTTCGTATGATGAATCATTGGGATAACATGGACAACAGCATTGAGCGAGGGTATTCCGGTGAGTCTTTCTTTTTTGTAAATAATGAAGTAATGGTAAATGAGCGCACCAGAGAGTATGCAAGACTGTGCGCTTCCGTAGGTATCAATGCTTCCGTAATCAATAATGTAAACGTAAAGAATGCGGCAACCTATCTCATTACACCGCGCTATGAAAAAGAATTAAAGGAGATGTCCGAAATCTTTGCTGAGTATGGTGTGGACTTGTACTTGTCATTGAACTTTGCGGCGCCGATGGAACTGGTAGGATTGCCGGTGTCCGATCCGCTGAACCCGGACGTCAGAGCCTGGTGGAAAGATGCCATGAAGAATGTGTTTACGGCAGTTCCGAAGTTGGCAGGCTTTTTGGTAAAGGCGGATTCCGAAGGAAGACCGGGTCCTCATACCTATGGAAGAACCCAGGCAGAAGGAGCCAATATGCTGGCGGAAATGGTGGCACCGTATGACGGCAAGATTATCTGGCGTTGTTTTGTGTATAATTGTACTCAGGACTGGCGTGATCGTAAAACCGACCGTGCCCGTGCGGGATACGACCACTTTAAGCCGCTTGACGGACAGTTTGCGGACAATGTGGTACTGCAGATTAAGAACGGTCCGATGGATTTCCAGATTCGTGAGCCGATTTCCCCGCTTCTTGGAGGACTTGAGCACACCAATCAGATTTTGGAGGTACAGGCGGCGCAGGAGTACACCGGTCAGCAGAGACATTTCTGCTATCTGATTCCGATGTGGAAGGAAGTACTTGATTTTAAGACCTACTGTGCACCGGAGAATGATACGGTGGCAGATATTGTGGCAGGACGTACCTTTGGTCAGTCTGCCTGCGGGATGGCAGCCGTAACCAATACCGGTAACGATGAAAACTGGACCGGACATGACTTCGCGGCACTGAACTGGTATGGTTTCGGGCGACTGGCATTTACCACGTCTCTTTCCGCAAAAGAAATCGCGGAAGAGTGGATTAAGCTTACCGTAACGAAAAATGAGAAGGCAGTGGCGGCATTGACCGACATGGCTCTTTGTTCCAGAGAAGTATATGAAAAGTATACCTCCCCGCTGGGCATTGGCTGGATGGTAAATCCGAATCATCACTATGGTCCGAATGTGGATGGTTATGAATATGACCGTTGGGGAACCTATCATCGTGCGGACTTACATGGTATCGGTGTGGACCGTACCACCAAGGGGACCGGTTACACCACCCAGTATCGTGAGGAAAACTTTAAGATGTACGAAGACCCGGCTACCTGTCCGGAAGAATTGTTATTGTTCTTCCACTATATCCGTTACGACCATGTATTAAAGAGCGGAAAGACGTTGATTCAGCATATTTATGATACCCATTTCGAGGGGGCGGAGCAGGCTGAAGGCTTCCTTGCGACCATAAAGAGTTTAAAGGATGAGATTCCGGAGGATATTTATGCGCGTATCCTGCCGCGGTTTGAGCATCAGGCAGCCCATGCAAAGGACTGGAGAGATATTGTGAATTCTTACTTCTACCGCAAGTCCGGTATGGAGGATGCGAAGGGCAGAGAGTTCTTCTAAAATCAAAATCAGGAGGAAAAAAACTATGGAAATGACCTTACGTTGGTACGGCAGCAAAAACGACAGTGTAACCCTGCAGCAGATTCGCCAGATTCCGGGGGTAACAGGTGTTATTTCGGCACTGCACGATATTCCGGCAGGAGAGCCGTGGCCGTATGAAGAAGTATTGAAATTAAAGGAAGAAGTGGAGGCGGCAGGCCTTACCCTGGCAGGTGTGGAGAGCATCAACATCCACGAGGACATTAAGCTTGGCGCGCCAACCAGAGATAAGTTAATCGAGAACTACATCACTTCTTTGGAGAGCGTGGGTAAGGCAGGAGTGAAGCTGGTATGCTACAATTTCATGCCGGTATTTGACTGGACCAGAACCGACCTCGCCAGACCGCTTGCAGACGGTTCTACTGTGCTTTCCTATGATGCAAAGCACATTGACGGTATGGATCCGGATGCCATGTTTGAAAAGATTGAAAAGGAAAGCGGCGGCTTTGTCATGCCGGGCTGGGAGCCGAACCGTAAAGAAGAGATTAAGGCACTGTTTGAAAAGTATAAGGGAATGACCCATGAGCAGCTTCTTGCAAATTACGGCTATTTTATCGAGAAGATTATGCCGACCTGTGAGAAGTACGGCATTAAGATGGCAGTACATCCGGATGATCCGGCATGGGACATTTTCGGTTTGCCGCGTATTGTGACCAGCGAGGAGTCTTTGCTTAAAGTAGCGGCTCTGCACCCGAGCAAGCTTCACGGCTTTACGTTTTGTACCGGTTCTCTTGGTAGTAGCCGTAAGAATGACCTTCCGAAGATTATTCGTAATCCGAAGATTGCGGAGCGTATCCATTTTGCACACATCCGTAATGTAAAGTTCCTTTCCGATGATGAGTTCCACGAAAGTGCACATCTTTCCTCCGAAGGAAGCTTTGATATGTACGAAATCGTAAAGGCATTGCAGGAAATGGGCTTTGACGGTGTGATTCGTCCGGACCACGGCAGAATGATTTGGGGCGAGCAGGCAAGACCGGGGTATGGTTTGTATGACAGAGCATTGGGTGCGGTTTATATCGAAGGGCTTTGGGAAGCAATTAAGAAGTCCGCAAAATAAATGTAGTTATGAAGAAAAGGATATTGGGATGAAAAAGAAAATGGTATGGGGGATGTTGGCGGTTGCCCTGTGTCTGGCCGGTTGCGGCGGAGCGAAGAAACAGGATGCAACACAGGCCACATCTCTTCCTAAGGAAACAACACAGGCACCGGCGGAAGCGACTTCCGCTCCGGTGGCTGATGAAAAAAAGGAAGAGGAGGTACCTGCTAAACCGACAGAGCGTCCGAAAGGAGCAGGCAGCCCGCAACTGTTATTGGGACAGATGCGCGTGATGAAAGAGAAGTACACGGATTTGAGCCAGTTCCGAAACGGTGACAGTCTGCAGGTAGCGTTTGATAAGGCGGATGCGTTGGTGAAAAGAGGAGAAACGGAAATTGTTTCCCAGCAGGAGTATAACGATATGTTAAAAGAATTGAATGCAACCATTAAGAATCTGGTAAACAAATACGGAATTCCGGAGCCGTCACGGTTTACGGAAGAAATTGCCATGCCTGACCCGTATACTTTTTTGGACGGAAGTAAGGTGACCACACCGGAAGAATTTGATGCCCGGTTGGAAGAAATCAAGCACATGTATGAGTATTACATGTATGGTCCGATGCCGGATGCTGCCAAGGAAACGGTAACCTATGCAGTGCAGGGAAATGAAATGACGGTGACGGTAAACAACGGGGAAAAGGAAGCTTCTTATAAGGTAACCCTGGCATTGCCGACCAACAAGGTGTACGAGAAGGCACCGGTGTTGTTTTCGATTTTCGGTCTGATGAAGCCGGAGTATGCAAATGAACGTGGTTATGCGGTGCTTTCCATTAATCCGATGGAGATTGCGGCAGACAATAAGACAAGAACCGGCGTGTTTTACGAGTTGTATCCTTACGGAGATTCTTGGGAAGAGCAGACCGGAGTACTGGCAGCCTGGGGCTGGAGTGTTTCAAAGGCCATTGATGCCTTGGAAAACGGTGCGGCAGCCGAACTGGGACTGACCACCACGGACTTTTTAATGACGGGAGTATCCCGCTTCGGTAAGGCCACTGCGGTGGCAGGTGCATTGGAGGAACGTATCAAGATTACGGCTCCGGCTTGTTCCGGGGCAGGCGGTATGGCATTGTACCGGTATGTGTCTCAGGGAAAAGCCTATGATTTTACCGAAATTGGCAGAGGGGATGCCTATACTTATGGTCAGAATGAGCCTATCGGCAGCTTACGCAGTATGGATGAGCGTCACTGGTTCAATGATAACTTCCTGACCTTTAAGAATGAAATGGTATTGCCGTTAGAGCAATACATGTTATCTGCCCTTTGCGGAAGAGGTGACCGGTATTTGTTTATTTCCGGATCCTATTGTGACGAGGACTGGGTAAATGCACCGGCTATGTGGATGAATTATCTGGCTTCCAAGGACTTGTTTGATTACATGGGGATTTCCGATCATCTGGCAGTGTGTCTCCATGAAACGGGACATATGGTAACGGACCAGGATTTGGTGTATTTACTGGATTTTGCGGATTATCATCTGTATGGCAAGGAGCCGGCATCGGACCTTTCGGATCTGACCACCAGCTTGTTTGTGCTGGAGCAGAATGCGGATCCGGAATTTGAGAAAATGTTGGTATTTCGCGAAAAGTAAAAGATAGAGAGAGGGGACGCAGTTGAGGGCAAAATGCTGTCGCAGGATGCGTCCGAAGCAAGAGTTCCGTCTGGGGTAATCCGCAGACGGAACTTTTTGTTTTTTGCTGAAAAATGTTGCATACGGGAGTCTTTGTTCAAAATAGGATTGCCAGTTTTTGTGGAATATGGTACACTGAGATTTGCAAGGATCTTGAGAAAAAGATGTTAAAATTTTAATACAAGGAGAAGAGTATTATGGAAATTAAAAACCCTATTTTACCGGGCTTTTACCCGGACCCGTCCGCATGTGCGGTAGACGGTAAGTTTTATCTTGTGAATTCCAGCTTTTGTTATTTTCCGGGAGTTCCGGTGTTTGAGAGTACGGATTTGAAGCACTGGCATCAGATCGGTAATGTACTGGATCGTGCATCCCAACTTCCGCTTGGTCATGACGGTATGTCCAGAGGTATTTTTGCGCCGACCATCCGTTATCATGAAGGTACCTTTTACATGATTACCACCAACGTAAGCTACGGCGGTAACTTTGTGGTAACTGCTACCGATCCGGCAGGGCCGTGGTCCGAGCCGCATTATCTTGCGGGAGCAGACGGCATTGACCCGAGCTTATTCTTTGATGAGGACGGCAAGTGCTATTATATCGGCACCAGACCGAACCCGGAAGGCGTGGGTCATAACGGTGACTGGTACATCTACATACAGGAAGTAGATCTTGAGAACTGGTGTCTGGTAGGCGACTACAAGATGGTTTGGAACGGCGCCATGCGGAAAGCAGAGTGGCCGGAGGGGCCGCACCTTTATAAGAAAGACGGCTGGTATTACATTCTTCATGCGGAAGGCGGTACCGGTCCGGCGCATGCGGTTTGTGTAGCCAGAAGTAAGAATCTTTGGGGACCGTATGAGAACAATCTCATGAATCCGGTATTTACCCACCGTCATCTCGGTAAGGATTACCCGATTCGTTACGTGGGACATGCGGATTTGATTGAAGAGACAGAAGGTAATTGGTATGCGGTAATGCTGGCATCCAGACCGTGCGAGTGGCACACCAACATGGGACGTGAAACATTCCTTGCAAAGGTAACCTGGGAGGATGGATGGCCGGTATTTAATGCGGGTATCGGTATGTTAGAGGATGTAGTAACGGTTCCCCTTAAGGAAACGGAAGGAGAACTGATTACCAGCGGAAAGGATGCAAACGGCATTCCGTTCTCCATGGTAATGCTCCGTAATCCGGTGGACGGTGTGGCAAAGGGAGAAGGCGACGGCTATCGTTTGAAGCTTCTTCCGTATACGTTGGCAGAGAAGGAACCGGCAGCATACCTGGGACTTCGCCAGACATCTTACCATTTTACGGCAAAGACTACGGTGGATTTTACACCGGAGCAGGACGGAGAGGCGGCAGGACTTGTGGTACTTCAAAGTGAAGAGGCGTTCCTTGCCATTGTCTACGG
>JAZNBY010000104.1:0-2416 GCA_045587325.1 Lachnospiraceae bacterium | reverse complement strand
ATGAGTGAGATGACTGCATTAGACCGCTTGTTAGCGGTGATTACAAGGCCTAAGGTATATATCCAGACGCATAACTATCCGGATCAGGATGCGTTGGCAAGTGCATACGGTTTGCAGGAGCTGTTGCGCTACAGAGGAGTCGACTCTGTCATTTGTTATCAGGGAGAAATCGATAAGGCCAATACTGTTACCATGACAGAGGCATTGGGAATCGAACTGTATGATGTAGATGATTTACAGATACAGGAAGAGGACGAGATTATCCTTGTGGATGGTCAAAAAGGAAATGTGAATCTGGAAGAGCAGGTAGGCGATGAGATTGCCTGTATTGACCATCATCCGATGCAGGATACGGACAGCTATCGTTTCTTTGATATTCGTAAAGTAGGGGCTTGCGCTACTTTGATTGCGGAATACTTTCTTGAAAATAAGATTCCGGTCAGCAAGAAGGTGGCAACGGCTTTGACCTATGGCATCAAGATGGATACGGCGAATCTGATGCGGCAGACTACGGATGAGGATGTAGATATGTTTTGTACGATGTACAAACAGGCGGATATAAATCTGATTCGGTTATTTGAGAGTCATTCGTTGATTTTGACGGATTTGGATGCATACCGGGAAGCATTAAAGGATTTGAAGATCTACGGATATAATGTCGGTATGGCAAATGTGGGAGAGGGATGTTCCGAAGCGATGATGGGAACGCTGTCGGATTTTATCATGTCCTTGGATGAGGTGGATTTTTCGGTAGTGTACTCGTATCGTGCCGGAGGCCTCAAACTTTCGGTACGCAGTGAGCTTCCGACGGCAGATGCAGGTGTGATTGTCAGGAAAGCACTTTCCGGGTATCCGGGAGGCGGAGGAGGACATGCAGGCATGGCAGGTGGCTTTGTGGCAGGACTTAGCGAAAGTCAGGCGGAGGAAGCGGAATATGTCATTACGGAGCGTATTCTTCAGTTGGTAGCGGAGTGTATGAAAAAGTGAAATAACGGGGCTGTTTCCCGTCGGAAGGAGAACTAAAATGGAGTTAGTAACAGTAAGAGAATTATATCGCAACAGAGAACAGTATCTCGGTAAGAAGGTTACCGTAGGCGGTTGGGTAAGAAGTGTCAGAGATTCCAAGGCATTCGGATTTATCGTATTGAATGACGGTACTTTTTTTGAAACATTGCAAGTAGTATACCATGACACCATGGATAACTTTGCGGAAGTTTCCAAATTAAACGTAGGTTCTGCAATTATTGTAACCGGACAGCTTGTAGCAACTCCGGAGGCAAAGCAGCCGTTTGAAATTCAGGCAGAAGAGGTAGTGGTAGAGGGTACTTCTACCCCGGATTATCCGCTTCAGAAGAAGCGTCATACTTTAGAGTTTTTGCGTACCATGACCCATCTTCGTCCGCGTACCAATACGTTCCAGGCTGTGTTCCGTGTGCGTTCTTTGATTGCATACGCGATTCATAAGTTTTTCCAAGAGAGAGACTTCGTCTATGTGCATACGCCGCTCATTACCGGCAGTGACTGTGAAGGTGCGGGCGAGATGTTCCGTGTAACTACCATGGATATGGAGAATGTGCCGAAGAATTCGGATGGGACCGTAGATTATACGAAGGACTTCTTCGGGAAGTCCACAAACCTTACCGTAAGCGGTCAGTTAAACGGTGAGACCTATGCCATGGCGTTCCGTAACATTTACACCTTCGGACCGACCTTCCGTGCGGAGAATTCCAATACTACCCGTCATGCGGCAGAGTTCTGGATGATTGAGCCGGAAATCGCATTTGCAGATTTGCAGGACGATATGATGCTTGCAGAGAGCATGATTAAGTATATTATTTCCTACGTACTGGAAAATGCGCCGGAGGAAATGAATTTCTTCAATAACTTTGTGGACAAGGGCCTCATTGAGCGTTTGAACCATGTGGCGAATTCCGAGTTTGGTCATGTGACCTACACGGAAGCAATCGAGATTTTAGAGAAGAACAATGACAACTTTGATTATAAGGTAAGCTGGGGTTGCGATTTGCAGACCGAGCATGAGCGTTACCTTACCGAGCAGGTATTTAAAAAGCCGGTGTTTGTAACGGATTATCCGAAGGATATTAAGGCATTTTATATGAAGATGAATCCTGACAACAAGACGGTGGCAGCAATGGACCTTCTGGTACCGGGCATTGGAGAGATTATCGGTGGTAGCCAGAGAGAGGATGACTACGATAAGCTCTATAAGAGAATGGAAGAGCTTAAGTTAAATCCGGAAGATTATGATTTCTATTTGGATTTGCGTAAATACGGCTCTGCAAGACATGCCGGATTCGGCCTTGGCTTTGAGCGTTGTGTAATGTACCTGACAGGTATCGGTAATATTCGTGATGTAGTACCGTTCCCGAGAACGGTTGGAACCTGCGATTTATAA
>JAZNBY010000103.1:0-4847 GCA_045587325.1 Lachnospiraceae bacterium | reverse complement strand
CAAAACAGCGGACGGGAAGTTGTATCTTTTGGATTTTGATACTTCCTGCATTGCCTTTCCTATGTATGATTTAGTACTGATTGCGAATCGGACGGATTATTTTGAGTACAAGGAAGACGGGTATGAGAAAACGAAGGAAGTATTCCGGCGAGTGCTTTCGGAGTATCAAAAGATTCGTAAAGTCATGGAGGAAGAGATAGGTGCGTTTTATAAATTGATGGCAGTGTATCATTTTTCCTTGCAGGCAACCATTGTAGAGTTATTTGGTTTGGATTGCATTGATGAAGCCTTCATTGATCGGCAATTGGATTGGTTGTATCGTTGGAGGGAAGAGTGTAAAAGGGATGGTACATGGTAAAGAGTTTTATGTATGGGGAAAAGCGAATAAAAAGACCTTCAGAGTTTTTTGCTCCGAAGGTCTTTTTTTCTGTGTGAATAGTGTTGATTTACTCAAAACACTCCTTAAACTTCTCATTCTTTTTCAATTCTTCCTTAAACTCATCCGAAAACTGCGGCATGGTAAGTGCCCAGAAGTTGTCCGGAATTTGCGGAAATTGGTCTTTTTCCAAGGAAACCTTTGCCACCAGAGGGGCAGAGTAGTCGTAGGCATCCGTAGAGATGCGGCAGTATTCTTTGTGGTGGTCAAAGCCCTTTTCGAAATAGGTCAGGGCTTTTTTTCGGTCGGCGTGACGGGATTCGAGAACAGCTAACGTCTCATATAAATACCGTAGATTTGTATGTAGCTTTCCGCATCTGCCATCCGTGAATACCGCTTCAAACAGAGTGACAACGGAACGCAGGATGTTGCGTCCGTATTCCGAAGAAGTGATATCGGAATTGGTAAGTACGGAACGGGAAATGGTTCCGGAAAGTTCGGTAAGAAGCAAAAGGATAAGCTCTCCTTCGTACTTTGCTTCTTCTTCTCCTGCAGTGGTTAGGGTGAGTAGGACCTCTTTACAGGAGTGAATGGAAGTCTGCTCGTTTGCAAGAGCTTTTGCTTTTTCGTATTCTCCCATGTACTTATACATATGTATCATATATAAGCGGGATGCATCCCTGTATTTTGCCGGTACATCCAAGCTAAGAAGCTTTTTATAAACCTGTAAGGATTCCTGCCAGTAGATATTGGTTTTATTGCGTTCTGTGTCATCGTATTGGTACGGATCATTTTCTTTTTTCTTTGGGTTTACGCCGTTCTTCTGCCAGCCCAGAAAGTAAAGGCAATCTGCCAGCCGAATCATAAGCTCCGGCTCATTCGGGAACTCCTCTAGAGCATCGCGCAACATTTCTACGGTGTCTGTCAAATCACCGTTGCCTTTGCCTAAGAAACCGCCCAGGGCGCGAAGGGCTGCCCCGGCTTTGTCTGCAATGGACTGAATCTGTGCTTCCCTGTCGCCATGATAGCCAAATAATTCGTCAATGGTGATATGAAAATAGTTTGCAATAGCAGGCACCAGTTCCATGTCCGGGTAGCCGCCGTTTGATTCCCAACGGGAGATGGCCTGACAGGTTACGCCAAGGGCCGTTGCCAAATCCTCTTGAGTTCTGTTATCTCGCTTTCGTAAGTCTCTGATATTTTTTCCAATCGTTATCTGCATAATAAGTGTCCTCCATTTGTTGTTATCACCGGTGTGATTTTAGTGTAACATAAGATTTTTGGGAAAACAATTATCAATTCATTGTTGAGAAGTAAAGGATTGCTTGATTTTTAAAACGCTTGCAAAAAATCCAATGAAGAATTACTTGACTCTCCCCTAGGGGGACCCTTTATACTATAAGTAGCATACAGGAGGTCGGATGCCTATGGAGAAAAGAATGACATCAGGGGAAATCGCAAAGAAAACCGGCGTTTCCCAGAAAACGGTTCGTTTATATGATGAAAAAGGCTTGTTAAAACCAAGCGGATATTCCGAAGGGAATTATCGGCTTTATGATAGGTCAGCCTTGGCGGTATTAGAAAAAATTATTGCATTAAAGCAAATCGGATTTTCACTGGAGGAAATTCATGATAATCTGGCAGCGGAGAAGGATGTTGATATTACGGATGTACTGACACGGCAGTTAAAGACATTGGAAGCCAGAAGATATGAGATCGAGAAGGCAATTGCCAGTATAAACAGTGTATTGTTACGGGATACGGAGCCGGATTGGGACTTGGTAGCGGAGATTGTAAAAAACATGCAGCTGGATCAGGGGGCAGATGTGAACCATTATCAGGCACTGTTACATAATGCAGGGCAGGATTGGTATGTGACGATTTATAAGTCCTTGGGACTGCAGGAAAACGCAAAGGTACTGGATCTTGGTTGCGGTTACGGAAAGTTGTGGCGCAATAGTTGGTCCGAGATTCCGGCGGGCGTGTGCGTTGACGGATACGATTTGCGTGGAAGCTGGGCGGATGATTTTGCGGACTATGTAGAGCAGAATAAGGGAACCTTGGTGGAGGGGACCAAAGTGAACCTATATTTTGAGGATGTAGAGAGGGAGAGTACTTGGGAGTTAATCGGTCAGAAGGGAAGTTATAACTGTATTCTTGCCCACTATCTGCTGGATTTTATCAAAGACAGAGAGGTCCTTCTTGAACGTATTGCAAATGCTCTGGCGACCGGCGGAATGTGTTCGATCAACGGCGCAAACGTAAGCAGAGAGCATGGTTTTTGGCGGGGGATTTTTGAAAAGCTGCAGCTAAAGACGGAGCTTCTTATAGAAAGGGAGAAAAAGTCCATAAAGAAGCGAGGGGAGTTTTGCGAGATCCTTTCCGGCTACTTTTCTAAGGTGGAGAACGTCACGCTCGGCAGCTGGATGCGTTATACGGATGCGTCGGAGATACTTACATATTTGTCGGAGCGCTATCCGGAGGAGAAGAAGAATTTGGCGGAGAAAGAAGCGGTGTTAAAGGAGTATTTTGTTTCGGAGATAAAGGAGAAGGGAGCCTTTTTGTTGCCGAAGAGCACGGACTTTCAGCATTGTTTTAAATAAGAGAAAAGGAGCAGAATTACATGAAAGAGAAGATGAAACGAATCATAGATAAGTTCCATCAATATAACTCGGAGCATATGGCAATGCAGGCCTTCGGATTGCGGGATGATGTGGTGTATGACGCGCTGGTGGTGGCACCCAGCTTTTCCCCGTACAAACTGAAAATGGAGCGGTTTTGTAAGGTGACGACCTTGCGGGAAGGTGCTTATATTGCCGGCTATCTGGTGGAAAAGGATGATGTAAAGATTGCCTGGGTGAAAATCGGTTCCTCTGCGGGAAATCTGATTGATCATGTGGCCATATGCGGGGAGCTTAACTTCAAAACGATGATTTTTATCGGCGCGGTAGGTGCGTTAAAGAAGGAGTTCGGATTGGGAGATATTTGTACCCCGTCCTATTCCATATCCGGTGGCTACACCAATACCTATCTGAAGGAGTCCATACGGGATTTTGTTCCTTTTGAAAAGGTAGTGCCGGAGATGCCTTTTATTGATGAGGTTGTTGACATGGGGAAGAAAAAGGGGTATGATATCAAGAAATCTTCCGTGTTCTGTACGGATTCCATTGCGTTGGAGTATTATCATTTGGACGAAATCCGGGAGTTTGATACGGATTTAATTGAAATGGAAACGGCATCCTTTTATCTGATGGCGGACTTACTGGAAGTGCCTAGTGTGGCCCTTTTGGTAGTGTCGGATAATTCCGCTACCGGTACGGCGTTGGTAGGACGTACAGAGGAGGAAGAAGAGCGGTATGACAGGGGAAGACGTGTGGTACTGCCGGATATGATATTGACGCTTGCGGAGAGAAGATAGGAGGAAAAAAGATGGCATTACATAAACATGAGATACCTATTTTAGAATACGATGACAGTCAGACGTCGGTGATTATGCCGACCCATCAGGAGTTGGACTTTCAGTTGCCGAAGAAATTAATCTACGCATTTTTGGGAGAAATAACGGATAATTATGCCAAAAAGCAGGGGCTTGTTCCTGTGGCCCATTTTGTATCGGAAACGAAGCTGTATCCGGTCTATGTGACGGAGTACAAGGGAGAGAAGATCGGAATCTGCCAGGCACCGGTAGGGGCAGCGGCGGCTGCGCAAATACTGGACTGGCTCATTGGATACGGAGCAAAGAAAATATTAGCTACCGGCTGTTGCGGGGCTTTGGTGGATTTGCCGGAAAATATGTTTCTGGTTCCGACGAAGGCTTTGCGGGATGAAGGTGCCTCTTATCACTATTTGCCACCGTCCAGATTTGTGGAACTTAATCCGAAGGTACTGGCCTCGGTGGAACGGGCTATGAAGAAGCTTAATTTGCCTTATACGGAGTGTATCACCTGGACTACGGACGGATTTTACAGAGAAACCGCAGCACTGGTAGAGTATCGACGAGAAGAAGGCTGTGCCGTCGTAGAAATGGAATGCTCGGCATTGGCGGCTTGCGCACAATTTCGCGGTGCGGAGTTCGGACAAATCTTATTTACCGCGGATACTTTGGTAAATACAGAAGCCTATGATGAGAGAAACTGGGGAGAAGAATCCCATGAAAAGGCGTTGTATATCTGTCTGGATGTGATAGGGGAGATGTAGGAACGGGAGAATGCATGGAATAAAAGTCTCATAAAACAGGAAAACTGGGAATAAACTGATTAGTAGTCGCAAGCGGCCACGCTGGACGTGAGAGTTTGCAAGTGGACGCTTTGTTTTCAAACAAGGAGACTTTTATTATGAGAAATGTGAAGTATTGCACAGACTTTTTTGCATGTGGATTTCTTTCGGGAAAGCGGTTTGTAGCTGTTTTGCAGGAACTGCTGGATAAATATTCTGCCGATGGGTGGAAATTGCATTCTTATCGCGTGGTAGG
>JAZNBY010000102.1:0-14619 GCA_045587325.1 Lachnospiraceae bacterium | reverse complement strand
TTCTTTCAATCTATCCAGTTCGGCTTCTTTGAGGCTTAACTTACTTTCCTTCTTTTCCAATGCGGTAGCTTTCTTATCAATGGCTTCTTCCTTTGACAAGACACGCTGCTCGTAACGATGTAAATCGGCGCGTTGCTCTTTTGCTTCTTTCTCAAGTTCATTCTGAGCTTTCAGCTTTTCTTCTTTGATTTCGAGCGTCGCTTCCTTTTTCATTGCTTCTGCCGCTTTTAATGCTTCGTTCTTTATGTCCCTTGCCATGCTCTCAGCGGAACCGATCTTTGCCTCCACAAACTTCTTGCGGAAACCGATTGCCAAGAACCAGCAAATAATACCAGCTAAAACAGCAGCGCCTGCACATGCAATAATAAGCACTGTTAAATCTACTTGCACGGAAACACCTCCTTTATTCAATTTTCATTGTACATAATACAACATAATAATTTTATACTTTTTTAAACTTTATGTCAAGCAGAACATGAATTGATTTTAATTTTTCGAATAATTTTTTCAACTTAGAAATTATCCTACCAAAGAACCGATATAATAAAAGCCTTTGCATTCGGTCAGCTTTACTTTTACAAGTTTACTGATCAGCGTTTCATCTCCCGGAAAATGTACCAAAAGATTGTTGCCTAATCGCCCTGTCAGTAAGGATGCATCCTGCTCATTCCGTTCTTCCACCAATACTTCCGCCACTTCTCCCGTATGCCGAGCGGTAAGCTTTGCGGATTGCTCCGATACCAGGGCAAGCAAACGGTTAAAACGTTCCTTCGCCACCTCATCGATTACCTGATTCTCCATAGAAGCTGCCGGCGTACCTGTGCGTTTGGAATACAGGAAGGTATAAGCAGAATCAAACCCAGCCTTTGCCACCACGTCTAATGTATCGGCAAAATCCTCTTCCGTCTCACCTGGGAATCCTACAATAATATCCGTCGTCAGGGAAATCTCCGGCATAGCGGTCTTTATTTTCTCTACCAAAGAAAGATAATCCTCCTTTGTGTACTTCCGGTTCATGCGACGCAGAATCTCAGTACTGCCGGACTGCATCGGCAAATGCAGGTGACGACAAATCTTTTTGGAGTCCTTCATGACCTCGATTAATTCATCAGACAAATCCTTCGGATGGGACGTCATAAAACGAATCCGTTCAATTCCCTCCACCTTTTCTACTTCACGAAGAAGATCAGCAAAACTCATCGGAGTCTCTAATGTCTTTCCGTAGGAATTTACATTCTGACCTAAAAGCATTATCTCCACAATGCCTTCTGCCACCAGTTTTTTTACTTCTGCAAGAATATCCTCCAGTTTCCGGGAACGTTCCCTTCCTCTTACATACGGCACGATACAGTAGCTGCAGAAATTGTTACAACCGTACATAATATTCACACCGGCTTTAAACTTGTATTTGTGCTCACTAGGCAAATCCTCAACGATTTTGTCCGTACCATCCCAAATCTCAAACACTCTCTTCTCTCCGGACACCTTACGCCAGATTAACTCTGCTAACATATAAATGTTATGGGTGCCGAATACAATATCTACAAAATGATAGCTCTTCTTAATTTTTTCGATGACATGAGGTTCCTGCATCATACAGCCGCACAGAGCAATCCGCATCTCCGGGTTCTTTTTCTTTAGATTCCCCAGATATCCGATACGTCCGTATACCTTTGTATTTGCATTTTCACGCACGGTACAGGTATTATACAACACAAAATCTGCCTGCTCGGAATCCACCTCTACATATCCTGCACTCTCCAAAATACCTGCAAGCTTCTCGGAGTCCTTAGCATTCATCTGGCAGCCGAAGGTCTCAATATGGTACGTCAGCTTTCTTCCCAGCTCCGCACACTTCTTTTCGTTGTGTTCCCGCAACAAATCCATGAAATAAAACTGTCTGGCCGGCTCTAACGTCGGCACCTGCACATTCTGTTTCGTCATATCCATCTTTTATTCCTCTCTATAACCCACAAAATTCGGGGCAAAGGATCTTCGTCTATCCGAAAATATCCTTATTCCCCGAATCTGTTTCCTTCTGTCAATTATCTAATCTGACCATTACCGAAAATAATGTACTTTGTGGTGGTCAATGCTTCCAAGCCCATCGGTCCTCTTGCATGAAGCTTCTGAGTACTGATGCCGATTTCCGCACCGAACCCAAACTCTTCTCCATCGGTAAAACGGGTGGAGGCATTCACATATACGGCAGCCGCATCGATTTCGTTTAAGAACTTCATGGATGCGTCATAGTTCTCCGTTACAATAGCTTCGGAATGTCCGGTATTGTACTTGTTAATATGGGAAATGGCCTCAGCAATGGAATCCACGGTTTTTACGGAAATCAAACGGTCCAAATACTCCTTATAGAAATCCTCTTCCGTCGCTGCCTCACATTGCGGGCAAACCGCTTTCGCACGCTCATCCGCACGGAATACCACGTTCTTTGCGGAAAGACGCTCATAAACTAACGGCATAAATTTATCTAACACTGCGGAATGAATGACCAAAGACTCACAGGCATTGCATACGCCCAGACGCTGGGTCTTTGCGTTGTCAATAATATTGAGAGCCATTTCAAAATCCGCATCCTTATCCACATAAATATGGCAGTTGCCGGTACCAGTCTCGATCACCGGAATCGTGCTGTTCTGTACCACAGAGGAAATCAATCCTGCACCACCTCTCGGAATCAATACATCCACATACTGATTCAGCTTCATAAATCTTGTTGCGGTCTCTCTGCTGGTATCCGTAAGAAGCTGTACTGCATCCGGTGTAATACCGCAAGCATCTAATGCGTCACGGATTACCTTTACAATCACGATATTAGAATGGATACAATCACTGCCACCTCGCAAAATCACAGCATTTCCGGTCTTAAAGCAAAGACCAAACACATCCGAAGTAACATTCGGACGGGATTCGTAAATTACGCCTACCACACCAAGCGGAACACGTTTTTTACCTACCATCAGACCGTTCGGGCGCTGATCCATGGAAAGCACACTTCCAATCGGATCCGGCAAGGACGCTACCTTACGAAGTCCGTCAGCCAAAGCCTCAATACGTGTGGTTGTCAACGTCAAACGGTCCAATAGTCCTTCTGACATGCCGTTTGCCTTTGCAGTCTCTACATCTACCTTGTTTCCCTCTAAAATCTCCGCCGCATTGGCACAAAGTGCATCTGCTACGGCACATAATGTCTCATTCTTCTTTGTCTGTCCCAAAAGTCCCAAAGAGACCTTGGCTTCTTTCGCTTTCTGTCCGATGATTTCTAAAGCTTCCATTTTATTTCCCCCTAATCGTTTCTTATATCAATCAATAGTTTCTTGCAATCTCATTAATTTTTCCTGTTCTTTTTGGGGTTTGTCACCGTTCCGTCCGGTTCCAGAATCGAAACATTATCTAAAGTGGCACGAAGATTCTCGCGGAAAGAACGAACATAGTCCGCACGTAATGCCTTCTGTTCTTCCTTTTCTTCCTCCGTCAGCCCTTCATTCTTAGCTTTATGATATAATTCATTGATTCTTGCAATTTTCTCATCCATCGTCATGGAAGTCACACTCCTTTACTCTTCTTCCTGTTCCAATAAATAATCCGTCAAATGGAAATGAGGTACTTTATGAGCAAGCATCAAGGTTCCTACCGGTTCCCCATTCAATACCGCACGAATATTATCTACGTTATTTCCGTTCGTAATAATCATGTCTGCTCCGGAATCTGCCGCAATTCTTGCAGCGGAAAGCTTTGTCTTCATCCCGCCGGTACCGAAGGAAGTCCCTGCTCCCTTTCCCATATTTATGTATTCTTCCGTAAGTTCCGGCACCAAATCAATAAACTTTGCATCCGGATTCTTACGCGGATCATCGGTATAAAGACCGTCGATATCAGATAACAAAATCAACAGATCCGCATGAATCAAGGCCGCTACAATAGCAGAAAGTGTATCGTTCTCGCCAAGACCAAGTTCCTTAATTTCTTCCGTAGAAATGGTATCGTTTTCGTTTACAATCGGAATTACACCCATTTCATTCAACTTTTCAAAGGTATTTCGGGCATTCTGCCGGCTGATTTTATTAAGCATTATGAACTTTGTTAAAAGAACCTGTGCCGTCAACTGGTGATACTCAGAAAACAACTTCTGATATATGGTCATAAGGCTGGCCTGACCCACGGCTGCACATGCCTGTTTCTCCGCTAATTCCTTCGGCTTTTCCTTTAAACCAATCATCTTTCTTCCAACCGCAACCGCACCGGAAGATACCAGCACGACTTCCTTCCCACTGTTCCGAAGGTCGGTTAAAAGGCGTACCAGACGCTCCATTTTCTCCAGGTTTAAGTTGCCGGTTTCTTCGTGAGTTAACGAAGAAGAACCGATTTTAATGACGATTCTCTTTTTATCCTTTAAAGCTTCTCTGTAATTCATAGGATATCCTTTCTGCAGTCAACATCCCTGCCCTTTATTACACACTTCCCGGTCGATACCGTTCTGCAATTTTTTCGTAAACTTTAATTCCATCCACTGCGGCAGATACAATACCTCCCGCATAGCCCGCACCCTCTCCGCATGGATAAAGTCCCTCTACCATAGACGTAAGCGTCTCACCACGCTCAATCCGTACCGGGGAAGAGGTTCTGGCTTCCACACCCAAAAGTACCGCTTCTTCATCGGCAAAGCCTTTGATTTTCTTGTCAAATGCAGAAATGCCATCAATAAGGCTTTCTATAAGAAATGTCGGCAAACATTCTTCCAAAGAAGTCAGCTTATATGCTCCCTTGGTATTGGGAATAATATGCCCTATTGTAACAGAAGATTTGTGATTTAACAAGTCCCCAAAAAGCTGAACCGGAATCTTCCCCTCACCGGCATGATAAGCAGCAGCCTCCAACCTTCTTTGGAACTCTACTCCTGCCAATACATCTTCCGTATCTCCGCCGAAATCCTCAGGAGTTACCGTTACAATCATAGCACTGTTGGCATTCCTCTCATCTCTGGCATGATTACTCATGCCATTCACCGTCAAACATCCCGGTTCGGAAGAGGCATTTACTACAAAACCTCCCGGACACATACAAAAAGAGTATACCCCTCTGCCGTTTGCCGCGGTATGGGTCAGTTTATAATCCGCCGCCGGTAGCTTGTCTGCCACATCCCCGTACTGGGCACGATTAATGAGCTCCTGTTCGTGTTCGATACGTACCCCTACCGCAAAGGCTTTCTTTGACATTGGGACGGAATGTTTTTTTAACATTGCAAAGGTATCCCGGGCACTGTGACCGATGGCAAGGACCGCCACTTCACAAGGCAGAAACTTTTCTCCCAGCCACAAACCGGTAAGCTTATTATTCTCTATTTCCAAATCCGTAACCTTTGCATGGAAGCGTACCTCGCCGCCCAGGCGAATCAGTTCCTTACGCATATTCACAATTACATCACGCAAACAATCGGTGCCAATATGAGGTTTGTTGATATATGTAATTTCCTCCGGTGCTCCGAATGCGGTAAATGTCTCAAGCACCGAACGAATCCGTCCGGTAGTCTCTTTTACCATAGTATTTAATTTTCCATCGGAAAAGGTACCTGCACCGCCTTCTCCAAACTGTACGTTGGTATCCGTATCCAAAGTCCCATCTTTCCAAAACGTATTTACAATACCGACACGTTCTTCAATCGAAGCACCCCGTTCCAACAAAATCGGTGCATATCCGTTCAGTGCCAGACGATAGGCACAAAAAAGTCCTGCCGGTCCCGCTCCGATCACCACCGGTCGTTGAGACAACGCCTCCGTCCCTGATGGTGTGTGAATATATACCACAGGCTCTGCATGTACCGCAATCTGCGGTTTCACACGACGCAGCACCTTCTCTTCCAGTTCTTTGGTACGAAGTTCTGCTTCACACACATAAGAATAATGGATATCATCCTTCTTTCTTGCATCCAAAGAACGCTTTACCGGACGAAGGGTCCTGATATCCTCCGGCTTTACAGAAAGAAGCTTTGCCGCTTTTTTTAATAAATCTTCTTGTTTATGTTCAATGCCCAGTTTCAACTGTTGAATGCGAAGCATAGTTCCCTCCGATCGTTCTTCCTGCCGCCACTCCGCTACTCCAAGCCCATTGCAGGTTGTACCCGCCGCAGGTGCCGTCAATATCTGCAAGCTCTCCTGTAATATATAATCCGGTCACAAGCTTTGACTCCATTGTTTCATTTAATTCCGTAAGCGGAACCCCGCCTGCACAGGCCTGTGCTTGTTCAAACCCATTGGTATCCGTTATCTTTACGGTAAAATGCTTTATTTTTTCAGCAACTTTAGATGCATCCTTTGGGGAAAGAACACGCACCGGAGCCGTAGGCTCAAGACCGCAAAGCATCAGAATCACATAATTTAACTTGTGATTACACAAGCCGGCCAAAGCTTCTTCCGCCGAAATATCCCTTCCGCCTCGGAACCGCATTCCTATCTCTTCTTTTAATTCATCTTCAGTCAACATCGGAAATAAATCCAATTCAGCAGTTACCTTTTTCTTCTGAGAAAGAGCCACGGAAGCATATCGGCTCACCTGCATGACCGGAATGCCGGAAATCCCATAGGCTGCAAACAATAATTCGCCTTCTTCCGAATAGTTCTCGTCCCCTGTATATAACGTAATTCTTCCTTCCGTACGCACACCCGCAAGTGTCTTAAAAAAATTCCCATCTGCCTTTAACTGTACAATGGCCGGCAGCGGATCTATTATCGAATGACCGAAGCTTTTTGCAAAGGGATATCCGCTACCATCGGAACCATGGGCCGGAGAAGCCATACCTCCGGTAGCCAATACCATGTTTTTCCCATAATATTTTCCCTGTTCCGTATCGGCGCAAAATAATCCGTCCGGTCCTTTATATACATCTTTCACCCTGCATCCCGTTAAACTGTTCACCCGAAGTCGTTCCGCTTCTCTGCAAAGACATTCCGCAACCGATGCCGCCTGCTCCGAACCAGGATAAAAATAGCCGTTCTTTTCTTTCGGATAAACACCGATGCCATGGAAAAAATCCAATGTATCCTCTAAGGAAAACGCATCCAAAACCGGTTTTGCCAATTCCGGGGTCGTCCCTCTGAAACAGGACGAATTCCAGTTTCTGTTGGTAAAATTGCATTTTCCGTTTCCGGTGGCATAAATCTTTTTACATAATTTATCTTTTTGTTCCAACACAAGTACACTATGCCCTGTAAAGGCTATATGAATAGCGGCAATCATTCCGGATGCCCCACCGCCTACAATAATCGCATCGTACACCTTGTTTTTCATTCGTACTGTTCCTCCTAGCTGGAAAATCCTTCCAATATGGAATAGAGTTCTTCTCTGTCTTTTACATAAATTCCCTCAATCAAAGCCAACCGGTCCTCTTCCGACAAATCCACTGCCGGAATATGGGTATATTCATATACTGATTTTAAATCACTATAATAAACAGTAATCATACCGTCAGATATGTTTACATAATATTTATATGGCACCTTGTTCACATCATAGGTCTTTCTAAGAATTACATTGTCCTCAGAAAACGAAATGATATCATAAGAAATCAATCCCGCTTCGTATTCTGCCAGCGACAAATCTTCCATATATTCGGCCAAATAAGCGGACAACTCTTCCTTTGTTGTTCCGATCAAAAATCCCGGTGCTGTTTTTGCCATGGAATACATCTGCTTCGTTGCCAAATCATAGGTTTCTTCCACATAATGTACCGTAGGAAGTACCGTGTTCTGCGGTAAACGTCCCGCTTCCAGAACTTCGTTATTTTCCTCATCTTGCTGTAACAGTTGCTCTTCCTTCAATGCCAACCGGCCTAATAATTCCTGATTTTCTTCACTGACACGTAACAATTCGGTGTACAGTCCCTTTTCCTGTTGTCTCGCTTTCTGATTAAAATCCTTTAATGCATTTTCATAACTAAAATAATAACATACGCAAAACATAAGACTTAACAGCACAACTCCGCCGGAATAAATACCAATTTTTTTCATAGAAAACACCTCCTGATAGGAAGTGTTTCCATTAATCTATCATTTATTCCGTTTCTTACATCAAACGCAACTTTTTTGCCAATCGAACAAGTACGGCTCCTTTGGGCATATCAAGCAACTCTTCTTCCGTAACTGCCCGGAACAAAATCAACATAATAAAATACACTAACACAGCAAGTCCAATGGACGAACACACTGCAACGGATACACGGTTCGTAAGGGATAATACTCCTCTGTAAGATAGAAATGCCAATACGGCCATAAATACCGTACATAAACCGACACGTAAAAAGGTACGGTCAAGTTCCTGCCGATATCCCAGTTCCCGTTCTAACGTCTTCCAGTTTAATAAACTGATGATAAGCGGGAAAATCATGTTGCCTATAACCAAAGAATATACTCCAAGTGGCGTGAACATTAGCAAAATTACATCTATAACCAAATAGAGAACCAATGAAATCGCCCCATGAATTACCGGTACCCTCATCCGGTTTACTCCCTGCAAAATACTATTGGTAGCTGTAGAATAAGCATAGAAAATAATGGAGGCAGCACCAATGTACATCATCATGGAAGTCATTTTTAACGCTTCTCCTGTCTCACCAAATACAAACTGCATAATTGGAGACGCCAGCACCGCCATTCCTCCGGCACACGGGAATGCAATCATCATATTCAGTTTGATTGCCTGTGCCACCCGGTCATGAAGTACTTCTTTCTTTTTGGACAGATGTGCCTGTACGATACTCGGCAAAATTGCCATTCCGATAGAAGAAGCGATAGCAATCGGCACATTGGTAAGTAACCGGTATTTACCGGAATATCTTCCAAACATCGTACGACGCACCAATTCCTCTATCCCCTTATAATCAAAAATCTGATTCATAAGAACACTGTCTAACAAACTGCTTATGGAATATACCGTCTGATTCAAAATAATCGGTATAATTGTTAAAATGAGTAATTTCAGTAACAACGGACGATCCTCATAGGCACCGATCCGGTCTTTCCTTACTCGTTTTTTTAACATCGGATAATAGCTAAAGAACACAAACAACAAAAACAACAACGCGATAATTGCTCCACACAAAGTACCCAGAGTACCACCTGCCGCACCATATGCGGAGATCCGATCTGATGCACTAAAATGGTTAATCAGCATCTTAGCCGCTACCACACTGACCACTGCATTCACAATCTGCTCTAAAATCTGGGATACGGATGTAGGGATAACCGTATGCTTTCCTTGGAAAAAGCCTCGGATTACTCCCATAACCGAAAACACGAAAAGGGTCGGTGCCAAAACCTTAAGCGGAATCGCTGTACTTAAGTCTGCTTCCTTAAACACATATTTTGCAATAAAATCCGCCCCGAAGAACAACAGCAACGATGCAACAAAGCCGAGTATTGCTGAAAAAACAATACCGACCTTAAACATATGAAAGGAATTTCCGTATTCTTTTTTGTCTTCCCGTTCCGAAATCAATTTGGAAATTGCCGTGGGAATACTGTAGGTTGACAATAGAAGTGCAATACTATACACTTCAAACGCATTGGAATAAGCCCCAAGGCCATCGTCTCCTATGGTATTTGCCAACGGAATCCGGTAAAGGATTCCAATCAGCCGGACAATAACCGATGCAGCTGCCAGAATAATTCCCTGCGTCAAAAAGTTTGATCTTCTCTCGTTTTCTTCCATAGCATAACTCCGTTTAACGATATAGTTGTAACATGTCCATAATCTGCCGTTGCATATCTTCCATTACGACACGTTCTTCCTCTTCCATATGGTCATATCCACACAAATGCAATACACTGTGGGCCAATAAAAATCCAAGCTCACGCTCTGTAGAATGGCCGAATTCCTTTGCCTGGGACAACATCTTATCCACGGAAATCACAATATCACCCAACATCAACTCTCCGCTGTCCGGATGAAACACCTCAGGCTGAGTCTCTTCCAAATCATCAAACTCTCCCGGAACGGAAAATTCGGCATTCGGAAAAGAAAGCACATCCGTAGGAGCGTCGATTTCTCTGTTTTCCCGGTTAATCTCCTGTATAGACCCATTATCCGTAAACAATACGTTTACTTCCGCTTCATATAGACACCCAATATAATCCAATGCACCATTAATCACATTATCCACAAGTGCTTTGTAATCAAAGGAAAACGGTATAGTTACTTCTTCTTCGATATGAATGGTCAAAACATATCCTCCTTTATTACTTCTTCCATGGTATTTTGCATAACGGAAATGTCTTTTACTGTCAATCCGCTCTGGTTCAAATCTCCCTTGGTTACACGCAGGTTAATGGCTCTGTCAATGACCTTGGCAACCAAAATTCTTCCGGATTGTGTTTTCCGCAAGTGTTCGCACATGCCGCAAATATTGTCGGTCAGCATAACAAGCGCAGCTTCCTTTGAGGTAGGCTTGTCTCCGTTTATGGTATGTTCCCGCAAAACCCGAATCAAACGGTCCGGAAACTGCTGTTCCTGTGCCACAAGAAGCGTTCCCTCTAACGTTTTATTTCCACGGATTTTGCCGATCTCATGATAAAATCCGGCACACTTTACAAGTAACTCATCCACACCGTCCATATATTCCGCTACTTCAGAGGCAAAAAACGCTACACGTCTGGCATGTAAATAAGCCTTTGGAAAACGCTCAGACAACTCCACAAGCAACGGAGCCTCCGGAAGACACAACTGCTCCAGTTGTTCCGATATATCTTCCTCCATAACCGGTATATCGGTTTCTTCCTCCTGTTCCATAAATGCCGCCATAGCCTCTTGCTGTGATTCCTCCGTCATAAAACGGTAAGCTTCTTCATCCAGTTCCTCCACGCCTGCAGCCAATTCCTCCAGGAAATCAAATTTGTCATTTGCTTCTGACAAAATGACGTTGTCCCGTAATGCCTTTGACAACAGTAACACGGCAGAAATTACAATGGCATACACAATCGCCACACTGAAAATATCCTCTACAATGGCTGTTTTCTCCATGGAAAAATAACAAATAATACGGACACTTACAAGAACCGCCGCCACGGAAATCAAAATATTTATTCCGTCTTTCCATGTTTTTGCATACGGCATTACCATACCTAACAACAGCAGACACATAAACTGTATCAGCAACACTTCGGTAAGCGGCTCCGTCTGCATGCTCCCGATAATAAACAAAAGATAAATGTTAAGAAACATTCCGTATCGCAGGCGGAAGGCGCACAATATCAACAATCCGCCGAAGGTCCAGAACGGAAATGTCATCGGTGCGTCAAATACCATGAGAAACGCAACCGAAATCACAAATACCAACGGAATCAGCCAAAACATAACACCTTCCGAAGTTTTCCGTTCAAATAACAAAGCATAAACTGCCGCAAAAAGAGAAAGTAAAACAGAAAACAAAACATACATCCGGTGCATAGCCTGTCCGCTTTCTTTCAGAAAAGGTATCAGAAGCGCACTGCCTATCATCAGACCAATCATCAGCATATTCCATAACAATGCTTTTATCCATTTTTTTGATAAAAATCCCATAAGTCACTATTTACGCCCGAACCGGCGCTCCCCCTTCTTTTTCCATACGGATTTTGCTTTATCTCCGGAATTTTTTCCTAATACCACAGTCTTTTTCGTTACTTCTACAGTCTTTTTTGACTCGGCTGCGTTGCCTTCCTCCGGTTTCTTTTTTACGTCCGCATCTTTCTTATGTGTATGCGCTTTTGTATTCTTTTGCTCGTATTCATCATAAGCATGTACGATTTTCTGCACCAACGGATGTCGTACCACGTCCTGGGATGTCAATTCGCAAATTCCGATATCATCAATCTTACTTAATACGCGAAGTGCCACATCCAATCCCGAAGTTGCACCGCTTGGCAAATCCTTCTGGGACAAATCACCGGTAATAATCACCTTCGATCCAAAGCCGATACGGGTTAGAAACATTTTCATCTGAGCCGGCGTCGTATTCTGAGCCTCATCCAAAATAATAAACGCATTATCCAGGGTTCTGCCTCGCATATAGGCTAAAGGTGCCACTTCAATCAGGCCCTTTTCCATGTTCTTTGCAAAGCTGTCTGCCCCCATAATCTGGTATAACGCATCATAAAGCGGACGAAGATATGGGTCTACCTTGCTCTGCAAGTCACCCGGTAAAAATCCAAGCTTTTCTCCCGCTTCGATTGCCGGTCTTGTTAAAATAATCCGGCTTACCTCATCGTTCTTAAATGCGGTAATGCCCATTGCCATAGCAAGGTAGGTTTTGCCGGTACCGGCAGGGCCTACGCCAAATACAATCATTTTCTTTCGAATCATATCTGCATACTGCTTCTGCCCCAAGGTCTTCGGCTTGATCGGCTTACCCTGAATAGTATGACAGATGGTATCCTTATCAATCTCCGTTATAGAAGCTTCCTTTGCCGTCTGTAACAGGGACAATGCATAGGATACGTTCTGTTCCGTTATGGCATTCCCTCGTTCGGACAACAAACAAAGCTGGTCGATTACTCTTTTTGCCTGTTCTGCCGCTTCCACTGTTCCCAATATTTTAAGTTTATCGTCACGAACAATCAGTGTAACACCCAGTTGCTTCTCTATCAATTTGGCATAAGAATCAAACTGACCGAAAATATTTCGGCTATGCTCCACCGGAAGGTTCATTGTTGTTTCCACTATACTCATCTGATATTTGTTCCCTCCACTCGTTTTCCTGTACCGCAACCTGTTCCCATGCTGCGGATACCAGTACCAGTTTCCCGGATGTGACAATCTCCGTCTCCGTTACCGTTGTGGTACAGTCTACGGACCTGATTGTAACCCCGCACTCCGTCAGATAGGAAATGTACCGCCTCAATGCCTGTTCTGCCTGCCCTTTGGCTTCTTCTTCCGAATACTGCTTTTTTACAGGAACATACTCCGAAATTACCGTCTTTTTCACTCGGAACGGCAACGGAAAATGGGCATGAAGCGACAAAACCTCATCTTCTGTCATTATAGCATAATTTGTATAAGAATGACTAGGCATATGCGAAAATATTTTTTTATTTCCGTAAAAAAATTCATAACCGGTTTTGGACTCTTTCGTAAATCTTTTCTCCTCATAAGTACGTTCCATGGAATGAGAATATTTCTTGACACTTTGAATCAAAACATCCGCATCCGCACATACCGGGTAACTCCCTGTTTTCATATCATTATCCCCAATCACATCAATCACTCCACGGACTATAATATCCCCTTTTTTTACCACATCTCCCACCTTAACCAATGGAGTCCCGCTTCTGCATACAAGCTGTTCTATCTTTCCGTCGGTGGCGGCAACGATATGTACCGGTGTGTCCTTTTCTTCCTCTATCATAGGCATATCAGTTTCCGCAATTCGTATAAAAAGCTTAGTCCCTTTCAATTCCGCTGACACCCAGCCGATATCCGGGTAATCCACGCGTAGCTTACGCTCCAATTCCGTACAATCTATGGATTCCTTTCTCATTCCGCATACAATCAGGTTTTCCCGCAGATAAGAAAGCAGTTCTTCTTCCGTATGAACAAATCCGCCCGATACGGAAATATCCCATACAAATAAGGATAATAACCACATAAACCAGAGACAATACATTCCACCCATAAAAAAGGCCAGTCTTTTTTTGTATCGTTTCACAAAAAAAGGCATTCCGATCTTCTTTCTGATTTTCGGAATACAATGGGATTTTCTTGCCACAGGTCTGATTTTGAAATAGTCTTTTATCCGGATTTTTGCCGTATAAACGATTCGTTCTCCAACCTTTACGGTTGCCACTTCGTACAATGGTATTTGCCTGCTTCTGCATATATTAAAAAAGCGCTCCGGGAACTCGCCCGCCAGCTCTATAAAAACGATGCCGTGAAAAAATTGTGCAATTTTCTTCATTTCCTACCCTCTCGTGGCATGATAAGATACTGTTTTTATATTCCCGATAATCCGAAGTTCTTCCGGCAGGAAATATTCCATCCGAAGGCAATCTCCTTCCGCATGCAACTCGTATTTTTTATTTTTCAAACGGATTTTCTCGGCAGTGTATTCCGTTACGGATATAAAATTGCGGACTGTCATACAATGCCGCCCCGCAAGATATACAATCATTTCCCCGGTTACATCCTCCGTAAGCGACACTGCTTCCGTCAGTCGTTCACAAAACGCAGCATATTCTTTTTGTTCGGCCTTTCGCTCTTTTTTCACTTGTGTATATAAATCTTTTTTCAGTTCAGACGGTTTCTTACGTTTTTTTAACGGATGTCCGGCCATAACAACTCCAAAAAGACTTTTATTCCAGTATATTCGTTTTTAAACGTAAAATACCCCTTAATCCGAAGATTAAGGGGTTTCCAGCACATTATTTATACTTGCGCTTACGAGCAGCTTCAGACTTCTTCTTACGTCTTACGCTCGGCTTCTCGTAATGCTCTCTCTTACGAATCTCCTGCTGAATGCCAGCCTTTGCGCAGTTTCTCTTGAATCTGCGGAGAGCGCTGTCGAGGGATTCATTCTCTTTTACGATAACATTCGACATCTTCTCACCTAACCTCCCTCCAGTTGTGTATTGTGCCTATATA
>JAZNBY010000101.1:0-13501 GCA_045587325.1 Lachnospiraceae bacterium | reverse complement strand
TCTGTAGCTCTTGCTATGAACAACGGCTGTGATTTGAACTGCGGACATATTTATGTGAATCTGTTAGAGGCGGTAAAGCAGGGATTGGTAACGGAAGAGACGTTAACTTGTGCGGTGGAACGCCTGTATGTTTCTAAGATGCGTCTCGGTATTTTTGATGCACCGGAGCATGTTCCGTATAATACGATTGATTACTCCGTTGTAGACAGCAAGGAACAGAAGGAGTTTAATCTTGCGGTTGCGAAGAAGACGCTCTGCTTATTGAAGAATGAAGGTGCGGTTCTTCCGTTAGATAAGTCGAAATTAAAGACGGTAGGTGTTATCGGACCGAATGCCAACAACCGGAAGGCGTTGATCGGTAACTATGAGGGTACTGCATCCGAATACATTACGGTATTGGAAGGTATTCAGGAGTATCTCGGTGATGATGTGAGAGTACATTACTCCGAGGGCTGTCATTTGTTTAAGAATAAGGTTTCCGGTTTGGGACAGGAAAATGACCGTATCGCAGAAGTGCGTGCCGTATGTGATGCATCCGATGTGGTAATTGCGGTAATGGGTCTGGATTCCGGTCTGGAAGGAGAAGAAGGAGACCAGGGAAATGAGTTTGCCAGCGGTGATAAGCCGAATCTGGAGCTTCCGGGCTTGCAGAATACGGTGTTACAGGAGATTTATGCCAGCGGTAAGCCGGTAGTTCTTGTGCTTTTATCCGGTAGTGCCCTGGCATTCCCGTGGGCAGAGGAGCATATTCCGGCCATTGTACAGGCATGGTATCCGGGTGCCCAGGGCGGACGTGCGGTGGCACAGATGTTGTTCGGAGACTATTCTCCGGAGGGCAAGCTTCCGGTAACCTTCTATCGTACCTCGGATGAACTTCCGGCATTTACGGATTACAATATGAAGGGAAGAACCTATCGTTACATGGAGCATGAGGCATTGTATCCGTTCGGGTATGGTTTAGGCTATACGGAGTTTACACTGAAGAATGTAGCACTTTCTGCAAAGGAAGTGGCAAAGGGCGCGGAACTTACCGTGACTGCAACGCTTGAGAATACCGGAGATTTTGACGGTGCCGAAACGGTACAGGTATACGTAAAGGCAAAGAATGTAAAGAATGCACCGCACTATCAGTTAAAGGGGTTAAAGAAGGTAAGACTGGCTGCAAAGGAGAGTGTGCAGGTAGAATTGGTGTTAAAGGATGCGGCATTTGCGTTGTATGATGAGGATGCGAAGTTTATGCTCAATGAGGGTGACTATCAGGTGTTTGTGGGAACCTCACAGCCGGATGACAGAAGTGTGGCATTAACCGGAAAGAAGCCGTATTGCTTTGATGTGGTATGTAAGAAGACAGAGCAGATATAATAGAAAAAGACCGCCGGAGGCTTTTCTCCGGCGGTTATTTTTTGTGGTTTATAAAATTAAATCTTAATTTAATTTTGCGAGAGTTCCTAAAATATCGCTGTCAGCAACCGGGATAAAGTGTTCCTTGTAGTAGAGCAAGGATGCTTTTCCGGCCGGGGCGGAGCGACCGTACTCCGATGCGATGTTGCAGATCTTGTTAAAGTCTTCCGCAGTATGGTCGGCCATGCCTAACAGTAAATAGTAGGTTTCATCGGTAGTGTTCCGGTAAAGAGCGGCAGTACCGTGATAACGGGAAGCAACTACGGAAGCAAAGCTACTGACTCTTTGCAGCGTATCAAATACATAGGCTTTCACTAACGGTTCGGATGTGGCTACAGCTACCTGTTCCGGATGCTTGGAAAGCTCATCCGCTTTTTTATTCAGTAAATCTTTAAACTGTGCAAAGTAATTTAAAATCTCATCAGCAAAGGCCTGAACCGGCATTTTCTCGGAATGGTGTTCTTTTTCCGCAAACGGAGTAAAGTTGGAAAATCTGGAATCCAGTTCTTCGGAATCTTCTACCTTGGTAACCACTAAAACGAGGCAATCCGCATCCACCGGAATGGCTTCAATCATAAGAGGCATGTCTTCCGTCTCAAAGCCGCATTCATAGGATGCCATTTGTACCAAATCACGGAACAGGGCTTTGGCTTTTTCACTGCCATAGAACAATTCACTTAATTGCAACTGACGTTCCTGCAAGTCCTGTCGGTTTAATGTACAACGAATCTGTGTATCGCTTAATCGTTCAATTGTCATGACGTATGCACCCCCTTCTTCGTGTTATACAAAGTATATAGTAATTTTACACGAAAGTCAATAACATTAATTGTGAAGTTTGTATAAAGAAGGAAGTGCCAAAATGCAGGATTCTCTTTGGTAAATGTATACAAAATTTTCCATAAAGTTTGTGAAAAATGCGAGGCGAAAAAAGCTTGCGGAAAAGAGGATGGAGCCGTTATAATAAATACAGGTAACATGGTTACCAGCAATCCGACAGAACATAAGGACAAATCGCTTGCATAAGGCGGGCAGAAAGGAGAAGATGGACGAGTTTTTATTTGGGAAATACCGCATGATACGCCTGCTTGCAAACGGCAGCGGTGGAGAGGTGTTTCTGGCAGAACATAAGGTACTGGGAGAACGGCGTATTATAAAGCGCCTGCTAAAGAACAGACCTTTCTATGAAGAACGGAAGAAGGAAGCACAAACGTTAAAACGACTGCATCATGCAGCGATTCCCCGCATCTATGATATTGAAGAAGACGATACGGGGTGTTATATCATTGAAGAGGATATGGGCGGTGAGACCTTATCCGATTTTCTTTCCAGGCAGAAATGCCTTCCAACATCTTTTATTTCAAATTATTCCATTCAACTTTGTGAGATTATCGAATATCTGCACCGTAACGGGATTCTGTATCTGGATATTAAACCGGAGAACATTATGATTAGCGGAGAAAAGTTATCGTTAATTGACTTCGGAGGTGCCGTACAGATGTCGGAGCCGGTAAAGGTAGTGTTCGGGACAAAAGGTTATGCTGCTCCGGAACAATACAGAGGTTCGGTGGGAGAATGCTCGGATGTATTCGGAATCGGCTGCGTGCTCGGTGTAATGTTGGGAAACGACAGCAAAGGAAGAAAAGAGATCCAACGGATTCAGGAAAGGTGTGTACATCCCATTGCAGCCAAAAGATATCCCAATGTTCAGGCCGTAAAGGAGGAACTTCTGAATTATTCCGGAAGAAAAAAACGCGGAAAAGCAAAACGTGAAGTGAGAGATTCCAAATTTGTCGGTGTGATTGATGTGCACGAAGGTACGGAAGGTGCGGCCTGGTGCGCATTACTGGCGGCATATATCAATGAAAGAAAAAAGGGACGGATTGCGTGCATTGATTTATCCGGCAGACATGTATTTGAACGACTGTATGAAGGGTTGTTCGGGACAGATAAGATGGTTCCGGAGGAGTATGTATTATGGGACGTCTGTTATGTGCCGGACGGGACGGCTGCTGCAGTCGGAACTTATGCGGCAAAAGGGTATACAACACTGCTACTTTATTTTGGGCAGGAAGTGGTAAAATACAGAACCGAGTTTTTTCGTTGTGACTACCGGTTTGCCCTCGGGACGGTGTTTCCGTGGCGGTTTGACGCATGGAAAAGACTGGGAGAACTTTTGTCGGAAATTGATGTGGAACGGGAAATAACGGCGGTACTTACGGGGGGTGAAAAGCAGATGCTGCCGATCCGGTTTAAAAAGGTCATCGAGTTGCCGTATATTACCGATCCATTGTATGCAAACCGAAAAACGGAAAAGAAGCTATCTTCCGTTTTGGACTGTTTTTAATCAGACGGTGTAGGCCGTCATCCGGAGGTTGTGTTACGTATCACAAGGGTTCTGCCTCCATAAATAACTGCCGGTAACGGGATCGGCAGTATATGCACTTAAAAAACAGGAGAAGCATACATAAGGCCCCGGAAATGCCGTTGCGGCCATGGGAACGTAAGGATTTGTTCTCTCAAAGAAAGTTGTTGCGTACAAGGGCTGCAACGGCAAAATGGGGTTGATTATTTTTTGTATCTTGTATATACTAAAGTTGTGGTAGTATACTGTAAGATACAGAAAAGAGGAAACGTTCGTGAAGAAAAAGACAGGGATTGCAATTGTGGGAGTATTTGTAGCACTGCTGTTGATGGCAGTGATTCTTGGCGTGGTATTGGTTCGGAAATATACGCCGAATAAGGAGTATGTGGCACCGGAAGAAGTAGCTCCGGTGGCGGAAGGGGAAGCACATATTATTTTATGGCAGCAGAAGCATGACAAAAATGCTTTGTGCATCAATGGTGGACTTTATATTGATTTAGAAACTGTGCTTACCCATATCAATCCGGATTTTTATTATGACGAAGATGAGTTGGTATTGACCTATACTACACCGACGGAGATTATTCGTGCGTATCCGTTGGAAGCAGAGTATTATAGCAATAAGACAAAGAAAGAGTTGTCCTTTGAACCTGTGTTGACAAAGGGCGGTGTGCCGTATGTGTCTACAGAGTTTGTAGAACTTTTCTCGGATGTGACTTTTACTTTTTATGAGAAGCCGGACCGATTGCTCATCCGCACGGGTGGGAAGGACATGCTTTCCCTGAAGGCAAAGAAGAAAACCCAGGTTAGGGAATCGGCGGATATTAAGAGCCGGATTGTGTGTGATTTGGATAAGAATGCGGTGGTATGGTATGTGGATGCCGGGACCCAGACGAGTACAAAGTTTGTAAAGGTAATGACAGAGGATGGTATCTTTGGTTTTGTAAAGAAAAAGGATCTGAGTTCCACGTATCATGAAACTTATACTTCGGATTATACGGCGCCGGTGTATCCTCATATCTTAGAGGATGGGGTGGTGCTCGGATGGCATATGGTGACGAACCAACAGGCAAACGGAACTTTGGAGGATGTGGTAAAAGACAATCCGAAGCTTACTGTAATCTCACCGACCTGGTTCCTTTTGAGCGAAGCAGATGCAGAGGAACCGATTCTGTCTCTGGCGGATGCGACCTATGTGGAGAAAGCAAAATCCATGGGCTTGGACATATGGGGACTGGTTGCGAATTTTGATATGTGGGGAACGGAAGGGGTTGCTACCACAGAGGATTGTTTTGAGATTCTTTCTTCCACCCAGAAGAGAGAAACTTTAATTAACACATTGATAGCAGAGGCCATTCGTTACAATCTGGATGGTCTGAATATAGATTTTGAGTTACTTTCTTTGAAGACAGGACCTCATTTTATCCAGTTCTTGCGGGAGTTATCCGTAAAGTGCCGGGCAAACGGATTGGTATTGTCGGTGGATAACTATGTACCGTCGGCTCATGCGGCATATTATGACTGGGAGTCCCAGGGAGAAGTGGTGGATTACGTTGTAATTATGGCGTACGACGAGCATTATGACGGTTCCGAAACGGCAGGTTCCGTATCCTCCTTTGGATATTTATCCGGAGCGGTGGACAATATCCTTACCATGGTTCCGAAGGAACAGGTTATTATGGCATTGCCGTTCTATACAAGATTATGGACCGAGACAAAGGAAAACGGTGTAACGAAGCTGACCTCGGATGCATGGTCCATGGCATCGATTAAGGCAACGCTTTCCAGAGAAGGAATTACGCCGGTTTGGGATGAAGAGACAAAACAGAATTACGCGGAATATAAAGTAGATAATGCTACCTGTAAAATCTGGCTGGAGGATGAAGATTCCTTAGCTGCAAAGCTGGATTACATTTATCAGGCAGACCTTGCAGGTGTGGCAGTTTGGAGATTAGGGTTTGAAACACCGGAGATATGGGCATTATTTGAATAGATGGTTCTTGCAAACCGGAAGATGACATATAATCTAAGGAATTATAATGTCTTTCCGGGTGTCTTGCAATGAAATTATGGTTGGAACGAATAAAAAAATATCGTCACATTGGGTTGTTGATTTTACTTTGCGGAGCTTTTTTCGGGATAAAAATGATAGCGGGGGATATGCCGGTATCTGCTCTTCCGGAACAAGAAGGAGTAAAGGAATCGGTTATCGTACTGGATCCGGGACATGGTGGTGCGGACCCGGGCAAAGTAGGCGTATCCGGTGTCCTTGAGAAGGAAATCAATCTTTCCATAGCAAAAAAGGTAAAGACACGCTTGGAAACCGCCGGTTTTACCGTGATTATGACAAGAGAGACGGATGACGGGCTCTATTCCCCGGAGGCAACAAACAGAAAACGGGAGGATATGGAGGCAAGGACAAGAGTCATTTCGGAAAATAATCCGGCCCTTGTGGTAAGTATCCATCAGAACAGTTTTTCACAGGAGAATTGCAGGGGAGCACAGGTGTTTTATTATAAGGGAGCAGAGGAAAGTAAGATGTTGGCGGAGTCTGTGCAAAGGGCCTTTCACGAGATTTTGCAGGGTGGCAATACGCGGCAGGCAAAAGCGGATACCAGCTATTATTTGTTAAAGAAGACCGCCTGTCCCATTGTGATTGCAGAGTGCGGATTTTTATCCAATACAGAAGAGGAGGCATTACTCGCCACGGACTTGTATCAGGAGAAGGTGGCGGAAGCGATATATTTGGGTCTGACCCGTTATTTGGAAGAAAAGGAAGGTAGTATTACCGGATGAAAACAGAAATTATCAAAGTAGATAGAGACAGGTTTGAGGAAGAAGAGCTAGCGTTTGCCGCACAGTGTTTGCGGGAAGGAAAGTTAGTGGCGTTCCCTACGGAGACTGTATATGGCTTGGGAGGAAATGCCTTTGATGTGACAGCGTCCGCCCGGATTTATGAGGCAAAAGGACGGCCGTCGGACAATCCGCTCATTGTGCACATTGCGGATACAGAGGCGCTGACAGAACTGGCTGAGGAGGTGCCGGAGGCGGCATATCGCCTGGCGGAGGTGTTTTGGCCGGGTCCTCTTACCATGATTTTGAAAAAAGGCGACAAGGTGCCGAAGACAACTACGGGAGGCCTTGATACGGTGGCAGTACGGGTGCCGTCCGATCCGGTAGCGGCAGCCCTGATTCGATTATCCGGAGTGTATGTGGCAGCACCAAGTGCAAATGCATCCGGCAGGCCGAGTACCACAAAGGCAGCCCATGTAATAGAAGATTTGAACGGAAAAATCGATGTGATCATTGACGGAGGAGCATCCGATATCGGCCTGGAGTCCACCATTGTGGATTTGACGGGGGAAGTGCCACTCATACTTCGTCCCGGCTATATCAGTGCGGAGCAACTGGCCGAAGTACTGGGTGAGGTCCGTTTTGATGAGGCGGTATTGAAAAAGAGTGCCGAAGAAAATATTGTGGCAAAAGCACCGGGGATGAAATACCGGCACTATGCGCCGAAGGCTTCTCTTTATATTGTGGAAGGGAAGACCGAGGATGTGGTGCGTTATATTAACACGGAAGCGGTAAAGAATGCGGCGAAGGGTGAGTTGACCGGCATTCTGGCTACGGAAGAAACAAAGAAAAGCTACACCGGCGGAATGGTGTTTTGCGTAGGAAAGAGAGCGGAAGCAGAGACGATTGCGGCAGGTCTCTTTGATACTTTGCGCAGCTTTGATGAGACCGGTGTGAGTGTGATTTATTCCGAGAGTTTTGCGGATAACCCGCTGGGAACAGCGATTATGAATCGACTGCTCAAGGCAGCGGGATACCATATCATTCATCTGAATCAGGATGAAGAAAATGAATAAATTCCAAGGAGGAAACGAAGATGATAGCGTTAGGTTGTGACCAGGGCGGCTATGAATTAATGCAGGAGGTAAAGAAGCATTTAGAGGCCAGAGGACTGGAATATAAGGATTTCGGCACCTATTCTTCCGCATCGGTAGATTATCCGATTTACGGAAAGCTGGTAGCCCATGCGGTGGCTGACGGTGAATGTGAAAAGGGAATCTTAATCTGCGGAACCGGTATCGGTATTTCCATTACCGCAAACAAGATTAAGGGAATCCGTGCCGCACTTTGCCACGATGTGTTCAGTGCGGAGGCAACCAGACTTCACAATGATGCCAACATTCTTGCCATGGGCGGCAGAATTGTAGGACCGGGTCTGGCCCTTATGATCGTGGACAAGTTTTTGGACACCCCGTTCTCAGGTGAAGAGCGTCATGCAAGACGTATCGGAATGATGGAGGACTAAGGATACACAAAATTAGAAAAGGAGAAAACAAGTATGGGATTTAACAAGTATGCAGGAACGAAGACAGAGAAGAATCTTTGGGAAGCATTTGCGGGCGAGTCACAGGCAAGAAATAAGTATACCTATTTTGCTTCCGTAGCGAAGAAGGCAGGTTATGAGCAGATTGCCGCATTGTTTTTACAGACGGCAGAGAATGAGAAGGAGCACGCAAAGCTTTGGTTTAAGGCGTTGGGTGAGCTTGGTGATACCGCAGAGAATCTTTTGCATGCAGCTGAGGGCGAGAATGCAGAGTGGACCGATATGTACGAGCGTATGGCAAAGGATGCGGAAGAGGAAGGGTTTACGGATCTTGCGGCTCAGTTCCGTGGGGTGGCTGCCATTGAAAAGATGCACGAAGAAAGATACCGTGCCCTGTTACATAATGTGGAAGCAATGGAAGTGTTCAAGAAGAGCGGTGTTACCATGTGGGAGTGCCGCAACTGCGGTCACGTGGTAGTAGGCCTGGAGGCTCCGGCAGTGTGTCCGGTATGTAAGCATCCGCAGGCATACTTCGAAGTAAGAAAAGAAAATTACTAAACCGGATGGGGCTGTCGCATGGTTGAATGCGCAGCCCCACTTTATTATAAATACCCCTCAATAACGGCTTGGTATTCGGAAAACTTGTCCTCCCGAATCACCCGCAACAATGCATCTGCGGCATTTAGGGCGAGAGTCAGGTCGTCTCCGGTAATCAGTCCTTTTGTAAAGGCTTCTGCCGCTTCGTCCAGATCCAATACGTGGACGGAGCCGTCGGCTTCGATTACAATATCAATCAGCAAATCCTCCATCAGATAGGTGGTGGATTTTTTTTCAGAGTCTTCCGAAATATGTACATTCATAATGTCGCAGTACCAGTGGTAGAGACTACCATCCGCTTTGGCTACTCTGGTTATCTTCCAAAGATTTTTAAAATCAAACAGGGATATGCCCGAAGCAAAATCCGATCGTGGATTTAATACGTTCCAGCTTGTAACAAGCCGGGTATCGTCCACAAAAAGAACCCGATCCTTTTTTAGTTCGATACATTCTTCCGGAATGTGACGTTTTCTAAAAAGACGAATGGAAGTATTCATAACAATCCCTCCTGTCTGCGTTATATGGCATGGTTTATTAGTAAAAGTATAACATATTCTCTGAAAAAAGTGAAGAAAAAAACGAAGAATGGGAGTGTGAAAAAATTGACAATAAATGTGTATAGTTTTCGTAAAAAAACAGGGAAAATTTGTTGAAAAAACTATACATATTTTTTGTTTTGTGGTAGAATATATTTGGTGTTTTGTTTGCATTTTGTGGCCAAAAGAACGGGAGGTTTGTGGTATGAGGAACAACAAAGTCATTAAGGCACTGTTGCTTATATCACAGCTGGGCATCAGTATGATGGTTCCGATTTTTTTGTGCGTTTACGCGGGAAATTTTCTTGATGAAAAGTTGAACACCGGATTTTTTATGCCGTTGCTTCTCGTGTTGGGGATAGCGGCAGCCTTTCGTAACGTGTATTATTTGCTGAAACCGTTTTATGCGAAAGATAAAGCAAGAGAGGATGCGGAACTTGCTTATATCGAACGTCTGAAGGCGGAAGGAAAGCAAAATGCCGCAAAACGTGTCGGAGAGAGGCAGGAGAATGAGTAAGGAGTCTTGCGGGATGGAAGAGAACGAGAAGGAACTTACTACCGGGTGGCGGTATGATTTTGATGAGGAATACGGAGAGAATAATGAATTTGTGGAAGAAGTGCCGGTTCTTACCAGAGAAGAACAGGAAGCCCAGGTGAAGCAGACATTGCTTGATTTGTATTTCGGAATCGGAGTCGGTTCGGTTCTTTTGCTTACAATAGGGAATTTGATTTTGTGGGGAAGTTTAAAGTTTACGGCAGGCGCCCTTGCGGGAATCGCAACCGCCTGTTGCCTGGCAGGTTATATGTATCATTCGGTGCTGGTGGCTACGGAGTTTCCGGAAAAGCAGGCCTCCGGTTATATGAAACGTTCTTCTGTCATTCGTATGGTAATTATGATAGCGGTCATTGCTGCGGTGGTATTCTTTTTCGGAGTACACGGGTTGTTCGGAACGGTGTTCGGAACACTTTTGTTAAAACTGTCGGCATTGTTTTGGCCCGTCATTCATAAATACAACCCTTTTAAAGGGGGGAAATAAATCGCGCTGAAAGAGCGTAGAAAGAAGGAAAGGAGTGTGATAAAGTGGGATCTGGAATCGTATCCCGAAGTGTATTTCTGTCTCAGGATGTGGACATCGGTATTACCGGGTATTTTCATTTTGAGGTAGGGGGCCAGACACTTTGGATTACAACAACCCATGTCAGCCTTCTGATTGTCATACTGGCACTTACCGTATTCGGTTTGTTTGCACACAGAGCAATCAAAAAAGCAAATCCGGAAGATGTACCGGGGCCGTTTTTGAATGTAATAGAATTGCTGGTAGAGATGATTGACAATTTGACAAAGTCCAATATGGGAAAGCGCGGCGTGCGTTTTGCCAATTATATCGGAACGTTGTTTGCGGTTGTTCTGACATGTAATATCAGTGGCTTGTTCGGACTCAGGCCGCCGACCGCTGACTACGGTGTGACATTACCCCTTGCATTGATTACCTTTGTACTGATTCATTACAACGGATTCAAATACGAGAAGTCGGGACATGTTACCAAGTTGTTCCAGCCGGTACTGCTTACGCCGATTAACATTATCGGTGAAGTGGCGACACCGCTTTCAATGTCCCTGCGTCTGTTCGGTAACGTATTGTCCGGTACCGTTATGATGGGATTGATTTACGGTTTGGTACCAAAGATACTTCAGGCATTTATGTGGCCTGCATTCGGTGCACTGCATGTGTACTTCGATGTGTTTTCCGGAGCGATACAGGCGTACGTGTTCTGTATGTTGACCATGGTATTTATTGCACAGAATTTCCCTGAGGATGAAGCACAGGGATAAGTAACATCACAAGAAACATTATTTTTGATTGGAGGATTTTTTTATGATGGATGGAATTTCAAGTGAAGCATTTGTATTAGGTTGTTCTGCAATCGGTGCAGGTATTGCGATGATTGCCGGTGTAGGCCCTGGTATCGGTCAGGGTATCGCAGCAGGTCACGGTGCTGCTGCAGTAGGTAGAAACCCGGGCGCAAAGGGTAACATCATGTCTACCATGTTGCTTGGACAGGCAGTAGCAGAGACCACCGGTCTTTATGGTTTTGCAGTTGCAATTATCCTTCTGTTTGCGAACCCGTTACTCGGTAAGCTCTAAAATAAGGATGGCAAAAAAATCATAAAGGAGGCCGGAACGTGAACGGACTTTTAACTATGTGTTCTAATCTCGCTTTTTTGGAAGCGGAGGCGGAACCTAAGATGGAAGGTTACATTTTCGGACTCAGCCCGCAGCTTATTCTGGATTCCCTGATTTTGATTCTGGCAGTCGGCTTTATGTTTTTCATATTGTCTTATCTTTTGTTTAATCCGGCGCGGGATTTACTTAATAAGCGTCGTGAGAAGATTGCCAAGGAGATGGCAGATGCGGCAAAGGAAAAGGCAGATGCGGAAAGCTTTAAAGCAGAATATGATGCCAAATTAAAGGGAGCCGATAAGGAAGTGGAGGCAATCTTAAGCGAAGGCCGTAAAAAGGCATTAAAGCGTGAGGATGAAATTGTAAACGAAGCAAAAGCGGAGGCATCCCGTATTATGGATCGTGCCAGCCGCGAGATTGAGTTAGAGAAGAGCAAGATGAAGGATGAGGTAAAGCAGGAAATGGTGGCAGTGGCTACCGCTATGGCAGGAAAGTTTGTAGCATCCTCTCTTGATGATGAAAAGCAGGCGCAGTTGATTGACGAAGCATTAAATGAAATGGGTGATGATACATGGCAAAATTAGCGGCTGAGGTATACGGAGAAGCGTTGTTTGACCTGGCTGTAGAGAATGGCAGTATCGATGCCCTGGCTGAGCAGATTAAGACGGCAGAACTTGCATTTTCGGAGGATCCGGAGTTTTTGGAACTTCTGACCCACCCGAAGATTACGAAGGAAGAGAAGCTTTCCGTAGTGGAAGCGGTGTTTAAAGATCGCGTAGATGATGCTGTGACCGGTCTTCTTACCGTAATTGTAGAGAAGGGCAGATGCAGCGAGATTCCGGCGGTGTTTGCACTCTTCCTTGAAAAGGTAAGAGAATACCGTAAAATCGGTGTGGCAAACGTGGTTTCCGCAACCGAGCTTACCACTGAGCAGAAAAAGCGTATCGAAGAGAAGCTGTTGTCTCAGACGAAGTACGAGAGCTTCGAGATGCGGTATGATACAGATGCTTCCCTAATCGGAGGCATGGTCATCCGGATTGGGGACAGAGTGGTAGATGCAAGCATTAAGTCAAAGATTGAGCGTATGGCAGCCAGCCTGTCAAAAATACAACTTTCCGTGTAGATGAAAAACTTTTAGAAAGAAGGTGCTTTTACCTTGAATTTAAGACCGGAGGAAATCAGTTCCGTCATCAAAGAACAAATCAAGAATTACAGTACAAAGCTTGAAGTGTCCGATGTCGGTACGGTAATACAGGTTGCCGACGGTATCGCACGTATCCATGGGTTACAGAAGGCGATGCAAGGCGAACTTTTAGAGTTTCCGGGTGAGGTTTATGGCATGGTGCTTAACCTCGAGGAAGACAATGTAGGTGCGGTTTTGCTCGGTGATATGGGCAATATCAGTGAGGGAGATACCGTAAAGACGACGGGCCGCGTTGTAGAGGTGCCGGTAGGCGATGCAATGGCAGGTCGTGTTGTAAATGCACTGGGTCAGCCGATTGACGGCAAGGGCCCGATTGAATCGACCAAATACCGCCAGATTGAGCGTGTAGCATCCGGCGTTATTTCCAGAAAATCAGTAGATACTCCACTGCAGACCGGTATTAAGGCAATCGACTCCATGGTACCGATCGGACGCGGTCAGCGAGAGCTTATTATCGGCGACAGACAGACCGGTAAGACCGCAATCGCCATTGATACCATTATTAACCAGAAGGGCCAGAATGTGAAGTGTATTTACGTTGCCATCGGCCAGAAGGCGTCTACGGTTGCTTCCATCGTTTCTACTTTGGAAGAGTACGGCGCTATGGATTACACCACCATCGTTGCGGCAACCGCAAGTGAGCTGGCACCGCTTCAGTACATTGCTCCGTATTCGGGCTGTGCAATCGGTGAAGAGTGGATGGAAAACGGTGAGGACGTGCTTATCGTTTACGACGATTTGAGTAAGCATGCATCCGCATACCGTATCCTGACCTTACTTCTTAAGCGACCGCCGGGACGTGAGGCATATCCGGGTGATGTATTCTACTTACATTCCCGTTTACTTGAGCGTGCGGCAAGACTTTCCGATAAGCTGGGC
>JAZNBY010000100.1:0-19037 GCA_045587325.1 Lachnospiraceae bacterium | reverse complement strand
CTCCATCGGCACCATGGCATCTACAGTGCCGTTGGTAATCGCCGCATTTCCTTTTGTGGCGCGACTGGTGGAAAGCAGCCTGCGGGAGATTAACCCGAACATCATTGAGATGGCGCAAAGTATGGGTGCTTCCCCGTTCCAAATCATTGTGAAGGTAATGCTTCCGGAGAGTATTCCGTCCCTGTTATCCAATTTCACTATTGCCATTACCACGATTCTTGGCTACACTGCCATGAGCGGTATTATCGGCGGCGGCGGTTTGGGTAAAATCGCCATTGATTACGGATACTATCGTTATCAATATCTGGTAATGATTATTGCAGTGGTAATTCTCATTTTGCTGGTACAGCTGTTCCAGAGTGTGGGAACGAGACTGGCGGTGAAGTTAGACCGGAGAGTGAAGCACTAAAGCAACGAAATCCAACAATAAGCAACGAAAACCAACGAAAAGCAACAAAAAATAACGAAAAGCAACAACAAGAAAGAAGGAAAAACTATGAGTAAGAAGCCGTATTACATTACAACAGCCATTGCCTACACCTCTGGTAAGCCGCACATCGGCAATACCTACGAGGCAATTTTGGCAGACAGCATTGCCCGTTACAAGAGATTCCAGGGATATGACGTATTTTTACAGACCGGTACCGACGAGCACGGTCAGAAGATTGAGGAGAAGGCTGCTGCGGCAGGCGTAACTCCGAAGGAATTTGTAGACAATGTTTCCGGCGAGATTAAGCGGATCTGGGATTTAGTGGATACATCCTATGATAAATTTATCCGTACCACCGATGCAGACCATGAGGCCCAGGTAAAGAAAATTTTTAAGAAGATGGTAGACAAGGGGGATATTTACAAGGGTGCATACGAAGGTATGTATTGTACACCGTGTGAGTCCTTCTGGACCGATTCCCAGCTGGTGGACGGCAAGTGTCCGGACTGCGGTCGTGCCGTACAGCCGGCGAAGGAAGAGGCATACTTCTTTAAGATGAGTAAGTATGCGGACCGTCTCATCGAGCATATCAACACCCATCCGGAGTTCATTCAGCCGGTGAGCCGTAAGAATGAGATGATGAACAACTTCCTGCTTCCGGGCTTACAGGATCTTTGCGTATCCCGTACATCTTTCAAGTGGGGTATCCCGGTAGAAGAGGACCCGAAGCATGTGGTTTATGTATGGCTTGATGCACTGACCAACTACATCACCGGGATCGGTTATGATGCGGACGGCAACCCGACGGAGCAGTTTAATAAGCTTTGGCCGGCAGATTTGCACTTAATCGGAAAGGATATTATCCGGTTCCATACCATTTACTGGCCGATCTTCCTTATGTCCTTAGATATTCCGCTTCCGAAGCAGATTTTCGGACATCCGTGGCTGCTGCAGGGCGGAGATAAGATGAGTAAGTCCAAGGGCAACGTAATCTATGCGGATGATATGGCTGACCTGTTCGGCGTGGATGCGGTGCGTTACTTTGTACTTCATGAAATGCCGTTTGACAACGACGGAACCATTACTTGGGAACTTCTCGTTGAGCGTCTCAATGCAGACCTTGCAAATACCTTAGGTAACTTGGTAAATCGTACCATTTCTATGAGTAACAAGTACTTTGGCGGCGTGGTACGTAACGGCGGCGTAGTTGAGCCGGTGGACGAGGAATTAAAGGCTCTGGCTCTTGAAACTCCGGGCATTGTGGAAGAGAAGATGGAGAAGTTTCGTGTGGCAGATGCCATTTCCGCAGTATTTAATTTGTTCAAGCGTTGTAATAAATATATTGATGAGACCGCTCCGTGGGCTCTGGCAAAGGATGAGGCAAACGCAGATCGTCTGGCTACGGTGCTTTACAATCTGGTGGAGAGCATCTGCATCGGTACTTCCCTGTTAAAGTCTTTCCTTCCGCGTACCGCAGATAAGATTTTCGCACAGTTAAATGCAAAGGAGCGTACCCAGGAAGAGCTTGCAACTTACGGATTGTATGTATCCGGTACGAAGGTAACCGAGACTCCGGAAATCCTTTTTGCTCGTTTGGATGCAAAGGAAGTTATGGAGAAGGTTGCGGTGATTCAGGAAAAGCAGCGCGCGGAAGCTGCGGCAGAAGCAGCAGCGGAAGCAAAGCGTCTTGGTCTTCCGGTGCCGGGAGAAGAGGCAACGGAAGAAGAGTCTGTGATTGACATTGAAGCAAAGCCGGAAATCACTTATGATGATTTTGCAAAGTTGCAGTTCCAGGTGGGCGAAATCATTGCCTGTGAGGAAGTAAAGAAGTCCAAGAAGCTTCTCTGCTCCCAGGTAAAGATCGGCAGTCAGGTAAAGCAGATTGTATCCGGTATTAAGCAGCACTATTCCGCTGAGGAAATGGTAGGCAAGAAGGTTATGGTTCTTGTAAACTTAAAGCCGGCCACCTTGGCAGGCATCGTTTCCGAAGGTATGCTTCTTTGTGCCGAGGACGAGAACGGCGAGCTTGCACTTATGACGCCGGAGAAGAAAATGCCGGCAGGCGCAGAAATCTGCTAGGATTTTAGCGCCTCTCCCCCGGGAGAGTTTCCATTCCGAACCGCCTGACAGAGAAAGGGCCTTGTCTCGTGTTACGGATGTAAGTTTTTCTAACTGCTCCGGGCAAGATGAGGAAGTAGGCTTGCTACCGGTCCTTATGCGCCATCCGTGGCGCACGCGTCCCTTGCTCAAACCTCCATGTTTGAGCATAGCAGTAAGCAATCGGAGCAATAAGAAAATCTAACATCCTGCACAAAGTTCCAAGTCCCTTTCTCTGTCAGGCGGTTCGGAAGTAAAATTCAATATCGGGGAGAGGCTTTTTTGAAAAGGGTACTTTCTAAGGTCGGATTTCTGCGGTTTTAGAAAGGGTAAGAGAAAATATAGTGTTGGTAAAAGAGGTAACGCAGGAAAAGTTTTTTATGTGATTAAGGGGAGAGTTTATGCCACCAGGGAGAAGGAGTTCAAGTTCAAGAAGTTCGCGGAGCAGAAGCAGCTCACGCAGTAGGAGCAGTTCGTCGCACAGACGGAGCAGCTCGTCTCACAGCAGCTCTTTTCGCAGGTCGTACAGTAGCAGGAGTACATCGTCGGTTTTTTTCGGAAGAGTCCGGAGCAATCAGCCTACGGGGATTCCGTCGTATTTGAGACAGAAGTCCGTGATGATGCGTTGTAAAAACCATGATTATATGTATTACAATGAAGCCTGGACGGATGAGTCGACGGGCATTTTATATCGGAAGGGGTACTACGACGAAAACGGAACCTATTATGATGCGGACAGTATAGCGTTTAAGAAAGCGGACGGTTCTTATGAGGCACATTATGTGTGCGAGTATTGCGGTACGGAGTTGGAGGCCAACTGGAAAGAGGGTTTCTACCCGGCCTGTAAAAATTGCGGTGCGGAAATGAAGAAAGCACCGGTTTATGTGGACGAAATCGTCAATATCGCCACCGGTGAAGATGCCTACAATGACTCGCATGAGGTGTATACGAGAAAAGCAAAGAGAATGTCGTTTCTCTTTGTCATACCGGTGATTATATTTTTTGTTGTGTTTTTCAATATAGCCAAAATGCAGCGAGAGGCGAATCATTTTTTCTATACAGAGGACGTATGGGAATGGGAGTCGGATTATTTTTATCCTACGGAGGACGACCCGGGATATGGGACGGAAACAAATCTGGAGATTTACGGAACCGATATTTATTTGGATGAGGTTTCTCCGGATATATACCGTATTTGCGGACCGGAAGAGGATTACGAGAAGCATATTGTATGGGATTATGGCGCCGGTTCCTATTATGATTATGACAGCGACTGCTATCTATGGTATAATACGGATGTAAGTCCGAATCTGTGGCAATATTGGTATGATGATATTGCGGGAGATAATTATTACGGCTGGATGGAATGCGAAGGAGAGAACTGGTACATCGAAGTGTCCGATACGGATTGGGAGCTCTATGAAGGAGATACCACAGAGCTTTGGCACATAGAAAACCCTTTTGACTAAAAGGAAAGAGACTATCGATGCAAAAAAGAGGGAAAGGAGGATTTCGGATGCAGATTTTTTTATGGTTTACACTAATCATTTTAGGATTGTACGCCGTGTTTTCCGTATTCTACTTTTTTGCGGTACTTTCGGCGTCCGGAAGCGCGACCTCATTTCTCTGGTTCTGGCCGGTGACTTGTTGTATTGCAGTGATTGCGGGTGTTTTCCTGTTGCTTATTGTGACAGGAAAACTGCCCCGCTTTAAGGTGACGGCAACGGTTGTGTGCGGGCTGTTCTGGTTCTGTGTGATTGTGTTTGCCTGTGTGGAAGCAAAGGTGATAGGCGCGGCGAAGAAAGGTCCGGAGCCGGGCGCAGAGTACGTGATTGTGCTGGGTGCCCAGGTGAGAGGAGAGCATCCGACCCTGGTGCTTGGTGCCAGAATCCGGGCGGCTGCAGCTTATCTTAGGGAGAATCCTGATGCGGTAGCCATTGCTTCCGGCGGACAGGGGACCGGAGAGGCCATCAGTGAAGCCGAAGCCATAAGGAGAGGACTTCTTTCGGAAGGAATTGTAGCGGACCGGATTTTACTGGAGGATCGGTCTACTTCCACCACGGAGAATCTAAAGTTTTCCGCAGAACTGATCGAAAAAGAAAAGTCGATACAGGATGCAAAAGTAGTGCTTGTTACCAACGATTTTCATGTGTACCGGGCAGTGAGGCTGGCCAAAAAACAGGGCTATGCGGATGTGTCGGGGTTGGGTGCATCGGATTTTTTTGCAGTAACGATACAGTATTATGTGAGAGAGTTTTTTGCAGTGACAAAAGAGTGGTTGTTGGGGAATTTTTGAGAAAGTGTGAGTGAAAGAGGTAGGTTATGATTTTTGATACCCATGCTCATTATGATGATGAGGCGTTTGACGAGGACCGGGCTGTGGTACTGGCTTCTTTGCGGGAGCAGGGCGTGGGCGCGGTGGTAAATATATGTGCCAGCAGGGCATCCCTAGGAAGAATTGAAGAACTGGTGACGGCGTACCCGTTTGTATACGGAGCGGTAGGCGTGCATCCCGACCATGCAGGAGAGATGGATGAGGAATGTATGGAGGAATTGACCCGATTGGCAAAGCTTGATAAGATTGTGGCCATTGGGGAAATTGGGCTGGACTATTACTGGGATACGGCACCTCATGAGGTACAGAGGGAATGGTTTCTCCGCCAGCTTCAGCTTGCATTGGAGGTGGACCTTCCGGTGGTGATTCATTCCAGAGAAGCCACCCAGGAAACTCTTGAAATTATGCGCAGTACGTATAAACAATCCGGTGGACGGCTTCGGGGTGTTATCCACTGTTTTTCCGGTTCGGCGGAGATAGCGAAAGAGTACACCGACATGGGCTTTTACATTGGCGTAGGCGGTGTGGTAACATTTAAAAACGGGAAAAAACTAAAAGAAGTGGTGGAGGCCATGCCTCTTGATAAGCTGGTAATCGAAACGGATTGTCCGTATCTGGCACCGGTGCCGTTTCGGGGAAAACGAAATGATTCCACCATGTTAAAGTATGTGATAGAGGAAATTGCTGCACTTCGGGGAATGACAGACGAGGAAGTGGAGCGTGTAACGGAAGAAAATGCGAGACGGTTGTACGGGCTTAAAAAGTAATGGAAATAGCAAATGCAGTGCGACATTGCGCAATGTAAGGAGACATCGTTTGGCAGGAAAGGACAGATATGGCAACCTTAGGAAATCCAAAAGAAACCATAGCGATTTTGAATAAGTACGGGTTTAATTTTCAAAAGAAATTTGGCCAGAACTTTTTAATTGACACCCATGTATTGGAAAAAATCATCCGTGCGGCAGAGATTACAAAGGATGACTGTGTATTGGAAATCGGACCGGGTATCGGTACTATGACCCAGTACCTTTGCGAGAATGCGGGAAAGGTCATTGCGGTGGAGATCGACAAGAATCTGATTCCGATTTTGACAGAGGACACATTGGCGGCTTACGATAACGTAAAGGTCATTAATTCCGACGTTCTGAAGTTGGATTTAAAGAAACTGGCAGAGGAAGAAAACGGCGGACGGCCGATTAAGGTGGTGGCGAATCTGCCTTATTACATTACCACACCGATTATTATGGGGTTGTTTGAGGCAGGTGTGCCTCTTGCGTCCATTACGGTAATGGTACAGAAGGAAGTGGCAGACCGGATGCAGGCAAAACCGGGTGGAAAGGACTACGGTGCCTTGTCTTTGGCAGTGCAGTACTATGCCGATCCATACATTGCAGCAAATGTACCGCCGAACTGTTTTATGCCTCGTCCGAATGTGGGCTCGGCAGTGATTCGTCTGACCTTGCATGAAAAACCGCCGGTAGAAGTGGCAGATGAGAAGTTGATGTTCAAGCTCATTCGTGCATCCTTTGCACAGCGGAGAAAGACCCTGATCAACGGCCTGACCAATTCGCCGGAGCTTGATTTTTCAAAGGAAGAAGTAACGAAGGTCTTGGAAGCTTGCGGACATGCGCCGACGGTACGGGGTGAGACGTTGACACTGGAGCAGTTTGCGGAGTTAGCGAATGTGTTTGGGAAATAGAGTTTCCTTTTATTGTCCGGTGCTATACCGGCAACTGGTTTTAAGTATTGTTTTCTCAAGATTTTCAAATCGCCACCTTTTGACCCAAAGGTGGCGATTTTTTCTATGATTATATTGTTCCGTTCATGGATAAGACAAAAAGTACACAGGTTACAAGGATAAGGAACGCAAAAATCGCATATCCCCAATTGAAACGCTTTGTGCTCGTTGTGGTAGGAGTCTCTACAAAGCCTACTTTTCTTAAAACAGTAATCACCGGTTTGTATAATAAGAAGGTGATGGATGCGTTCAAACCGCCCTTTAACAGGTTAAACGGCAGGAATGCCGGAAGTAATAATTCCACAACGGCTTCTCTCGGATAGCCCATGTAAATCGGGGTGACTAAGTAATTCCACAACATCATAACTGCGGTGGAAACAATCCAACCGGAAGCCAGAGCGATGACTGCACCGGATAAGGTATGTTTTTTCTTGTAAATGAATGCGGCTACGCAGGCAAACGAAAGGGTCTGGACAACGTTCATAACCCAGCCGATCCAGCCGGTATCGCTTACGGTAACCAATTCGATGGTTGCAAGTATAAAGGAAATGATGCAGGAGGTCATGGGACCAAAGATAAAGCCGCCTAAGGTTACGATAACGTCGGACGGATCATATTTTAAAAATAATACGACCGGAATTCTGCCTACGGCCATGGCAACATAGGCAAGTGCGCAGAGCATGGCGGTGGCAGTGACTTTTTTTGCTTGATTGTTCATGTTTGTTTCCCTCCAAATAAAAAATACGCCTAAAGATGATATCTTCAGGCGTATGAAATCTACGTGAAATTTAACCTGCCCACAGTAAACGGAAACAGACGAACCGACAACTATGGGAATCGAGTAAAATCTTCTTTCATCCAGACTATACTGTTGGTTTTGGAATTGCACCAAATCATGTGCGTCAGCACGCGCGGACTATACCGCCAATCGGGAATTGCACCCTGCCCTGAAGATAACAACTATTCAGTTTGTTCGAACGAACACATTGTACAACATTCTATGCAATTTGTAAAGAGAAAATTACTTCTTTATCTTGTAAGAAACAGAATCCAAATGAACCATGCCGTCCTTGGTAACGGTGGAAAGCGTCATATCCATGTAGTAATTTGTTCCGTCGATTTTATTTACGCCGGCATCCAAAACAAGCTGTGCCGGAATCTCGGCCGGGTCTGCCTCGGTGTAGCGGGTGGCAATACCGCCGGCATACGCACCATAACACGGAATATAGTAGGTACCATCCTTTACTACAATATCACTATCGGACACATCAAGCTTATCTACGGAGAATGCACCATCGGTAGCTGCAGATAGGATGGATGCCACCTGGTCTTTGGTTAAGGTAATTGTCAGGTGCTTATCGGAGATTTCCGGATAAACATCTGCGTCATTTACAAGGAATAAGTCTGCGTAAGCAACTAAGAATTTCACCATAGAAGCGCTGTCAAGGTTAATCTCTGAAATGGTAACGGTAGCCGTTTCAATGCCGTCGCACTTGGTTACATAGTGAGCAAGCGCCACGCGGCCGAGAAGCTCTAAGGTAGAGCCGCTCTTCGGGGATACGGATTCCTTTTCAGCGGTTTCTTCCGCAAGACGTTTATAGGTACCGGCAAAATCGGAATAGGTAGTCCCCTTGTTTACTTTTACTGTCATGGACTTTTCGGCAAAAACAAAGGAAACTTCGTCGTTATCCTTGGTATACACCAATTCGGTACCTTCTTTATGGGAAAGGTCGCCGGAAAGAATTACAAGAGGATTACCGGCGCCTTTAGAGGAAACACCGCTGATCTTCCAACCTTCGGTGGTAAGGTAAATGTTCATGCTGACATTTTCGTTACGGAAATAGCCACCCAGGGAAATGTAGCTGGAGAGGTTTCCGGAATTCGGTTTATTGGTAGCCACCGGTTTGCCGGTGGTATTGGTTGCATTATCTCCGGATTTCTTCTTGGAGCATGCGGCAAATGAGGTCATTGCCAGGGTTACAATTAACAGTGAAGCTAAAAATTTTTTCGTTTTCATATAAAATCCTTTCTAATCTTAACTCCGGGTTTCCGGGGTTGTTATTACTGTTCCGGTACCGCAAAGCGGATGGCGGAAGGAATGATTTCTGCCGTAAACTCCGGCATCCGGTGTACTTCCCCGTCCAAAGAGACGCGAAATTCTTCCGGAGCGGTTACGTGCATTGTTTTGCAACGGCGGTAAACAATATACTTTCGCAGGCGTGGTTCCTCTAAGTGAGTGCCTGTTTTATATTTGTTGATTACCGACAGAAAACGGAACCGGGAGAGGCAACGGATGAGACAAAACTCCATCAGCCCGTCCTGGTTATCGGAGCGGGGGGCACATCGGTAGGAGCCACCCACATGAGTACCGTTGGCTGCGGTACCCGTTGCCGCTTCCTACGGGATAACAGGGCGTGGAGCACCTCCTATTCTTTGTTCTCTCCTAGTATAACTTGAAAACGGAAAAAAAGCTATAAGAAAATATAGGATTTCACAAAATAGTTAAAAATAAAAACGGACCGGACAAAATATTTGCCGGTCCGTAATGGATTACTTCAGTAACAGTTCACCCCAAAGGGCGGTGGAGGTATGGGAAGAATTTGTCGCATCGTTAAATTTCATGATGCTCTGAAGGCCTCCAATGTTGTTGCAGTCATTAATCTGTGCTTCAAAACCGAAAACCATGCCGGCGGCCGGGGTATACTTTAACGGAATTGCCATTTCGATGATATATCCGTTTGCGGTTTCCACTGCGACAGCTTTTACACCTTTTTCCGTCGGAACCGTACCGAAGGAGAGATCTCCTTTGTAGTTGACGCGGTAATGACCGGCAGCATTGGTGTAATAATCGGTTTTCATGTTGTTTTCATCCAAAAATAGCTCGATGGAATCCTGTTCGTGCTTGTTTGCAGCATCCGCATTTAGGATGCTGTCCTTTACTTCAAACATGGCGTAGAGATAGTTTTCATCCCAAAGAAGACGAACCGTACCCGTAGCACCCTGGTAAGCATACAATGGGGTATTGATGTTGTACGGAATGCTGCTCATTAACCATACCGTGTCCTTCTTTCCGTCTATCTCAGGAGTCCCCTGGCTTGCAGAAGCCCTGCGGGCAACGATAGTCTCATCCTCAACTTCGGCTGCCGCGATATAAGCATCCGGATCTATCAACGCATAAAAGGCTTCTTTTGGAGACAAATCTGCATTAAACAGAAGCGGACACTCTTCATTTCTCCAACTGGTGTCATCACGATAGCCCCAGAAGGTAACACGCTCAATCAGGTCAGCGTATTCCTTGTAAATGTGAAACAGTTTTGCATAAAAGAGGCCCTGCTTTTTCTCGTTCTTTGCGGATAACATGCTGTTGGTGTTCGGAACACCTACATCCAGTTCTGTAACGGAAACCACAATACCTTCTATCTGGGAGAACCGCTCTAAGCTGTTACGCACAGACTCAAGAGAAGTACCGGTATTGTAATGACCCTGCATACCGATACCATGGATCGGAACGCCCTGGGAACGAAGGTCTGCCACCATGGCAGCAACGATTTCAGACTTGTTTGCACTATCTAAACCGTAGTCGTTGTAATATAAAAGAGCCTCCGGGTCCGCTTCATGGGCAAACTGAAATGCCATAGCCACGTAATCCGGTCCGATGGAACGGAGCCACTGGGTATCACGGAGACACTGGGTCCAGTCGCCGTCCGCCGGAAGTGCGACATTGTCACGAATGGCTTCATTTAATACGTCCCAGGAATAGATTTGTCCCGAATACCGGCCGGCAACATTATAGATATGGTCTCTTAACTGTTCAATGGCTTCTTCTCTGGTAACCGGATTCCCTTCCTTATTTGTGATACCGAGGAACTCACCGGACTGGCTGTGCCATGCAAGGGTATGTCCTACGACCTTAATACCGTCCCGTTCCGCAATGGACATCATGTGATCGGACGCGCCGAACTTAAAGGTGCCCTGAGGAAACTGCATGTATTCCGGCTTCATAAGATTTTCCGGGGTCATAATGTTAAAATGTTGCTTGATAAGAGCATTGTCGGCGCCGGAGTCTATGGTCTCGGTATAAATGGTGCCGATCATAAAGTAATCTTTGTATAATTCTTTTAAGCTTACACCGGAAATATCAGGCCGCGGCGTAGCAGTCGGACCCGGCGTCGGTGTCGGTAACAGAGCTGCAGTTGGTGCCGGAGTTTCGGTAGCTACCGGGGAATCTGTGTCCGTCGGTTTATTGCTTTCCGGCGCAGTCGTGGTCTGTAAGGGTAAATCTGTCGGCGTGGTATTGTTAGAATCCGCAGAACTGCCACAGGCTGTCAAAAGTGCTGCCATGGCAAGAGCGGAGAGAAATACCATAAATTTTTTTCTCATGAAAACCTCCTGAGCTTGTTATTATAGAATATTTAAACATTAATCCTGAAAATAGGTTTCGGAATCGACGGTAATGCTCACCGGGTCCGTAACGGAAAGAGTGTGGCCGTCTACTCCTATCTGCGCCACCTTTACGGTCAGAACATCCTCTAATTCAAACCCGGTAACGGAAAGAAATTGGGAATTGACAAAGGTGGTATCGTATTCTTCTCCATTAATGATTACAACGCTGTATGGAGTGAAATTCTCTCCGTTAATAAACAGGCAATAATAATCCCGTACATCATTTCTTAAAACTGCATTTCGAAGAACGATCGGTTTTACGCCGAACTGCAGGTCCGTAGCCTGAAACGGGAGAACGCCGTCATAGCTTTCCAAGTCACCGTATAATACGTCGTAAGCCAAAAGCTCAAAGTCTTCCATGTAGGTATCCGAATCGACCTGGGTCTGGTGGAACCGGGTAAACAATCCTTCGTGGATGTCATAGCAATTTAACACGTGGGCAGTCAGTTGGTATGCCTCTAAATCCTTGTCGATAACAACATCTGTCGGACGGTTGGTCCACATAACATATTCCGTGTTAAAAATGGAGTTGCTGTCTAACATTTCATCCGTAAACGGGAAGGTCGGGAGATGGTCGCCGTACATAACCAGTACCACTTCCTCTTCGTATTCGCTAAGCATAGTAGTCAGTCTGCGTAGGAAAGCATCCATCTCATGCAACTGGTTCACGAAATATTCCAGTTCGTTGTGGCGGTCTTCCAACTCCTCCGGCAAAGATAATATGGAAATTGCCGGGTCTGTTAGAATCGGCTTCTCCGGGAAAGCACCGTGTCCCTGCACGGAAATGGTGTACACCAGGTCCTGGCCCTCCGTGGAATTGAGGGCATCAAAAATCTGCTCGGTCAATATCTCGTCCTTCGGCCAGCCAAGAGGCGTGGTGCGATAGGTTCCCATGTACTCAATCGGTGTAAAGGTATCAAAACCCAATTGGGAAAATACGGTGTGTCGTCCGTAGAAGGTACCTTCGTTGTTATGAATGGCATGGGTGGTATAATCAAGAGCGGAAAGGTTATATGCAATACTTTCACAAGTGGTTTCTTTCAAAATGGTCTTGTACGGATATTCCCCCGGACCGAAAAAGTCCAGATTGATACCGGTCAGTATTTCAAATTCCGTATTTGCGGTGCCGGCACCGATGGAAGGAACTGTCAAAAATCCGGAAGAATATTCTTCCTGCAGACTTCGGAAAAAAGGAACCGGGTCTGCCGAGAAAGAGGCATCCTTAAGAAGAGTGGGGTCAAAAAAGGATTCCAGTTGCAAAAAGATAAAGTTCGGGTGCTTGGTAGAGGAAAACTCTTTTTCTTCCGAGGGATCTTCTTTAGGGGCATCGGTAACATGCGGTGTTTCGGAAGTATCCGGTGCAGGTGTTTGGGACGGAGAAGGCTTAAGGAGCCCTCCGGACGGAATCGGTGTCTGGGTAATGGAAGACACGATACGATCGATTTCCTCCTCTGAATAGGAGTCCGGCTTTGAAATACCGGTACCGAAAATACTGGAAAAGAAACAATACGGGAAGCCGTTTGTATGATAGCTCTGTGCCAGATTGCCGAAATTACGCTCCAATACACCCACAGCAACAAACAGCTTTGTAGTCAAAAGTCCCGTCAGTAAAAACATAAGAAACATAGCAGCGGCGGACAGGCGATTGGTACCTTCCTGTTTCTTTTTGGCACGGAAGAAAAGAAATATGCCGATGCCTATAGCCAGGATAATGGCAGAGAAGATAAGTACAATCTGGAACTTTGAGAAATAGTGATTCATAATGGACAGTGCTGACTCAATCAAAAGCAAGTCCACACCGGTAAACGGGGTGGTACGGAATTGTAACAGTATAAAATCTACGATACCGGCAGTCAGCCATAATGCTGCGATAAAAAAGCGCACAAAAACACGCCTTTTAAATAAAAAGGAAAGAGCCAGGGTAATACAGATTAAGATGGTATTATAGCAAAATACAATCGGAGACGTAAACATGTAGAGAAATGGTTTGAATACCGATTGCCTGGAAAAGCCTTCGATGCACAAATTCAATAAGAGAGCAAGAGGCAGACACTCTTTTACAAAGAGTTTAAGCTGTTGCAATAAATAGTTCCAATGTTTTTTAAAAAATTCTTTGTTCACTTTGTTCATAAATCCTCCCATAATATAAGAACAATACAAACCCAATATAGAATAGCACAAAACTGTCAGAACTTCAAGAAGCGAACGAAAGATTCCGAATTATTTCCGGTTCCAGTTGGCTTTTTTTCGCGTTTATGTTATGATTTTTATAAGGAATACAAAGCGGAAGATGGGAGAAAGGAGTCTGTGGAATGATACGGCTGAAAAAGCGATTACGGGAAAGGGAAAAATTGCGGCTTGATAAGTTGACAGAGGAAGCAAAATTGCGGCAGGATGTATCGGCGGAGCTGTTTTTAGAAAGCGAGTTAAATGCCTTTGCAGATGCGGATTGTTTTTTCTTTTACGGAAGCAGACGGCATCCGGCAGGACTTCTTACCATTTTTTTCCCGGATGAGACCCATGCGGAGATAACGGCAGCCCGGTTCCGTGACGAAGAAACGGTGTTTACAGCGTTATTTCACAAGGCGATAGCAGAATGTAAAAATATTGGGATAGAATCTATATATACGGTAGTGGACCCGGCCTGGGGGTTTGATTTGACCAAGGCAAAAGGAGTGTCTTTTCTATATGTAAAATCGGAATATATGCTGGGAGTGGAGTCGGAGAAGCTGGCAAACCTTCCGGGAGAAGCAAAGAAAGGAATCACCCTGTTTACGGAAGATTTGACTGCTACTGACGGGACAATCCGGTATGCGCTGATAAAGGATGGACAGGTTGTGGCGGAGTGTCGGATTTTGCCGATGGAAGAAGGAGGGGAGCCTTATCTGTTCGGATTAAAGACAGAGGAAGCCTTTCGGAGACAGGGGCTGGCGACTCATCTGATACGGGAGGTGGCAAAAGTGTACGGAATGCAATCGTCGGCGCGGTTGCGTTTGCAGGTGGCTTCCGACAACGTGCCTGCAGTAACGCTGTACCGGAAACTGGGATTTGTAACGGAAGAGGAACGGGCCTATTATAAGACAGAGGAGCAGTAGATGGAGAAAGAGAAGACAAACAAAGATATGGCAAGACAGACGGATGCACAGGCCAAGGAACGGGCTTATTTGCGCAGGATGAAAGTAAAAGAAGTGAAAGAAAAAGAAGAACGGGAACGCCGGGAAGCAACACTGCAGAAACAGAGGAAAGAGGATATCCGCTTTATGAAAGAGGCCATAAAGCAGGCAAAAAAAGCGGCGAAGTTGTCGGAGGTTCCTATCGGTTGCGTTCTGGTGCAAGACGGGAAGATAATCGCAAGAGGATATAACCGGAGAAATACGGACAAAACCACGCTGGCTCATGCGGAGGTTGCGGTAATCCGGAAAGCCAGCCGGCTTCTGGGAGACTGGCGGTTAGAAAATTGTACGCTCTATGTGACCCTGGAACCATGTCCGATGTGCGCCGGAGCTATTGTGCAGGCAAGGATACCGCGAGTGGTGGCCGGGTGCATGAATCCCAAGGCGGGATGTGCCGGATCCGTGCTAAACATATTGAATACGCCGGGGCTTAATCACCGGGTGGAATTTGAAAACGGAGTGCTTTTTGAGGAATGCAGCAGTCTGCTTCGGGACTTTTTTGGCGAATTGAGACAGAAGGGCAAGAAGATTGAAAAATAGCTTTCTTTTATGGCGAAAAAGGAGTATACTAGACTATGTAACGAATCAATTACAGCGGGGTTGAATTATGGCGATTACAATTAAGTTGAATGCAATGAATCAAATACCGAAAGGTGAGACGTTGTTCGGGGAAGGAATGACTCCGGAGTGTATTTTTATTGTGCTGAAAGGAAGGGGTATCCTGAGTAGTTCCAATGCATATCTGCAGGTGGTAAGCGGCGATTTTTTGGGCATCTGGGACATTTATGAGGGGCACTATACTGCCACCTGTACGGCAACGGAAGAGATGACTGTGTACGCCATTCCGGCCGGAACACCGGAGGACATTAAGTCGATGTTAGATGGGAACAAGGAGTACGGCGGAAGAGTTACCGCCTTTTTCGGACGTTGTATTGCCGAACTCTATGCCAGAGCCATGGCCTATCGTCAGGAGGCAAAGAGCCTGCCGGAGGTAATCGCAGAATTGTATCGTCAGTATTGTGCACGTTGTAAGGAAGAAGAGTTCCGTGCGGCGGATATGCCGGCTATGGGGAAAGAAGAAGCGGTGTTTACGGAATTTCCGGCGCTTACGGAGTATTATCTGGAAAGTGCGAAGATACCGGCAGAGGTACAGAAGAAGTTTTTCTCCTGCAGTTCCAAGGTAGTATTCCGCCATATCGAAGAACAGGCGACGTTGATTCGTCATTTATTTGCGGAATGCACGACGCAGGGTGAGTTTTTGCGTCATCAGGGTGCGGCGCTTATGAATGGTGGTGCGGACAACCTGTTTTTCTATTTTTCCGCATTGGAAGAAAAGTCCGTGTCTGCGGAGTCGAAAAAGACGGCGGCTTTGTTAAGGGATGTAACGGAAAAGAAACTGGATGAGCTGACGGCTTTGTTTACAAAGTGTGCCGGGGAGCCTTTTGCGGCCCATGAAAAGCGGAGAACAGCCAGAAAGCAGGGCACCGGTGTCAGCGTGGCGGGAGAAGAGCCGTGTGAGCACGCATTGGAACAGATTTTATCCTATGCGGGCGTAACGGAAGAGATGGCCGCAGAATATACGGAGCTTATTCGGAAGTTTGCGTCCATGGAGGACAAGACTTCTACGGAAGATTCGGCCCGTCGCTTAAGGCGAAGCCTGGCAGACGGCTTTTATCAGTTGTATGAAATTATTTTCAGAAAGACCTACGGAATGCCGGAGGACGAAATTGCCCTTCCGATACGTCTGTTTTTGAATTTCGGTTTTATTGACGAGACATTGATTTCCCGCTCTCAGATGCTGGAGCTGGAAAAGCTTATTTTAGATCCGGTAGCCACGGAGAAGGGCGCTTGTCATATTTTCACCATAAGAGAGTGGCTGGCCTGGGTATACGAAGGTAAGCGAGAACCGTCCAAAAATGAATTTGATCAGGAATACAGCGAGATGTTACGCGAGATGCGAAAGAATGGTCAGATCACCGAGGAAGAGGAAAAAGAAAAGTTAAAGGATTACGACGAACGGTTGCATTATGAGATTCAGAATTTGTTCCGTTACAACCATCGTCTGGTAAACGGCCAGCTCAGCATTTTCGTTCCGTTTTTGTACGAGGAGCTGCTGTCGGGTGGGGCGGAGCGTGCCTTTTTGCCAAAGCAGATGGTACAGGAGGCATTGGACGAATTGCGCCACATTGATTTTTCCCTGTTCTACCGCGAGTTTTTGTATATGAATAAAGAGCTTGGCATTGAGAAAGAATATCGGGTGGCAGAGGTTTTGCCGGATATTATTTTGTTCCCAACTATGGGTAGTAAGAGCTTTTTGTGGCAGGATATCAGTTGCCGGAGAAGAGATACGCCGGGACGATTCCTATTGCCGTTGTTTGCGGAAGGGTCTGTGGAGGATTTGCTGATTCGTGTCAGCGGAAGATATCGTTGGGAGCTTTGCCGAACTATACAGGGTGCGGCATGGAATAATATCCAGATTAAGTCCCTGACCTCTGAGTATACGGATTATCTGATGTATTACAAGAAAAACCGTGACATTTCCGAGGAACGGAAGGAGCGAGTTAAGGCGCAGCTTCAGAAGGGCAAGAACAATTACCGAGAGGTATTTGCCATGGACTACGAGATGTGGATGAAGAATGAAGCCCATGGAGCCATGAAGTTAAACAAGGTGGCAAGAGAGATTATGGCGACCTATTGTCCGTTTGATATAAAGATCCGTGCGCAACTGGCACAACAGCCGGCTTTTGAAGAGGCAATGGCGAGACAGAAGAGAGAAAATGCCAGAAAGCTTCGTGAGACAGAGCTTCGTCATCATGCACTTACGAAAAACGGTGTTGAGTTGCCTAAGGAGCTAATTGATACCATGGCGTATTATCGCGAACATTAAAAGTAAACGAAGAAAGAGGGAGGAGGGACAGTATGGACGGCAGTTATCAGATGCTGCATGATATTATCGATTTTCATGGCGACCGTATGCGGAATCTGAGACGGTATTACCCGTTTTTCTGTCTGCAAAACACCGCATTCCACTTGTTTAAGGAAGGAAAGTACGGATTTCTTGACATGGGGTATATTACCCTTGCGGTGCTTCGATTTTTTATAGAAGAGAACCAGTTTAACGACCGGTCGGTGCAATATCCGGAGGTGGCGGAATTTTTATCCGGCGTGCTTGCCAGGGATTTTTCCCTTACCTTACCGAGGGAAGAAGAAAAGGAACTGGTGGATTATATTTTTGACAAGTTAAAAAATGACGGAAAGCCGTTTGTTATGGAGTATTTTGATCCGGTGAAAAAGGCCAAAGCGTCCGTCCGCATGAAGCTCATCGACGCCACGCTATCGGGAGATACGGTACTGTATTCCGTGACGGCGGACGCCATTGAGTTTTATCTGGACACCAAGGAGATCCGTGACGAGAGTAAGATTAACATTCAGCAGATTCTGCTGGAGAAGATGATACATACGAAGAACTTTAAGGGCGGTATCGATGTCATCCGGCGGATTAACAGCGAGGTAAACCGTCTCCGGTTGCAGAAAAGAGAGGTACTGGCACTGCTTGGCAGCAATGTGTTTGACGGTGTGAAGGCACTGGAGGAGTTTAACCGGACGGGGATGCGCTGGTTTTCGGAGGAGCAAAAGCTGTTTTCCCACAACATGGAGCTCATGGAACGGGCCAGAGCAAAGGCAGAGGAGTCCGTGGAAGGACAAAAGGACATGGAGTCCCTTCGGGGGATTTATTTGCTTGAGACAGAGCTTAAGAAGGCAATGGCTAACCACGGAGAGTTGTTGTCAGACTGCATGGATTTACAGGTGCGGGCGGACGAGATGATCCGGAAGTACAAATACAGCAGACTGCGGGGCGCCTTTGATTTCAGAGCCTATGTGTCCGCGGCGGAAGAGGCGGACGATGTGACGTTATTGTCCCATCTGATTGAGCCTCTGTTTATGCCGAGACTACGGAAGCAGTTTTCTTTGCTTCAGACGGATGAGATCTTTGCGGCAAGCCCGGAGACGGGAGAAAAAGCAGAGATAGTAGGCGAGGCCAAAGAGGAGATGTACCGCTTCGAGGATGAGATAGAAGAAGAGCGTATTTCCGGTAACTACGGTGCTATTGTAAGGACCCTCTTAGACGAGCTTCTGGCAGCGGAGAGAGTAAGCCTTTCCCAGTTAAACCGCAGACTGGAAATGAAGTTTTTTGACGGTATTTTTAAGAACAGTGATTACTACTCCTTCCTGGTGCACATTTGCCAGAAGAAGGAATACGATTTGGAGCGGGTGTTGCAAAAGCAGGATACCTTCTTTGAAGGAATTCTGGCAGGACTGCTTGCAGAGTCCGGCATGAAGAAGTACAGGGCGTTAAAGTTCCGTCTGGATATGAAGCCGGAAGCGGAAGAACTGGTGCATAAGATTGCGGGTCTTGAGCGGGATGCAAGCTTTGTAACAACGGAAATCGTATTCGAACGGATTGAGGAATAAAGGCGGGATAATTATGGAACAAAAGAATTTGGAAAAAGCAACGGAACTGTTGGCGGCTCTACTGGTGGGTGAACCGGTAGAGGCCCACAATGGGAAAAACGTCGGCTTGTATGAAGCGTATCATGAGTCCGGAGAGGTCAGTGATGCATTGGAGCTGATGCTTAAGAAACTGAATTTGCGTGTGTATGAATACAATTATGCTCTTTATGTGGCGGTAGGTGAGAAAAACCGAGTGTTCGGTTATTCCAACGAAGATTTAAAGCGCATGATGGGACTTCGACTGAATAAGGAGTTGTATTTGTGCTATTACCTGATTTACCAGGCTGCGGCCTGCTTTTATCAGGACTC
>JAZNBY010000099.1:0-6551 GCA_045587325.1 Lachnospiraceae bacterium | reverse complement strand
CTTCACGGCGCATGTTTTCGATTAATACGGAAAGGTGAAGCTCACCGCGGCCGGATACCTTAAAGCTCTCGGTGGTATCGGTTTCTTCTACACGGAGGCTGACATCCGTATTTAACTCGCGGAACAGTCTGTCGCGCAGGTGACGGGAGGTAACGAACTTTCCTTCCTGGCCCGCAAACGGAGAATCGTTTACGATAAAATGCATGGCAAGGGTCGGCTCGGAAATCTTCTGGAACGGAATCGGCTGCGGATTCTCCGGGGAGCAAAGGGTATCGCCGATATGGATGTCGGTAATACCGGAAATTGCTACGATGGAGCCTACGCCGGCTTCGGTTACTTCTACCTTCTTTAAGCCGTCAAACTCGTACAGCTTACTGATCTTTACCTTCTTACACTTTTCCGGGTCGTGAGCATTTACCACAACCACATCCTGATTCACGCGAATGATACCGTTATCTACCTTGCCCACACCGATACGGCCTACATACTCGTTGTAGTCGATGGTGCTGATTAAAAGCTGGGTACCCGCTTCCGGGTCACCGGTCGGTGCCGGGATATACTCTAAAATCGTCTCAAACAGCGGCTGCATGCTTTCCGGCTTTTCGTCAAGCTCCAAGATAGCAACGCCGGTCTTGGCGGAAGCAAAGACAAACGGGCAGTCAAGCTGTTCGTCGGACGCATCCAAATCAATGAACAGTTCCAGAACCTCGTCGATGACTTCCTTCGGACGTGCCTCCGGACGGTCGATTTTGTTGATGCAGACAATAACCGGGAGCTCTAATTCCAGTGCCTTTTTTAATACGAACTTGGTTTGCGGCATGGCACCTTCAAGGGCATCTACCACAAGAATTACACCGTTTACCATCTTCAATACACGCTCTACTTCGCCGCCGAAGTCCGCATGTCCCGGTGTATCAATGATGTTGATTTTTGTATCTTTGTAATAAACTGCGGTATTTTTGGATAAAATGGTAATACCGCGCTCACGCTCAATATCGCCGGAGTCCATGACACGATCCTGCACTGCCTGGTTTTGGCGAAAGACACCGCTTTGTTTTAACAGTTCGTCAACCAGAGTGGTTTTCCCGTGGTCGACATGGGCGATGATTGCTATATTCCGAATGTGTTCGTTTTTGGTAATCATAGGGAGTCCTTTCATATACTTAATAAGATAGTACGTGATGCGGAATGCCTTTTGTATGGCGGCATCACGTTTCTAAGTATAGCATACTTTCTTCATTTGGCAAGAATATTTTTGCCGTTACAGCCGGATAGAGCAGAAAATAGGCGGGGAAAGAAGGATGGAATATTCCCCGGCGTAAAGAATGTGTTAAGAAGAATAAAAAACCGGTTGCAGAAATTGGGAAAATATGGTAACATCACAATCGAAGAGAATAATTGTAAAAAATTTACAAATGAATTTACAAAAAAAGGGCATTCTAAAAAGGGAGCGGGGAACATAATAAATAATGCAGGGGTAAATGAGAGATTACCCGAAAAAACAGGAGAAAAAGAAGGGAGTCATAGGAAATGACAGATAAGGTATTCGAAAATAATCAGGTGAGTATCGTAGGAGAGGTGATGAGCGAATTCGTGTACAGTCACGAAGTGTTCGGAGAAAGCTTTTACATGGTGGAACTTTCGGTAAACCGACTGAGTGATTCCAATGATATCATTCCGGTCATGGTATCGGAACGTTTGTTGGATGTATCGAAAAGCTATATAGGGCAGTTTGCACATATACAGGGGCAGTTCCGTTCGTATAACCGCCATGAGGAGAATAGGAACCGTCTGGTTCTTTCGGTATTTGCCAGAGAGATTCGTTTGGAAGAGGAACCGGATGATGCAGTAAAACCGAATTATATTTTTTTGGATGGTTATGTGTGCAAACCACCGATTTATCGTAAGACGCCGTTGGGAAGAGAGATTGCGGATGTGTTATTGGCGGTGAATCGTCCGTACGGAAAGTCGGATTATATTCCGTGCATCTGCTGGGGCAGAAACGCAAGATTTGCAGATGGTTTTGCGGTAGGCGGTCATGTGCAGCTCTGGGGCAGAATCCAGAGCAGGGAATATCAGAAGAAATTGACGGAAACCGAGTTTGAGAAACGTATCGCTTACGAGGTGTCTGTAAGTAAGCTGGAATATCTGGATGAATAAAATAGGAATAGAATGATAAAATCAAAAGGTATGTTTTTCTATGTGGCATGAATGGAAAAACATACCTTTTAATTGATTACGACAGTGTAATGCAGTAATAAAACAGCAACATAGCATCAAGGTAAGTTCGGAAGAAAGACATTTGTTTTTGTCGAAAAGACTTGTAAAAAGGGCAAAAAGATGATATAGTTTTATAGAATGCGTGTAGGTGGGTAGTTCTGTCACATGCAAATATTGTTAAGGAGATGAGTGGTTTGGATTCTAAGTTGGCATTCTATATCGTAAAGCGTGTATTATTAGCTGCTTTTACGGTGTTTCTTGTCATTACCATTACGTTTTTTGTAATGAAAGCAATTCCGGGAGGCCCGTTCCTCAGTGAGAAGTCACCGAGTGAGGAAGTTATGGAACAGTTGGAAGCAAAGTATGGTCTGGACAAGCCTGTTTTTGAACAGTATATCACGTATTTGAAGGGTGTTCTTTGTTTGGATTTCGGCCCGTCTATTAAGAATCGTGGACATAACGTAATGGATTTGATTATGGAAGGGTTTATGACCAGCGGAAAGCTTGGCATTATTGCGGCTGGGGTTGCAATTGTAATTGGTTTGACATTGGGTTCTTTGGCTGCGGTATTTCATAACAAACTGCTAGATAAGTTGATTATGGTTCTGTCTACTGCCAGTGTAGCGATGCCATCCTTTATTATTGCAATGATACTTTTGTTGACATTTTGTGTTAAGATACCGATATTCCCGCCTAATGGTTCTGCGGCCGGCGGTTTGGTGTTGCCGGTGATTGCGCTGAGTTTGTATCCGATGGCATATATTACCCGCCTTACCCGTTCCAGTATGTTGGATGTTCTTGGTCAGGACTATATCCGTACCGCAAGGGCGAAGGGCGTGTCTGCGAAGAAAGTTGTTTTTAAGCATGCATTAAAGAATGCGGTAACCCCGGTAATTACTTATATAGGGCCGATGATTGCCTACATTTTGACCGGTAGTTTGGTTGTGGAGCAGATTTTTGTTGTGCCTGGTATTGGTAGGTTCTTTTTCTCCAGTATAATTAGTCGTGATTATCCAATGGTAATGGGTACTACCATTTTCCTTGCAACTATTATGGTGATTATGACCTTGATTTCCGATATTTGTTATAAAATTTTCGACCCGCGTGTCGACTTATCTTAAGGGAGGATTTGACAGTGAAAAAAAGTGTGAACGAAATGCCGAAGAAAAATCCCTTAAGCATGCAGCTGGATCTTCAGAGCTTTGAGCTCGCAACAGATGAAGAGAAGTTCATGCAACAGCGTATGCGAGAGAGTACTACCTTTTTTAGGGATGGTATGAGACGTTTAAAGAAGAACAAAATTGCGATGACCTGCCTTTGCATTATACTTGTGATTGTGCTTATTGCAGCGTTTGTTCCGCTGATTTATCCATATAGTTATGACGATCAACTTGGTGTTGTTGCGGGAAAAACAGACCCGACTTATAAGAATCTGAAGCCATTTGAATACGGGGAGACAGAACTTCAACGTATGGAAGACGGAGAATTTATTTTTCCGCATATTTTTGGTACGGATTCTCATGGGCGTGATTATGCTATCCGTGTAATTTACGGTACCCGTATTTCTTTGTTGGTCGGGTTCTTTGCAAGTGTTATCGTATTGCTTATCGGTGCGATTTACGGTTCCATTTCCGGCTACTACGGTGGCAAGGTGGATCTGATTATGATGCGTATTGTAGATATTATATACTCGTTGCCTGACCTGCTTATGATTATCCTGTTTGCTACGGTATTGAAGCAGACACTGGAGCCTGCCCTGGAAGGTACGGTGTTGGCAAAGCTGGGTACGGGTATGATCAGTATCTTTATCGTATTCGCATTGCTTTACTGGGTAGGTATGGCACGACTGATTCGTGGCCAGATTCTTACCATTAAGCAGCAGGATTATGTATTGAATGCGCGTTCCATCGGTGCAAAAGGTAGCTATATTATCCGCCGTCATATGTTACCGAACTGTATCAGTGTGATAATTATTTCTACTGCACTCCAGATTCCTTCGGCTATCTTTACCGAGAGTTATCTGTCTTTCCTTGGCCTTGGTGTTTCCATGCCGATGCCGAGTTTGGGATCGCTTGCATCTGAGGCGTTAAGCGGTATTTATTCTTATTCCTACCGTTTGATTATTCCGGCGGTAATGATTTGTTTGATTGTTCTTTCGTTAAATCTATTGGGTGATGGTCTTCGTGATGCGTTTGACCCGAAGTTAAAGAAGTAAGGAGGAGGCAACTATGAAACTGTTACAAGTAACTGACTTACACACCTCCTTTTTCACTCCGGCCGGAGAGGTAAAGGCGGTAAACGGACTTTCCTTTTCTCTTGATGAGGGAAAAGTGCTCGGTATAGTAGGTGAATCCGGTTCGGGTAAGAGTGTAACGGCATATTCTATTTTGCAGATTTTGGCAAGCTCCGGCAAGATTGTGTCCGGTAGTATTAAGTATAGAGGAGAAGAATTGGTTGGTGCTTCCAAAGAGACCATGAGAAAGATTCGTGGTAATAAAATCAGCATTATTTTTCAGGATCCGATGACCAGTTTGAACCCGGTATTTACCATAGGGAATCAGTTGATGGAAGCGATTATGCTTCATACCAACCGCAATAAGGAGCAGGCAAAAGAGCGTGCCATTGAGATGCTTCGTCTTGTGGGTGTAAACGAGCCGGAAAAGCGCATTAAGCAGTATCCGCATGAGTTTTCAGGTGGTATGCGACAACGTGTAATGATTGCAATGGCACTGGCTTGTGAACCGGATATTCTGATTGCAGACGAACCGACCACGGCACTTGATGTTACGATACAGGCGCAGATTCTTGATCTTATCAAGGATTTGCAGAAGCAGTTGGGTATGTCTGTGATGCTGATTACCCATGACCTTGGTGTTGTGGCGGAAATGTGTGATGAAGTTATTGTTATGTATGCGGGAGAAGTGTGCGAGCGCGGCACCGCAGACGAGATTTTCTATAATCCGAAGCATGAGTACACGAAAGGTTTGATGCGTTCTATTCCGACGGTAAGTGACGAAAATCATCGTTTGGAGCCGATTGGGGGGACCCCGGTAGATTTGTTGAATATGCCGGATGGTTGTCCGTTTGCTCCGCGTTGTGACAGAGCGATGAAGGTTTGCCTTTCTTATAAGGCAAAGGAACTTTTGATTAATGGCAGTCATGCAGCAAGTTGCTGGTACAATTTTAAAGATGCCATTGCAGAAGGTAAAGTGACTGAGAAAGAAGTGGAGGAGATGTATAGATGAGTGAATCCAAAAATCTTCTCGAGGTAAAGCACCTCAAGCAACACTTTGATGTTCCAAACGGCTTTAAAAAATCCTTGAAATTAAAGGCTGTGGACGATGTAACGTTTGAAATTAAAGAAGGCGAGACCCTGGGTCTTGTAGGTGAGTCCGGTTGCGGAAAAACCACGGTGGGTCGCACTATTTTACAGCTGTATAAGCCGACGGCCGGTGAGGTTTGGTTTGACGGCAATCTGATTCAGAGCAAGAAGTCCATTCGGGAGTTTCGTAAGCAGGCACAGATGGTATTCCAGGACCCATATTCTTCTTTGGATCCGCGTATGACTGTCAGTGATATAATCGGAGAGCCATTAGATGTTCATAAGTTATACGGCAACAAGAAAGAAAGAGAAGAGAAGATTCGTCACTTGATGGGTCTGGTCGGTCTTTCCAGTGAGCATGCGACACGTTATGCCCACGAGTTTTCAGGAGGTCAGCGTCAGAGAATCGGTATCGCAAGAGCTCTGGCGGTAGAACCGAAGTTTATTGTTTGCGATGAACCGGTATCTGCACTGGACGTATCTATTCAGGCGCAGGTTGTAAATATGTTTGAGGATTTGCAAGAACAGTTGGGCTTGACTTATCTGTTTATTGCACATGATCTTCTGGTAGTAAAGCACATCTCTACCAGAATTGCGGTAATGTATCTTGGTAAGATGATTGAGATTGGACCTTCCAATGAGCTATATCATCACCCGATTCATCCGTATACGCAGTCTCTTCTTTCTGCCGTTCCGGTTCCGGATCCGAAGATTGCAAGAGCCAATGAACGCATTCATCTTTCGGGTGATGTGCCGAGTCCGCTTCATATGCCAAGCGGATGTCCGTTCCGTACCCGTTGCCCGCGCGCAACCGAAAAGTGTGCGGAGGTAATGCCGGAGCTTAAGGAGATGGCACCGGGACACAGAGTGGCGTGTCATAACGTGTAAAATACCACAGAGAAGGTAAAACGGTACAGGGAGTGTTGGGGCTTCATGTATGTTTATAACTGCATGAGCGGTTATAATAGATGTTTTTAAGGAGGAAAAAAGAATGAAGATGAGAAAACTT
>JAZNBY010000098.1:0-32709 GCA_045587325.1 Lachnospiraceae bacterium | reverse complement strand
ATACTCATATCCCCATAACTCTATAGCCAACTTTTCGCAGATTTCCTTACCAGTTACATTTTTTATATCAATATTGTTTCCATCAAGCCATTTCATGACCAGCACCTCTCATTTCATGGTTTCGTATTCTGCCATACTCACCGCATAAATTAACGATTATGTAACTTCATATATTTTAAGAATCAATGTCATGTTTATAGGCCAGTTCCCAACCCATAAACAAGTTGATATCAGATATGGCATCCCTTATTCTCCACTCATACTCCATGTTTTCCCTTAATTCTTTTAACAAATATGGCTTAACTATCCTTTTATCCAACATTCCATGATTTCTGGCAATGTAGGCTAGTCCCAACGCTGCATTGGCTCTTATTGCAGGATTCTTATGTTCCATCAATTTAGTACAAATATCTTGTGCTTCCTTCCAATTCTTACCATATGTTCCTACCGACAGCGGAAGCAACATTAGTTCATCTTCTTTTCCATGTTCCAATCGTTCCGTTATTTCTGATTTCGTTAATGGCTCTAATGGTTTATATAATAATTGGCTCATACTCTTATTCCTCCGCAAGTTCTCCATAAAACCATATTTGAGATTTTACACTAAAATCTTCATCATTAAGCTCTTCTATGTAGCCCCTCTCCGATAATTCAGTTACAATTCCTCTTCCTTTAGCAAAAGAATATTTGCCTTCTATCGGATTCCATATTTGATATGGTCCTTTTCTATCCCAAAAAGAATTATAATATTTCTCATCATAGAAAATAAAAATCTGAGACTCACATACATCAGGATATGTAATGGCAGCCACCACCTTACAAAAAGGTAAATACTTTGGTTTCATATCAATAAAATATTCCGTTTTCTCAATCCACTTTTTACAAAATGAAGTCTTAATTTTACCAGATGTTTTTGGATTCGCCAACCAATGGCCACATGGAACATGAAAATGTTCATATGTAGTCTCATCATTTTTAACAGGAATATTATTCAGTCTTTTGAAAGGCTCCATTTTATCTATACTGCTTAGTAATGTTTTATATTTTCTTTTTTGCCCTCTAGGTTTACTTCTATTCATAAAATATTATCTTTCTCCATAAATAAAATAATGCTATCTACTCAACTATATTGCAACATTTCTGGGGATTCTATATGTAAAACTGTTTTGCTTTTATTTGATAGCGCGTTTATATAAAAAATTTTTCCAGAGTTTCCGCAACGAGTTCACTCTCGTCATCAATCACAACGAATTGATACACTTTTCCCTCAAATAAATAATACGGATTTCCCGCACCATCATCAGAAAAAACAGTACCGTTTATTCCATAGTTTTCTTTATAAAACAATGTTTCTCTGCATATTTCATCATACGAATATACAATCCATGCTATTGCCATCGTTTCATTCGTTTTAGGATGAATCATTGTTTCCTCTATTCCGTTAGATATTGCAAGTATATTTTTCAATGATTCTTCTAAATCTATATCCTTGCACTCAAATGGCTCATGCAACCGTATATTACCTGCATATTTTTCATATATCAGTTGTATCATTCTTTCCCTTTCCGGACATTCATTTTAGCCGTATACTAACGAGTACCCCTCTCTATTTCTTAATTCCAAACATTGCCGTGTCACATACTCTTTATGAACATACTCTGCTCCACCAAATTTATATACGTCTACCAGCTCTGTATATGGCGCTAGCTTTTTCACTTTTCTTACCAACTTTTTATAAATCTCCTCCACACAAGCCGGTCGACCAATATACTCTTCGTCCTTATAAAATCCTGTAATAGAGTATAAACGTTCTCTACAAATTTGCTTTCTTTCATCCGATATTCTTGAATACCCCGCCTCGATAATTGCATTTTGAGTTTCGGAATAACCCTTGTCTATATACTCACCGAATTGATTATTAGCGATTCTTAACTCACCAGCATCCGGCACATAAAAATAATACTTGTAACAATCCCTTGTGATAATAGCGATTTCCTTTGACTGTATCACCTGTTTTGTATCATTGTCTTTTTTTACAATAGTGCACCCCAAATCCACCGCCAATGCCGCCAACTCGCAAAAACTGTCGTAGTCCATCCAATAATTAATTTGTTTCCCCATTCACGATATCCCCTTCTAAAAATACTTATTTTACCAGTTCTCAATATACCTTTATCATATTGACCGTCGAATTCAAATGCTCTACCATCTCCAAGCATTCTATAAACCTAACATTTTAATACTTTATCTATTAACCATCAATTGAGAAATACTGTAAATCTTTAAACTCCTCGTCCAAAAACTCAAATCTGAAAACGTGACAATCATCAAATGATTGCTCACAATAATCAACACGACCATTATTCCAATCTATAGTAGGTCTTCCCAAATTATATTTTACCATTTCATTATCAATATCACCATATATTTTTCGCAAATCAGGCATCATGAATTCAATAATAAAGTCCAAGTTATCCCAATATTTTTCTGCTACAGATTTTAAGTCTTTTTCAATCCCCTCTTCCAGCTCATCTTCAAACAAAAAAATAACACCTTCTATTTCAATAACATACATTTCCAAATCATTATCGAAGTACATTCTAAATAACCTCCTAAAAACATCAAGTATACGGACTTATTATATCATACAAACTCAACTTCTAACAAGCAAAAACTGTCGGGGAGTCGGTCTCCGCTCCGCTTCGGTCGGCGCTAACGAACGTCCCCCGGACCTCGTGCGGTCTCGCCTGCCGGCTCGGTCGGTCCTAAACGCTCTCCACCGGAGAGTAGGATCCTTGTCCAAAAGCCCGTGTTCTCTCGCCCTATTGAATCCAAGACTCCCTGAAGGGAGTCGTTCTCCGCTTCGCTCCGGTCGGCCCAGTACCAACGACCAGTGGACGTCGTGGGCCCCTGTCCGAAAGCCCGATCTTTTGTCCTTTACAAGTAACAACACCTTTCAAAACAACAAAAAACTGCACCGTAGGGCATAGCCCTACAGTGCAGTTTTTTATGGACCTGAGGGGAGTCGAGTACTAAGTCAATCTCCCAGAAGCCTTGTATTATGCGGGTTGTAGGGGTTTTGTTTTTGGCGTACCCCGGTTTTACCCCAGTTTTTTCGTTTCAAACATAATTTCCCAATAACTTATTCACCAATTCCACACATCTGTTAAACTTCGTAAGATAATCCCCTTCTATGTATTCAAAGTACTTTCCGTGTGAATTGTATATATCAGCCAACATCTCACGATACATAGGACGGTTATCACGAATCTCTTCACTACGGTCTCCGTCTTGTACCCATTTTACATCTAGAACTAAAAACAATATCAAATCATAACTGTTTATTGCATCTATTGCATCCGACAGTTTTATATTTGCTTCATCTCCCTCAAGAAATCTTAGATAAAACTGAGTAATAAGACAATCCGTATCACAAAAAAGAACCTTATTGCTGTGTTCAATCGCTTTTATTTCATTCACTTTTTGTGCTAAAAGAATTTCTGTGAAATCCTCATTCAACATCATTGTATCCGTTCCGGATTTCTCCGACAGTTCCCTTCCTGCTTCTTCAATGTAATTTGTATTAAAGTAATTCGCAAGATTTACTGTCATCACAGACTTTCCGGAACTTTCCAAACCAATAATCAGAACCTTCTTCACATAATAAGGCTTTACAACATTCGGCAACCAGTCCCAATGTTCATATAGCTTTTCTCTAAGTTCCGTAGAACTCATCTCATTTCTTTCAAACACATAAAACTCGCTATCCGGATAATTCACATTCCAAAAGCTATTCACATCGTAATCGGAACCGCAAAATACAACATCAATCGGTTCTCCGATCTCTTTTTTTATGTACTCTGAGTCATCCTTTGATACTTCCAACGTATACTCCGCTTTAGTCTCATAACTATCACGAAGAATAATTATCTTTACATTACCGATATGCTTCGTCGCTTGATACAACCAACGATAACGGACCTTGTAGTCCACTTCGTCCCTATTTGTACCTACACTCAGAACCACGTAAAGTTTTTCACACATGCATGCAGCCTTAATAATACACTGCAGATGTCCATTATGCAGCGGATTAAAAGAACCGCCGTACATCCCTACTTTATACATTTTCCGCCTCACCCCTCAATCAGATTTTCCTTTGTATCTTTTTTCCATTTTAAGAACATAAAAATTGCATTAAACAAATAAATCGACCACATTAAAACCGTTGCCATATCACCGATTCCGTTAATAAATACATACACCCACATGATAACTGTAACCACATCTACAACAATCCACAGTACCCACTGTTCCATATATCTCTTCACACAAAGATATTGCGCAAAAATCGAAAACACAGTACTCATAGAATCAATAAGCGGTAATGTCCCGTTCAGAAGTTTAAGAATCATTCCGTATCCTAACGTTCCAGCTACTACACAACCATACGCTATAACACTGTTTTTCTTGGAAAGACGCTTTTTTAATACTTCCTCTGTCTGTTTGTCCATATTTTTTGACCACATATACAAGCCGACAAAATTCATCGGTACATAGTAAACAAGGTTCAGCATTACTTCTCCCCAGTACCTGGCTTTCCATGCTACAATCGCATATAACACAGTATTTATTGTACCGACCCAAAAGCTGGATAATTTGCCTTTACCGGTCAGAATAACACACCATATTCCTGTAAGTGCCGCCACTATACCTACCATAGAATCTTTCCAATAAATAGACACTCCAAGAATAACTGTTGTCGCGATAAGCAACCATGCTATCTCCCACATTTTCCAGCCTGTCAACTCTTTTTTTACTATCTCTTTTATCTTGCTCATTGATTCTCTCCTTCGCGGTATTTAAAACATGTCCCTTCTATTGCTTTTCATTGCGTTAATAATATTCAACACATATACTACTTATATTTCCTTTTGGATCATAATTGGATGATATTTGCCCCCAAGAAAATTTTTTGTATCCTATAATGTTTAATTCTCTCAGAATCATATCATGTATTATCTTTCTCTCCTCTTCCGTCTCATGTGTATATTCTTCATCACAACATAATAAAGATAATACAGAAATTCTTTTATCCCTAAAAAATAGACTTACCGCATATTTTCTATTATCAATGACTTGTATTTCATCTAAATATATAACTCGAATTTCATTTTGATTGTTATAAAAACCGGATTTTTTAAAGTCTTCAAATGTAAAATGAGGATGAACACATAAATCGTCCGCCACTTTAACTGCACCACTCTGTAAATCTATCACTCTCTTCCCACCTCTTTCAACATAAATATATATCTTTCTTTGATATGGATCTTTCATCAAACTTCCAGTTTACATTTTTATTATATCACACAAACATAACTTACAACAAGCAAAATCCACGGGGAGTCGGTCTCCGCTTCGCTCCGGTCGGCACTAACGAACGTCACCCGGACGTTCGTTCGCGCCCCTGTCCGAAAGCAGATCTTTCGGACGCTACAAGTCTCGTCTCTCTTCAAAACAACAAAAGAAAGGTCCGACAGAGCTAACGCTCTGTCAGACCTTTCTTCTATGGACCTGAGGGGAGTCGAACCCCTGTCCGAAAGCCCTTCCGCTACGGCATCTTCCATCATAGTTTGTCATTTGACATTCCCTCCACTCACCGCCGGCAAACAGGCTGTAAGCTTCAGTAGCTTCATAATACGCCTACACGCGCAAAGCTTTGCGTGTATCGTTTCCTACATAGTCGATGCCAGGGTCCTAATGTGTAGGTGCACTAGGTCTGACAGCTGCCATTAGGCAGCGTATGCTAAATTATCTTCAGCGTTTATTTTTAATTTCCGAGTTTTAACGTGGTCCCGGACCACGGATGGCTTCCTTAGCTTCAAAACCCCCGTCGAAACCGGTACAAGCCCCGGTAACGATTTGCAACATACGACAAATCGGTGTTTTAACGCTGTGTTAAGAATAGCATATTCCTTTTTTCTTGTCAACGGGATTTTCCCGGTAGTTTCTTCCTTCCGACAACATTTTTTTATTGCCGCTCTCTTTTTTTACGGCCAATTTCTATTTTCTTCCAAAACCGGAACATAATACTTTGTTGCACATACCGGTTCTTCACCTTCCCGGATAGCCCGAATGGCATCAATGCATTCCGCCACGCAGCGCATGATGCAATCGACTGCCATTTCATAGGGATATATGGTAAGTTCTTCCTTTGTAGCCGGTGCTTCCTTATAAAAATCATCATACAAAGCGCCGATAACCTCCTCATAGAGTTCCGGATGCAATCCGTCCAGTTCGATGTTCCGATCTTCCGCCAGTTCATACTGCAAATCAAATTCTTCCCTTAGTATATAGTTTAACCGATGGAAGTCCCCATATCCCCATTGGTATTTCTCCTGACGCTCTTCCTTAGAACCGCATTTGCTCCGTATCTGCACTTCCATTACATCATGGAACCAGATTCCGTCCGTAATCAGATGACACAGCACACCCAAATACAGGTCATCCTCTCTCATCTGTTCTCTATAAGTATGGACAAAACGATTCCAGTTGATACCTTTTATATTACCTACAATATCGGTATAGTGAGTGCGGTGTTTGGAGCCGTCCGGTCGGATGGACATATCCGGACAGAGGGATCCGATTTTAAACCGGTTCACATCCCCAATCTCTACTTCCTTTCTCACCTGTTCCGCTACCAAATAGTGAATCATTCTGGAAGGCATAACTCCACCTCCCGACTGCAGCGGTACAGGTAGGTATCCCGTACAAATTCATAACCACCCTCCGGCTTTTGCAGCGTGCGTAAATATGCCAAAAACGCCTCTCTCCGTTGCTCCAGCTCTTCTTCCGCCGGTTTGCACACCTGAAGCAAATAGTCCATATACTCTTCTGCCGTTGCAAAATGCAGCGTTGTTACATAACTATGCCGTTCCACCCGGTCAAATACCGTCCGAAGTTCCTTTTCATATTGCCGGATTGTCGTTTCGTGCTTTTCTCTTCTTGCCCGCAAGGATGTAGCGTCAGTCAAAAAGCCTGCCAAAAGTGCTTCCGCATTTTCATTAAGCAAAAGTCCGCCCCAGGTGCAGATAAAAACTCCATTCTCCCACAAGATATCACGGAACTGCCGATAAAGAGCCTCTCTGTCTTTAATAAACACCGCCACATGATTAAAGAAAATGCAATGATACTTCCCCTTCATCCGACATTCTTCCAAATCTTCCCATAAGAAGGAGATCTGCCCTTCTGCCAGTTCCCCCGATGCTTCTTTTTCCTTTACATACGCACAGAATCCATCCGCATGGGTGTTGTGTCTGTCTACGCATACCACTTGCAGATCCTTTGGAAGCCGGTGCAGGTTATACCTCCACAAATTGCCGTACCCTGCTCCCGCATCCAGTACCTGCATTCCTTCCGTCAATCCTGCCTTTTCATACACATACTCCGACCATCCCCTAGGTTCGTCGGAATGCATCCCCAGACGCACTACTAATTCATCCGCTTTTTGATTTTTTACAATACTACCCAGGGCATGCAAAAAGTCTTCGTTTCCTTCGTTCCCGTTTTTGCACTCCTGGATTGCCCGGTCCACGCAGGCGATAATCGAATTCAGCTGCATTCTCTTTTTTTCCAACAATCGCTTCTGGGTCTTAAGCATTCCCTCCCGATTTGCAAGATTATGTCCGGACAAAAATGTTTCAATCTGCTCCAAGGATAATCCCAGATACTTCATTAGCTGAATCTGCTCCAGCTTCCGCAATGCTTCTTCATCATACATGCGGTACCTGTTCTCCTCATTCCGTCCCGGCAGAAGCAACCCCTTCCGTTCATACACACGCAACGTCTTTGTAGATACTCCCGCCAACTCTGCCAGTTCTCCAATGGTATAGGTTTTCTTCATTTTATTTCCTTCTCTCTGTTTGTGTTCCCGGGTCATTTGATATATCATACTTTTATTATAAACCTTACCCTTAGGTCAAGGTCAAGTATTTTTCTTTCTAGGAATACCATTTGGCGCACCGTTGTGACATAGCATTTCCTGTAAAGCAAAAAAAGCCATACCATTCCTTTGCGGAACCGTATGGCCTTCATCCTACTCATCTTCCATTAAAACATAATATCAGATTTCTTCTTCAGTAATCTTGCACTGTTTACAATCAGTGCTGCCCCGGTCAATGCACCTACCACAACGGATAATACACCCAGTACCAGGCCCCATACACCTACGGAAGACATGGTTTTGTAAATCTTTTCGTCCTGCATAAGCTACCTCCTTACATTTTACTCAATGTTTCAGACCCTATTTTTCTTTTGCTCTTCTTACTTCGCACCGTACTGCTCGTAGTAAGCATCAATGGATGCCTTTAAGGTGTCGTCGATGATAACCTCTCCCTTGTACGGCTTGTTATATAAGTGCTCCGTTACCTCTGCCATATTTACAATCGCCGCAGTTGGGAAGCCGTACAGTTCAGCCACCTCATCCAGTGCACACTTCTCGCCCTGGCCACGCTCCATACGGTTTAAGGAAACGATTAAGCCCTTAATCTCTACATTTGCCTGTGCACGAACAATCGGCACGGTCTCTTCCATGGACTTACCGGAAGTGGTTACGTCTTCAATCATAATCACACGGTCGCCGTCCTGTAACTTATGTCCGAGGAGGATGCCCACATCACCGTGGTCCTTTACTTCCTTACGGTTGGAACAATACTTCACATCCTTGCCGTACAGCTCGCTGTATGCCATTGCAGTTGCACCGGAAAGCGGAATGCCCTTGTAGGCCGGTCCGAACAGCACATCAAAATCATCCCCGTAGGTATCGTGAATTGCCTTTGCGTAATACTCACCAAGCTTACGAAGCTGGGTACCGGTCACATATGCGCCCGCATTCATGAAAAACGGAGACTTTCTACCGCTCTTTAACGTAAAATCACCGAACTTCAGCACCTTACTGTCTACCATAAACTCGATAAATTCCTGCTTGTACTGTTCCATGTTACTTCCTCCTGTGTCATTCAATCATTTGCTTGCTTCATTTTATCACAAGTGAGATGGAAATTCAAGGAGGAGTTGGCTATTTTTCACGTCCGCCACCATATCAGTAGCGGTCCTTTCCCTCCTACGGCTCCAATCGTCCCGTGTCTCTTGGGAATAACGTCGCCCGACGCACATTCTCCTGACCGAGAAGCTTGCTTGTAAAACGCTCCAAACCAAGGCCCAGGCCACCATGAGGCGGCATGCCGTATTTGTGCATCATCAGATAGCTTTCAAACAGGGATAGGTTCATTCCCAGCCGCTCCATCTTTGCCACCTGTTCCTCGTAGGAATGGATACGCTGTCCTCCGGTGGTAATCTCAAGACCTCGGAACAGAAGGTCAAAGCTTTCCGTCACTTCACAGTTCTCTGCACTTTCCATTGCATAAAACGGACGCTTTTTACTCGGATAGTGGGTAACAAATACAAACTCACTACCGGTCCGCTTCTCTATCAACTCGCAAAGAAGCTTCTCCTCTTCCGGTTCGAAGTCCTCGTAGTCTTTGATTTCTCTGTGATACTCTTTTGCCACCAGTTCCTTTGCCTCATGGAACCGGATAGCCGGAATCTCCGTTACCGTCGGAAGTTTTACGGAAAGCAACTCCAATTCCGGTTTATAGTTTTCCTCCAAATATTCCATTATAGCCCGCAACATAGCGGTTTCCGTCTGCATAATCTCCTCAAAGCTTTCGATATAGCCCATCTCAAAGTCTACGCTGGTGTACTCATTCAGATGTCTGGAGGTGTCATGTTTTTCCGCCCGGAACACCGGTGCAATCTCAAATACTCTCTCATACACCCCTACCATCATCTGCTTGTAAAACTGCGGACTCTGGGCCAGATAAGCCTCCCGTCCAAAGTATCCGATACGGAAAATATTGGCGCCACCCTCTGCTCCGGAATATACAATCTTCGGACTATGGATTTCCGTAAATGCATTCTCCTGTAAAAACTTCCGGATCCCGAAGGTAATCCCTTCCTGTATCTTAAAGATAGCCCGCTCCTTCTCGTTCCGCAACGTCACCGGACGGAAGTTTAACAGATTTTCCAAGGAAGTGTCTACCAGCTTATTATTGATGACAATCGGGCTGGCTTCGTAAGGCATCGACAATATCTCCACCGCCAGCAAATGCAGTTCATAACCGGTGCGGGAACGCTCTTCTTCCACCACTTCCGCTGTCAGGCACACGCAGCTCTCTTCTACCAGTTCTTCTAAGGAAAACTCCGCCTTTTCTTCGGAGTAAATGCACTGCACCACCTGTCTGGCCGTCCGAAGCAGCACAAATGCAAAGCCTCTCATCTTACGAATCTTATAAATACTTCCGTGAATCTGTATCCGCTCTCCGATATGGTTCTGTAAGCACTCCGGTGCTACTGTTCTTTTTGTAATTTCTCCGTTCATTGTTTTCATATGAGTATCCTCTTTTCTGCGCTATCCTCGTCGAACCGAACCGTGCCATAGCGCAGACACAGCCGGTCATCGTCTCACTTTTTGTCCTGTCTTTTTTAAATCATCCGTAAGGACATCGTCTTTCTGTCCCATTCCATCGCCCCCTTTTTTGTATATAAAGAAAGAGCCCCATAACGTAGAAATCTATTCTCTACCTTATGTGGCTCTTACCATAACTTCTATTCCACATAGGCACAACACGTAAAGCGCTTGCACCTATGATACTTCACAGATACAAGCGCTACCGATCGTCGTCCCTATTCAACTTTGCAAGTTGACAATTCTGATTCATAGCAGCACCCTCGTTTCATTTTTTCCGAGTATAGCACTTCTAAAATAGAATGTCAAGCACTTTTTATTCTTCGAACGGTGTATAAGAAAACCATTCATACTCCGCCGTAAGCGGCATATTGCTCGGATCAAAAGGCTTTAACCATCTCTCCGCATTCGCACCCGTACCGCACCATACATTCATCATAATCTTGCCACGGGTGGTCGGGATGGTTTGGGTGGCGGTATATACCTCTACACCGTCTACAAACCAAACAATCTTGTCCTTGTGCCACTCAAATGCATAGGTATGGAACTCTTCCGATGCATCAAAGCCAAGTTCATGAACATATTCGTGATTGCCGCGGCCCTTGGTAAAATAATTGAACTGTACAATGGTGGTATCCTTGCCTAAAAACTCGATATCAATCTCATCCCACGGATTATTGTCACTCGGTCCGGTGTAGGTAAAAAAGGAAGATACAACACCATCGTTTTTAATCGGCTTCATGGATACTTCATAGCGACCGTATCCGTAAAACTTTCTGGTACGATACTCAGCTCCTGCATACGGAATTCCGTTTACCTTCGTGGCAGTATCCTCATTGAGAATCATCTGCATCTTATCGTCATTAAAGGTAATGTTGGATTTGCGCCATGTCGTATTAAACTGCCCTTCGTTGGACCAACCGTTTGCGATTTCCATGGTTGCGGAATTAGAATTACCGCCTGTGAACTCCACATAAAGCGGCTCTAACTTCGGCAATGGTGTCGGAGTTGCCGTCGGCTTCGGAGTATTGGTCGGTGCCGGAGTATTGGTCGGTGTCAAATCGTCTGTCACTTCCGGTGCCTCTGTAAGCACTGCGTCCGGTGTAACCGTGACAGCATCCGGAGTCTCAGTCTTGGATGACTTTCCACATGCGATGATAAACAGGGAACACATTAACATGACAAGTAACCATTTCATCTTCTTCATGCGCAAAACCTCCTTATATTCTTTTAATATTTCTTTTTATCATACCATATCCACAAGCAACAATCTATCACATTCTTGTTGTTTATTTCACTTTTTTACTACAACCATCGTTGAAAACTTACTTCACGCATCCGATTAATTCATTAATATCCTGAATACCATGACGTTCCATATAAGCCGCAATGCCGTCAATCACTTCGATGGTGGTGTACGGATTTACAAAGTTTGCGGTGCCCACTGCCACTGCGGATGCACCTACCATAAGGAATTCCAACGCGTCCTCAGCGGTACGGATACCACCCATACCGATAATCGGAAGCTTAATGGCATTTGCCACCTGGTATACCATGCGCACTGCCACAGGCTTAATGGCCGGACCGGAAAGTCCGCCGGTCTTGTTTGCCACCGCAAAGGTTCTGCGCTCCACGTCAATCTTCATACCGGTGAGGGTATTGATAAGGGATACTGCATCGGCTCCGCCGGCTTCCACCGCCCGGGCCATTTCCGTAATGTCCGTTACATTCGGAGACAGCTTCATAATGACCGGCTGCTTTGCTGCCTTCTTTACTGCCGCCGTGATTTCTTCCGCCATTTTCGGATTCTGACCGAAGGCAATACCGCCTTCCTTTACGTTCGGACAGGAAATATTAATTTCTAAAAGATCTGCATTGGTGTCTGCAAGCTGCTCTACCGCATCCACATAGTCTTCTTTGGAACGTCCGCATACATTTACAATAATTTTGGTATCATAATCCGCAAGGAACTTTAAATCACGTTCTTTGAATACAGCCAAACCCGGATTCTGCAGACCGATGGCATTCATCATACCGCCGCAGGTTTCTGCAATACGCGGGGTCGCATTGCCCGGCCACGGCACATTGGCAACACCCTTTGTGGTCACCGCACCGAGACGATTCAAATCAACAAATTCACCGTATTCCATACCGGAACCAAAGGTGCCGGACGCTACCGTTACCGGATTTTTTAATGTAACTCCTGCAATATTTACTGCTAAATTCATATTCTTCCCTTTCCGTCCTGTCGGACAAACAACTTCATCCTATCCGTTTCGCACCTTATGATTACAGTTCAATATCCTCTGCGTAAAATACCGGACCCTCTTTACAGATTCTTGTATTGTTTACCTGTGAGTGTTCATCCACCTTGGTGGTCTTGCAAACACAAGCCAGACATGCACCGATTCCGCAAGCCATGCGCTCCTCTAAGGAAAGCTGTGCTCTTGCGCCCTGCTCTGTTGCGTATTCCTTGATCCCGCGAAGCATCGGCTTCGGTCCGCAGGCAAAGAACAAATCTCCTTTTACGCCTTCTGCCTTCATAGCATCGATGACATTTCCTTTCACTCCTACTGCACCATTGTCGGAGGCAATGAGTACCTTACCATAGGCCTCAAATTCCTTTGCAAGAAATGTATCCGCGTCTCTGTATCCCAATACGATAGTCTTTTCGCCCGGCAGAGTCTTAGCAAGTTCCAACATCGGAGGAATACCGATTCCACCGCCAAGAAGCACCGCGTGCATGCCTTCCTTTAAGTCCTCGGTCATGAATCCGTTTCCGAGAGGTCCTGTTACCGTAATCTCGTCTCCCGCCTTCATCTTGGAAAATTCTCTTGTACCTTCGCCCGCAATCCGATACACCAGACGAAGTTCCCCTGCCTCTTTATCAATTCCGCAAATACTGATCGGACGCGGCAACAATCTTCCGCCTTCTTTACAATACAAAGATACAAACTGACCGGCCTTTGCTTCTGCCGCAATGCCCTCTGCCTTAATCCGCATCTCGTAGATTTCTCCCGTCATACATTCCTGCTTTGTAATCAAAGCTTTTACCTGTTCCTTCTTGCTCATGGAATTTTCCTCCTTCGATTTATTGATACCACTCACTTTGTTTTGCTATATGTTCTTTATAGGCCTGTGTTACCCAATCCGGACCTACTATTTTCACTCCGGACACTCCGCAAATCCAACCGAAGAACTGTTGGCTCACCTGCACATCCACGGCTGCTTCGTATTGTCCCTCGCCCTTTGCAATCAATATCATTTCGGTTCCGAACCGGTCTAATACAACACCCAACAACGGCTCTCCGAAGGCTAAGCGAACCCGTTCTTCCTGTCCGTCGTACATACCAAAAGATTTTTTGGACAACAATGCCGCATTTTCCTCAGAAAACTCTTCCCTATGCGTCCGGGCCTTATCTTCTATCTGAATGCCGGCCATCTTGTCCACCCGGTAATATCTGCGTCCTCCGGCCTCTTCATCATAAGCGACCAGGTAGTAATTTTCCTCTTCCCACATCAGTATATAAGGACTGACCAGATAACGCTTCCCATCATGGCGGGGAACCATCTTTTTCGAGCCATCCCATTTCATATATTGAAAGGATATCATCTTGTTTTCCGCAATTGCCTCGTGTATGGTATCCACAAGATACAGGATGCTTTCATTCATGGTTTTCACACGGTCGATGACATGTACCTGCCGTTGCAACTTTCCGGCCTCATAGCGGCTGCAAAAACCGGACAGCTTTTTTATCAATTCATTAGATTTTTTCTCTGTCAAAAACTTGGAGGACTGTACCGCATCTACCAAAAGCTTCAGCTCCGCAAGTTCAAACTCCCTGGCACCCAGATAATACCCCTTACGGCCGCAGGAAATCACATCATACCCCAAATCCTGCAATGCACGTACATCATCATAGACACTTTTCCGCTCTGCGCTGATGTCGTAAGACGCCAAAAATGCTACAATGCGCTCCGTGGAAACAGGGTGGAGTTCGTCGGATTCCTCCGACAACATCTGCAGAATATATAGAAGTTTTTTCTTCTGATTTGCTCCCTTTGCCATGGCTGCACCTCCTCGTAATGATTATGCCATAAGATGCATTTTTAGTCAATCGTGGGCGCGGGCGCATGACCCTCTCCTTTATTTTTTCGTGTAGGCACTTCGCTTCGCGAAGCCCACTCACTTCGCGACTTCGTCGCTCAGTCGTGGGCGCGCTCGCATTTCGGAACTTTCCAGGAAGCAAGCTTCCGAAAGTTCCTCAATGCTCGCTTTGCCTACACGAAAAAAAGCCTGACCCCTTTTCCTTCGAAAGGTTATCAGACTTTACGTAGAGCTGGAAATCAGACTTGAACTGACGACCCCTTCATTACGAGTGAAGTGCTCTACCGACTGAGCTATTCCAGCATTCAACCAAAATTTGGCTAAAAATAAAATCGAGGCGACAAGATTCGAACTTGCGACCTCTGCGTCCCGAACGCAGCGCTCTACCAAACTGAGCCACGCCTCGATGATTTTATTATTTGATTTTTTGCTGTCGTTCAAACCCGACTTTGATATACTACTATATTTCTGATGAAATGTCAATACTTTTTTTCAACTTTTTTATTTTTCTTATCATTGATTTTTTCTCCTGTAAATAGCGACAGGCGACTGCCTTCTTCCGAGACGTCGCCTGTTCATGGTTCCTTCCAATTGAATTAGTATGCCACAATAATTCCGCCCTCATTGGCATACATAGTACTCAGTCCTCCTGTATTTACAATCATACATTCACGGAACGGCACCTTGCTTAAAATCATCTGTTTCACCTGCTCCGCCCTCTTCGGATGATTGCAATGAGCAATCGCCAAGGTACGAGTGGTAGCTTCCTTTACATCAGCCACAACATGATCTACCAATTTTTTTAAAGTACGCTCCACGCCTCTTGCCTGATCTAACTTCACAATCTGTCCGTGGTCACCTGCCAACAACGGTCTGATATTCAAAGCATTGCAAAGGATTGCCTGCAAATGACTGAGGCGGCCGTTTTTAATAAACACACTCAAATCCTCCAATACAAACTTTGTCTGTACAGTATCACGGAACGCCGCTATCTTCTTTGAAACTTCTTCAAAACTGAACTTTTCCAAAAGGCTGCGAAGCTTCATCACCAAAACAGACTCACCCACAGAAGCAGACTGGGAATCCACCACATCGATTTTTACCTCCGGATGCGCTTCCTGATACATCTGCTTTGCCAGTATGGCACTTTGATAAGAGCCGCTTAAATGCTTGGACAAAGTCACGACGTGAATCTCATCTGCCCCCTCAAACTCCTTCATATAACGTTCCGGAGACGGACATGCCGAACGTGGACACTCCGCACTGTTTCTCATCTTTTCCAGAAAAGACTTCTGACAAAACTTTTCATCATCTAAAATATCTTCTTTATCTACCGTTAACGTAAGCGGCACCAAACGTACATCCGTCCATTCCTTTTTTTCCTTTGTAAAATCTGCGCAGCTATCTGCAATCAATCGTTTTACCATAATCCCAATACCTCTTTTTTCGTGTCGTTTCATGTCACATCATGTAGTTTTTATCTCTACATCTCATCATATCATATATTAAAAAGTTTGTCCATTAAATTTCCATTAAAACAAAAAATTGCTCGCATCAATTAACTTCTGCCAGGAATCCCAGACTTCATCCACACACTCTTCCGGTGATTTCTCCCGGAACGGATAGTGTTTCGTTAAGTCACGAATATCCAGCCCATCCACCAAATATCGGGTTAAAAAGTTCGCCGTCTCTTCATCATTATAACGAGGAAGTGTTTCCTTTATTACTCGTTCGTCATACTCACTGTCTCTTTCAAAATCAGCCCAATACTCTTCATAATCATAGGGCGAGGTATACGTTTCCGTCACCAGTCTTTCCTCTGTATTTACCGTATAAAGGTTATAGGCGAAGGCAATGTCCGCTGCCGTTTCCTTATCGTAACAGGACGGAATCACCCAAACGTTTCCGTATACATAGGTGTAATTCTCCTTCTGACCGTCAGGCTTCGGTAGTGACACAAATCCAACCGCATCACTCATACATTCTTCACCATAAGGGGCAGCCGGTTTGCAAAGAGCTTCCTCCCCGAACTGCATTGCCGCTTTCCCTGACTGAAACGCTGAAATATGCCAATCAGGTGTCGCGTTCTCCGGCTTTGGCATCTCATACCCCTTTTCATAAATCTCTGCCGCAAACTCCATGGCCCTTAACACATCTGTATCCTTACAATTGTTGTAAATCCTTCCGTCTTCATCCACAGCCAGAAAATCCTTTCCCGTGGAAGAAACAAAACACTGTAGGGTATCTGTACTGTCCGAACAGGTTCCGTACACATCCGTCTGACCGTCGCCGTCCATATCACGTGTTAACAATTTGCAAAGTTCCTCATACTTTGACCAGGTCCATTCCCCGCAGGCTTGCAAATCATAAGGCAAATCCGGGTCAATTCCCGCTTCCGCAAACAACCTTTTATTCCAAAGGAGACCGCCCCCCGGTGTCAACCGAGCCGGACACATGCCGTAAATACTGTCCCCCTTTGTCATGACCTTTCTTACCGAATCATTCCAATAATAATTTGTGAAATCAATCTCCTCCAATGTGGCAAGGTCATAAAATAATCCTTCTGCCATGGGCTCTGCAAGAACTCTGTAGTCCAGTTCAAACACTTGCGCTACCGGATTTCCTTCCTGCACAGAATCTATGTAGACTTCTCTCATCTCTTCCCAATCAGCTACCTTTTGTGACTTTATTGTAAAGTTATAGGTTTGCATTGCCTCATCTCGGAATTGTTGAATCATCTGCTCCTGGGCACTCACCAGAGCCGGGGTGGTCTCCGGCGAATAGGTATCACCGATGATAATCTGTATACCATTTAAGTTCCTGACTTCTGTCGGTTCCTCTGTAGGCATCGGTGTTGTATTTGTCCCGGGATTCTGCGTAAGAGACGGAGTGCTCTTTAGTCCAGGTTCCGTCGTTTCCCTGCCACAGCCCGGAAAAACCGGAAAAACACCCCACACCCAAACTAAGTACCAGTAGCAACGACTGTAGTTTCTTCCTCATCCTAAAACACCTCCCTCTTCTTCCTTATTGTTTCATCATTACTCTTTTCCATATCCAAATTTTATCACACAAAAAAAGCCACCGTCAATTAAGTTCACAAACAATGCATACACCCTTCACATAACAAACACAAAGACCGCCTATCCATTCCGATACGCGGTCTCGTTGCTGTTCATATTTTCTGCTATACTACTTCGTCAAAAGCAACATAATCTCATTGCTTCTCTCAATGAATTTGGTCATCTCTTCCGGTGCTAACGGCTTATGGGAAAGCATTGCCAAATCGTAAAGCTGCTCACAAATAACAGAAGCATTCTTGCTCTTCTTATGCTCAAAAATGAAGCGAACCAGCGGGTGATTTGCATTTAAGACTAAGGTCTCACCCTCACCGCCGAACATGGACGGGTCCATACCGTACATATTGTACATCTTCATCATATCCTGCATTCTGCGGCTGTCCTCGGACAAGGTAATCATGGAAGCCACCTTCTCATTCTTTAACTTCTCTACCTTTACAGTAAGCTTCTCCTTGTTCAGTGCCTTCTTTACCATATCCGTCACGGTGTCGGTGAGCTTCTTCCAATCATCTTCACTTTCCGTTACCTCTTCTTTGAAGGTCTCGGTCAGGTCCGCATCGATTCTCTGGAAACGAATCTCCTTATTGTCGAACTCCAGCTTCGAAATGTACGGCTGATCGATATTGTGGGTCAAGAAGATGGCATCCAGGCCTGCTTCCTTAAACATGTTAATGTACTGGCTCTGCTGACGCTCATCCGTTACATAATATACAACCTGCTTCTTCTCTTCTGCCTCACCTTCCGTAGCATCTCCGGTAGCGGAAGTGCCGTCTGCATTTTCCACAACCGGTGCATCCTCTGTCTCCCCGGCAGCTTCCTTGGCAGCCTTCACATAATCCTCCAAGGTCAGGTACTTGCCCTCTAAGTTCTTATAAAGCATATAGTCCTTCATCTTCTCGCAGAACTTGTCGTCCTTTAAGCAGCCGAACTTGATGAACGGACTGATGTCATCCCAGTACTTCTCATACTCTTCACGCTCTACCTTACACATACCGGACAGCTTATCCGCCACCTTCTTTGTAATGTAGTCGGAAATCTTCTTTACAAAACCATCGTTCTGCAGTGCGCTTCTGGAAACGTTAAGCGGCAGATCCGGACAATCAATGACGCCCTTTAACAAAAGCAGGAACTCCGGAATAACTTCCTTAATATTATCCGCAATAAATACCTGGTTGCTGTAAAGCTTAATAGTACCCTCCAGATTCTCATACTCCGTGTTAATCTTCGGGAAGTACAAAATACCCTTTAAGTTAAACGGATAGTCCATATTCAAATGAATCCAGAACAATGGCTCCTTGTAATCATGGAACACATCACGGAAAAACTTCTTATACTCCTCCTCGGTGCACTCGTTCGGATGCTTGGTCCAAAGCGGAGACGGATCATTTAACGGTTGCGGCTTACTATCCTCTGCTTCCTTCCCGTCCTCTGCCTTCGGCGCTTCTTTTGCCGGTGCATCCACATTTTCAAAGAAAATCGGAGTCGGCATAAAGGAACAATACTTCTCAATAACTTCCTTAGCACGGTACTCATTGGAAAACTCGTAGCTGTCCTCGTTTAAATACAGTGTAATCTCTGTACCACGCTCAAGACGACTACCCTCGCCCATCTCAAACTCTACGCCTTCCTCAGACTCCCAGTGTACCGCCGGCTCATCCTTGTAGGACTTAGTATCAATCGTAACCTTATGTGCCACCATAAATGCAGAATAAAAGCCAAGACCGAAGTGACCGATGATGCAATCTTCATTGGTCTTATCCTTATACTGCTCCACGAAAGCCTGGGCTCCGGAAAATGCAATCTGGTTGATGTACTGCTTTACCTCATCCGCCGTCATACCGATACCGTTATCGATAATGCTGATGGTCTTCTCCTCCGGACTTACCTTCACGGTCACCTTCCATTCATTATCCTCCGGAAGGCTGACCTCGCCCATCACCTCTAACTTTTTCATCTTCGTAATGGCATCACATCCGTTGGAAATCAACTCACGGAAAAAGATGTCATGATCCGAATATAACCATTTTTTAATAATCGGAAATATATTCTCCGAATTAATGGACAAACTGCCCTGCTCATTCATAATATTACTCATACGAAACGCTCCTTTTTATTACTATGCTTCTACTATAATACTGCCCATTCAAAATGTCAAGAAAAATTTAGCACTCAACATCATCGAGTGCTAACAACTATCCCATTCTTCTTAAAAAAATCCTGTAAAGCCGCATCCCAGGCAGAATCCAAGGTCTTATCCATGGTGAAGCCCACATGAGAAACCCCACTGATGATCTGACATCCACCGGCCGAATAACGGATGTTTAAGTAAAGCGTCGCTCCCGCTTCTTCCCGTTCTCTTCCGCACTCTCTGATGATCCGCTCCGTCCACTCTCTGTCCGCTGCCAACACAATACGGAGCATTCCCGGAAGCCGTTTCCCTTTAATGGCCTGGAAAAAAAGATCTTTTATCTCACCCCACTTAGCAAAATCACGATTTAGTTCCCCCGGTTCTTCAAAAAAATCTTTTTTTAATCGTCCGTTCACGGATAACTCAAAAAAAGTTTCCACCTTTGCTTCTGTTACTTCCCAGGAATCAAACAACTCGCCCCGAAGCAATACTGCCATAAAGGATTTTAATTCTTCTACGTTTCCGGAATACATAATTCTTTCCTTTCTGTCCCGAATTTTCTGTCATAAATCCGTCCCACATCGTGCACACTATATCCGTAACAAAAAAACAACCGGCTTCCGAATACAACACATCGGAACCACCCATGAAAGGAGATTACCCATGCGCGCAAGTTTTGAAACCTATCGTAAAGTAGCAAAGGCATGTAGTGCTTATGAGCCGGCAAGCGAAACCAAGATTTCCAACAGCTGCTGCGATACCAGTGACATTTCCTGCACCAACTGCAAGCACTTCGATGACGATAAGTACTGTGTGCTTGACTTATACGATGAAATCGTGGAAAAGCACAATTTCCAGTAAAACAAGCAGTTGCGCCATTGCCTTTACAAAACAATGACGCAAAACTTATCTTCCATGACTGGGTGACATTGTCACTCAGTCATTTTTTTCTTATGAAGTACAACAACAGTTCTGGCCGGAACCCTGCAATAATATTCCGTAAGTGACTCATCTGCGGAAAAGGCCACCTGTTTTCCTTCGTTTACGCCCATGACCTTGGCTTCTCCCGAAGTATCGATTACCGTCTCCCACTGTTCGCTTCTCTTGTCTGCAGACAATTCCATCGGCAATGCAAATCGTAACTCCTCCCAATGCATGTTAAACAGGAAATATAAGTCCGCATCCTGCTTGTTGCGACCATAAGCTCCCGACAGTAACACGGATATGGTCCGGCTATATGGCGCATAATCCGGCTGCCATAAGGCAACACCGTGATAGGACATATCCGGCATTCCGAGGTTCTTCCAGTCACTGCCCCTAAGCAATCTGCCACCGAACAGGCCACCGTATTCTTTTCTGCAGGCAATCAATTCCTTTGCAAATCCGAACTGGTCTTTTCTTTCCTTATTCCAACGCCAGTTTAACCAGCTGATTTCATTATCCTGACAGTAGGCATTGTTATTTCCCTGCTTTGTCTGTCCGAACTCGTCTCCCGCAAACAACATCGGCACACCCTGGGAGAATAACACGGTACAGAGAGCATTTTTCCGCAACTGACTGCGAAGTGCAAGAATCTTCTTTTTCGTAGTCTCTCCCTCTATGCCGCAGTTCCAGCTGTGATTATATTCTTCTCCGTCCTTGTTGTCTTCCCCGTTTAATTCATTGTGCTTTCTGTCATACGCATACAAATCATACAGGGAAAAACCGTTCTGGTCGGCAATATACTGTACATTGGCGCACCGGGCATCCTCTCTGCAAAAGAGCCCCGCAAACTCCGCCACCACATTCTCGTCTCCCTTTACAAACCGGCGCATCACATTCCGGAATCCATCGTTATAAGCCGCTACCCGACGCTTATCTCCCTCTTCCGTAAGTGCCGGACCGTTCCCTTGCGGAGATGTCACCAAAAACTTTACGCCGGACAAATACGCATCCTCCAAGAGAAACGGCAGGGCATCTTCTCCCCCTACCAGCCGGAAGCCATCGGCACCATAAACATAAGTCCAGTAACGAAGACAATCCAATATCAGGCCTTTTTTTGTGCCCTCTCCGAAAAAGAACTCAAAAAACACTGCAATACCTGCTTCATGAAGAGCCTGTACCATTTTCCCAAGCTCAGCTTCCGCCTTATCCGCATCGGAAGCATAAGAAGCCTTCGGTGCGAAATAAAAGCTGTTCGGTGTATAGCCCCAGTAATTTACCTGGTCTACCTGTCCCTTGCTCGTTCCGCCCTTTTCGTAAGACTGCTGCACCTTCACAAACTCGCTGCCGTAGCGGGCTTCGTACTGGGCCAGCTGCTTAGCGGACAGACAACCGCAACCGTAGGATACCTCTTTGCATTCATCAAAGTCATACACCGGCATCAAAAGCACCGCATTGATGCCAAGTTCCTTCAAATACGGAATCTTCTCCGCAAGTCCCGCAAAGGTTCCTTTTTTCTTCACCCCGGAACTGGCATGCTTGGTAAAACCTCTCACATGCAGCTTATAAAATATCAAATCGGAAAAATCCGGACATACAAATCCGTCTTCTCTTCCGGAACCTGCATCTTTCTTCGACAATGCCATCTGAACGCAGCCTTCCTGCTTTCCAAACTCATCTCTTCCGCTTACATGAGTAGCATAACTGTCGGAAAACGTTCCGTTCTCATCGGCGAACATGTACGTGTCATAAGCCTGCAATTCCTTCTTAGCCATTTCCGTATAAAACACCGTACTGTTGCCTACCCGGGTCATCGAAACCTCATGTCCCGGTTCTGTTTTTCCCTTTTCAAACAGCAAAAGAGTGCAATTTTCTGCACCCTCTGCTACTGTACGAAAGCATATTTTATCAGTCCGGTCAAACGCACCGGACATACCGCCAAACATTCCCTGCCACAGACCTTTCGTGTATCCCAAAATACCCTCCGTTCTCTGTTTGCCACAGAATCAGTCTTACTCTTCCTCAGCTACAACCTCTTCTTCTACCTTCACGGAAAGAGCCTGACGCTTACGAGCCATCTCGTCACTGTCAAGGTATTCGTCGTAGGTAGATACCTTATCGATCATGCCTCCGTTCGGAAGAATCTCGATAATACGATTTGCAATGGTCTGAATAAACTGATGGTCCTGAGATGTAAACAGGATTACACCCGGGTATTTAATCAAACCGTTATTTAATGCCGTAATGGACTCCATGTCCAAATGGTTCGTCGGCTCATCCATTAAAAGTACGTTGGTGGCCATAAGCATCATCTTGGAAAGCATAACACGAACGCGCTCACCACCGGAAAGTACATTTACCTTCTTTACACCTTCCTCACCGGCAAACAACATACGTCCCATAAACCCACGGACATAAGTCACATCCTTTTCCGGAGAATACGGCATGAGCCAGTCAACGATAGACAAATCGGACGCAAAATCCTTTGTATTATCCTTCGGGAAATAAGCCTGACTGGTCGTAATACCCCATTTATAACTACCGGAATCCGGCTCCATCTCTCCCGTTAAAATCTTATATAATGTAGTAATCGCAAGGGTGTTGGCACCTACCAGGGCAATCTTATCCTCACGTCCTACAATAAAGGAAAGATTGTCCAGTACCTTTACACCATCAATGGTCTTAGAAAGATTCGTAACCGTAAGAACTTCATTACCGATCTCACGGCTCGGTCTGAAATCGATGTACGGATATTTTCTGGAAGAAGGACGGATTTCATCCAACTCAATCTTTTCCAATGCACGCTTACGAGACGTAGCCTGCTTGGACTTGGATGCATTTGCGGAGAATCTCTGAATGAACTCCTGCAATTCCTTAATCTTTTCTTCCTTCTTCTTATTCGCTTCCTTCATCTGCTTAATCATAAGCTGGGAAGACTCATACCAGAAATCGTAGTTACCGGCATACAGCTGAATCTTCGCATAGTCAATATCCGCAATGTGGGTACATACCTTATTTAAGAAATAACGGTCATGGGACACTACGATAACCGTATTGTCAAAGTTAATTAAGAACTCCTCCAACCAACGGATGGCTTCTAAGTCTAAGTGGTTGGTCGGCTCGTCCAGAAGCAAAATATCCGGGTTTCCAAACAATGCCTGGGCAAGAAGCACCTTCACCTTTTCACTGCCCTTTAACTCGCTCATCATCTTATAATGAAGGTCTGTTTCAATTCCAAGACCGTTTAATAACGTAGCTGCATCGGACTCTGCTTCCCAGCCGTTTAAGGTGGCAAACTCCGCCTCAAGCTCACTTGCCTTGATACCATCTTCCTCGGTAAAATCTTCCTTTGCGTAGATGGCATCCTTTTCCTTCATAATGTCATACAAACGCTGGTTCCCCATAATAACGGTATCCAGTACCGGGAATGCATCATATTTAAAGTGGTCCTGCTGTAAGAAGGACAAACGCTGACCCGGAGTGATGATAACCTCACCCTTGGACGGCTCCAGCTGGCCGGTCAAAATCTTTAAGAAAGTGGACTTTCCGGCACCGTTGGCACCGATTAAGCCGTAACAGTTTCCTTCGGTAAACTTAATATTTACATCCTCGAATAACGCCCTCTTTCCTAATCTTAATGTAACATTACTTGCCTGAATCATTTCTCTGTTCCTTTCTGTATCCCTGTTCACATAATTTCTCTATCCTATATTGTATCGTATCTGCCCAAAAAAGCAAGCAGATTTTCCCGAAAGTTTGGATTTTCAGGATGAACTACTCCGATAGATCTATCTTTCCTACCATCTCTTCATGTACTTCATTTAATACAACCGCCAAGTCTTCCATAAATTTTTGATTATCTTTTCCCACATCTCCCAGAGTCATGATAATCAATATGTACGGGGCTTCATCCATCACTATTGCATGGTCATGGCAACATTGATTCTGTACCCATCCCATTTTATTATATATCTCATACTCTTTCCCCAATGCATTCCGAATATAGCCTTTATTCGTCGACTTTAAAAGGTCTGCAAAGAAGCGTGCATTTTCTCTCTCTGAACTGATATAATCGTATATCTCTTCCCAGTTTCTTAAAGAATCCAAAGCCGATGTCTGTCCCCATTTTATACCACTGCCAATCGTCACACGATTCCCCAGGTCCCTTAAAAACTGATTATAGTATTCATAACCAAAACAATCCTGCAGCAAAAAATAACCTACATTGTCACTGATTGCAACTGCATTCTCAATCAGTTCCTTTATGGTATATGTCTTACTGTTCTCCTCTGTCTCTTCCGCCGCTTCTTCGCTTTCCTCCTTCTCCTCTATATACACCATGGTATCCTCCAAAGAATGCAGCCCCTCTTCTATTTGCCACAGGCATGTCATCGCAAACGGTGCTTTTATCGTACTGGCTACCGGATAGTATTGTTCTTCGTTGTAACTGATTGCAGCTCCTGAATTTATGTCATAAAGCATAAAGGAATTTACATATGGTTCTTCACATACCATGGAAACAATTTTCCCCAATGTTTCTTCATCCATCCTATACGATGTATTACAGTATCCTATTTCTTCTCCGTTATACTTTACCGTCACCTTCTCCGTACTCAATTCTTCAATCTTTTTTGTTATTTCCGGTGGTGTTGTTAAAACCGGTGCTTCTGTCATTGTCGGCATATCCGTAGGAACGGGCACTTCCGGCGTCACTGTTTGAACAGGCTCCTGCGTCATCTTTGGGGTCACTGTTTGAACAGGTTCCTGCGTCATTTTGGGAGCTACAGTTTGCGTTGGCATCTTTGTTGCTTCAACTTGCTCTGCCGGAACATGCTCTGTTTCATTCCATACTGCAATTGTTTCATTGGAACTATCCATCTGATACTTATACAAAAAGAAAACCGAAAAACTAATTGTCAGATATCCCAATATTACCTTAACCAATGTCCTTTTCATAGTTTCTCCTTTGTTTATCTAACCTAACAGTCCCTTCACATTATAACCTATCAGGTTGTGTTTTTTCAACACCTATTACATTGTTTTAATACATGGCAGATACGGGTAAACTAAACCTATCAAGTGCCTGACTAAAATGTCACCGTAACTACCGTTCCCTCTCCAGGAACACTCTCCATCTTTACGGTTCCGTCATGATACTGTACCGCATGCTTTACGATGGAAAGTCCCAGACCGGTGCCTCCGGTTTCTCTGGAATGACTTTTGTCCACCCGGTAGAAGCGTTCAAACACTCTTGCCTGGTGTTCTTTCGGAATCCCGATTCCGGTATCCGTCACCTTCACTATGGTACTTTCTCCCTCCTGTTTCACGGAAACCGTTACCCTTCCTCCCTCTTTATTATAACGAATGGCATTGTCACAAAGATTGTATAAAATCTCATACAAATAACGGCGAACACCTCTCGCTATCACCTGTGTTTCTTCAAACAAGAGGGTTACATTCTTTTGCTCCGCTGCCGGTTGCAGCACGCCGAAAACCTCTTTCACTACACCATCCAACTCTACGGATTCCTTCACAACTTCCGTATTCTCATCCAAATCCGACAAATGTATAATATCGTTAATCAAGGATACCAGCCGTCCTGCTTCTCTTCGGATATTCGCCAAGAAACGTGGCATATCTTCCGGCTTTACCAAACCATTCTCCATAAGTTCCGCACTTCCCATAATCGATTGCAGCGGTGTCTTTAACTCATGGGAAACATTCGCGGTAAACTCCTGGCGGCTTTTTTCTGCCAGCGCCTGTTCCGTAATATCAAACGCATAAATCACCACACCCAAAAGCTGCCCGTCGGACGTAATCGGACTCACATCAAACTGATACTCTTTTCCGTTCTTTTGCATGCGGAAATCTTTTTTCTCACCCGCCAGTGCCTTCTTGATTGCATGGCTCATTTCCGTGCTCCGCGCCACAACAAAAAAATCCAGCCCCGCACATTTCGTATAAATGCCAAACAATTGCTTCCCCGCCGGGTTCATACTGATTACTACACCCTGTTCATTCAGCAAAACAATTCCTTCGTTAATGGAAGCTATGATTTGTTCGAACTCATCCGCTTTTTGCTTTAATAAAACCATTTGTTCCGTGATCTGCTTGTGTTGCTTGTTTACCTTTCCCAAAATCGGAGATAGTTCTTCGTATGCTTCATTTTCCAACGGTCGGTCCAGATTTAAACGACTGAGCGGATTCACAATTCGTCTGGCCATACGTTTGGCAAACACTGCCGAAAATATGACTGCCAAAAGGAACACCGTTACCATCGGTACAATCACCCGGAACAAAAGCGAAAACTCGGATGTCAGACCGGACGATACGCGAAGCACCGTTCCGTCCGACAATCGTTTTGCATAATACAGTGTTTTTTCCATCAATGTATCCGAATAGCGGGAACTCTCACCGACTCCGTGTTGAAACGCTTCCGTGATCTCTTCTCTGTTTACATGGTTATCCATTTCTTCCGCCACAGCCTGTGTATCATATAAGACACTGCCATCTGTTGCAACCCATGTAATACGGAATTCTTCCGCAGAAAGCCCGGATAAATATGCACTCCCGTTCAATTCCACTCCTTGCACCGCAAGATTTGCCTCTGCTGTCAGACGCTCCTTCTGTACTTTGGAAAAATGATTATAGATTACCCCAAAAATCGCAGACAGACTTAACAACAGTACCGTAGATGCCACCAACAAAATGGAACGAAAAATACGTTTTGTCATTCTTCCACCTCCATGCGGTATCCGACGCCGATTACGGTCTTTATCATTTTTCCGCTATCGCCTAACTTTTGCCGTAGTGTCTTAATGTGCATATCTACCGTTCTGGTTTCGCCGAAATAATCTACACCCCACACCTGCATCAATAGCTTCTCCCTGTCAAATACCATACCCGGATTTTCTAAGAAAAGACGTAAAATCTCATACTCTTTTAGTGTTAATGTTACCCGCTCTCCCGCTACCGTAACGATATGCTTGTTTCGATTAAGCTTGATATCTCCCGCCAAAAGAATCTCCTTCTCTTTCTCCGTATTCTCACATCTGCGCAGTACCGCCTTAATACGGGATACCATCTCCATGACACCGAAAGGCTTTACAAGGTAGTCATCTGCACCGAGATCCAGGCTATGTATTTTATCCATTTCCGTCCCTTTTGCCGTAGCCATAATGACCGGAATCTTTTTTGTCTCCGGATTTTCACGAAGTTTCTTTAAAATTTCCACGCCATCTTCCCCCGGAAGCATAATATCTAACACTATAAGCTCCGGCTTCTCTTTCTCCAGTGCCGCAAACATACTCCTTCCGTCCGCAAACCCTTCCGCCTGAAAACCGGTGGAAGTAAGCGTATACACTTCGATATCCCGGATTGTCGCATCATCATCTACACACCAAATCATCGCCCATTCTCTCCCTTCTGTAGACACTCCCTTTATTTATAGCACACAAGCCTCACAAACACTTCTGTCTGTGAGGCTTTCTTACTCATTGATTTTCTGTTATTATCTATTCTTCATTCTCTCGTTCTTCCAGCCACTCAAAAACTGCCTCTGCCATCTCTATTGCATACTGCTTCCCGTAAGTGTCATATGCCTCGTTATCCGCTTCGCAGGAAATAAAACCTAATTCCACAATCATGCTGGTCATTTCCGCATCATGGTTTATAGCGTAATCTTCTTTTGTACTGGACATGGAGCCCCATTTTACTCCACGGTTTACCATTCCTCCTACTTCCATAATGGCAGCCAACATATCAGATGCAAGGATTCGTGCCCCCTCAGGCTTACTACTATGTATCCAGAATTCCACTCCCTTTACATCATTGTTGCCGTCGTAGGAATTACGATGAAAGGATATTAACGCATCTGCCTCAGCCTCATTTGCAATATTCGTTCGCTCATCCAGGGTAAGGAATACATCCGTGTCTCTGGTCAGGATAACCTTTACACCATATTCCTCCAAAGCTTCCCCAAACCACTTGGCCATTCGGAGATTATCATCCTTTTCTCTCCGGACACAATACCACAGGCCATCTTCCCGCTGCTCATAATAACCTGCGCCTCCGTCCTTGTCTCCATGACCTGCATCTACACATACCACATACTTCGGCGGAACCGGAGTTGGACTCGGGATTGGCGTCGGTGTCGGCGTCGGTGTCGGAATCGGTGTAGCCCGGACACTTTCCGTCATACTCGGCTTCGGCCTGGAAAACAACAACAAATCCTTCTGCGCCACTTCATCCAATGCATCTTCGAGATCTTCCTGTAAGCCCACCGACATGGTCTGTACGGATTGCAGTTCTTTTTTTGTATCTGCCAGTTTTATGGAAAGAACAATTACGCCGGCAGTCATAACTACGCCGAACAAGGAAACTCCCAAAAGAAAATATCTGGTCTCTTTCTGCGCACCTTTCCATATAGCCACAAAAGGATAGCACAACAGGGCAAAAAAAGCTGCAATTCCGTTTAAAACAGAACTCTTCCGTGCAGGACTCTTTTTTTCTCCAACTGTCTTCTTTTTCTTCTCCTTTGTTTCCTCCGGAGTAACTTCTATAATCTCTTTTATTTCTACCGCTTCATTCGACAACAATGACCCGACAGACACCTCTTCCTTACTCTCAGTCGGTTCTGTCACCACGGTACTTTTTTTCTTGCCGGATGACCTGCTCTTCCCGGTAGATGGTTTTGCCTTTGCTTTCTCTTCAGCTTCTGCCGAAGGCGCTTTTACCTTCGAACTCGCTTTTTTCTTTGTACTCATTGCAATATGCCTTTGTAAACCGAATCAAGCATCGGTACCTTTCTATAGATTACCCTTCTATCAGTTTACCTCTTTTTTCTTCATTTTGCAACTAAATTCCACATTTCTCTTACTTTTCTTCCGTTGTTTCTTCCTTCGGAAGTGCGATTTTATTCTCAACCACTACCTTTTTCTCATAGCATGCAAAACAGTCTTCTACCACTTCTTTCTTCATGTGCGGAGAAAGAAGACTTACTACCGGCACAACGATTAAGCCTGCTACCATGGCAATGGCACCTGCATTAATCGGAGACTCGATAAACTTTAAGAACATATTTGCGACGGTAATTCCGACACCGGTTGCAAAACTGGCCCAAACCGCCGCCTTCGTAACGCCCTTCCAGTATAAACCATACAGGAACGGTGCCAGAAAAGCACCCGCAAGTGCGCCCCAGGAGATACCCATAAGCTGTGCAATAAAGGTCGGCGGGTCAAGGGCAATCACTACGGATACCACAATAAAGAAGACAATCAGCAGTCGCATCCAAAGAAGCTGCTTTTTCTCGCCCATTTTCTTTGCAATGCTTCCCTTAATGACATCCAAAGTCAGTGTGGAACTGGATGTCATTACCAAAGACGATAAGGTAGACATGGATGCGGAAAGCACCAGTACAATTACAATGCCGATTAAGATATCCGGCAGTTTGGAAAGCATGGTCGGTACAACGGCGTCATACACCACTGCACCATTCTCTCCGTGAATTGCCGGAGAGTCAAACAAACGACCGAAGCCACCCAGAAAATAACATCCACAGGAAATCACCACAGCAAACAAGGTAGAAATAATGGTACCGGTACGTACCGCTTTTTCATCTTTGATTGCATAAAACTTATGTACCATCTGCGGTAAGCCCCATGTTCCGAGAGACGTAAGAATCACTACTCCCATGAGATTTAAGGGATCCGGTCCGAAGAAAGAAGTAAATGCACCCTTCTGGCCTGCAGTAACCGCTACATCACTTTCAAACTCTGCAAGATTCTTAATTGCCTCCGTAAAGCCACCCTGACCGTTTAACACAGCTACAATCACTGCTACAATACCAAATAACATAATAATGCCTTGGATAAAATCGTTGATAGCAGTTGCCATGTATCCACCCAAAATAACATACACGCCGGTCAATACTGCCATTCCGATGACACATGCAGCATATGGAATATCAAACGCCATTCCGAACAGGCGGGATAATCCGTTATAAACAGATGCGGTATACGGAATCAAAAAGATGAAGGAAATGACAGATGCGGCAATACGAAGCTTATTACTGTCATATCTCTTTCCGAAAAAGTCCGGCATGGTCTTAGAACCGAAGTGCTTACTCATTATACGGGTACGGCGACCGAGAATTACCCAGGCAAGCAAGGAACCGATTAATGCATTACCGATTCCAATCCAGGTAGCGGAAATGCCGTACTTCCAACCGAACTGACCCGCATAGCCTACAAATACAACTGCGGAAAAGTAAGAGGTACCGTAAGCGAACGCCGTAAGCCACGGGCCTACGCCTCTGCCGCCTAATACAAATCCGTTCACATCCGTTGCATGCTTTCTGGAGTATACACCGACTCCGATCATCGTACCGAAAAAGATGATCAACAGAATAATCTTTACCAACATACTTTTCTCCTCCTTATTACGGAAACTTTCATTTTTATTATTTTACTTTCACTTTAAAGCGTTGCGCTTTAAGGCGTTGCGCTTTAAAGTGATGAAGCATTTTGTATATATTATATCCGCCTACCGGAGAAATGTCAACCCTTTCGGCGGATATTTTTTACTTTTTGTTTTCAAAGCTATTACGCTCCGATTTTACCTACTTCCTCTGCATTTACAAATGCAATGCCTGCATCCGCCAAAACTTTTGCGGCTTCTTCCGGATTTGCTGTCTTCATAATCATACCGGAAAACTCCTTTGCATTGGCAAGAACGTACATATACTCTACGTTCATTCCCGCATTTCCGAGAAGTTCCAGAACCCCCTGCAGTGTACCTACTTCATTCGGAAGCTTAATCGCAAGCACCTTGGTCAGTCGTGCAGAAAATCCATTTTCCTTTAATACTCTGCGGCCCTCCTCCGGATTATCTACGATCAAACGCAGTACTCCGAATTCGCTGGTGTCCGCAAGGCTTAAGGATAACACATTTACTTTGCTTGTCTTTAACTGAAGTAATACCTCATTTAAACGGCTGACTTTATTTTCCATAAAAACCGATAACTGCTCTAAATACATAGGATGCTCCTTTCCCTGCCTCACAGGCAGCCCTCACTTAAACCAGCTTTCTCTTATCCAGTACACGTACTGCCTTTCCCATACTACGCTCTAAAGTCTTCGGCTCTACCAGCGTAACCTTAACCGCCAGACCGATGGCCTGCTGGATGGTATGTACAATCTGCTTATTGAGACGCTCTAACTCCCTGATTTCATCGGAGAAGAAACGCTCCTCTACTTCTACCTGTACTTCTAAGGTGTCCAGGTTATTTACACGGTCCACAATCATAAAGTAGTTCGGCGTGGTACCGGACATTTCAAGAAGTGCAGCTTCAATCTGGGACGGGAATACATTTACCCCTCGGATAATCAACATATCGTCGGAACGTCCTTTGAAGCGGCTGATACGGGCTAAGGTTCTGCCACACTCACACTAATCATAGGAAATACTGGTCAAATCCTTGGTACGGTAACGAATGAGCGGAATACCTTCCTTGGTAAGGGTAGTAAACACAAGCTCACCGGTCTCACCCTCCGGTACGGTCAGTAAAGTCTCCGGACTGATGATTTCCGGTAGGAAATGATCTTCATATACATGGAGACCCTTATGATAAATACAGTCGCAGGCAACACCCGGTCCCATAACCTCAGACAAGCCGTAAATATCATGGGCATGGATGTGAAGCTTCTCTTCAATCTGCTTACGCATGTTCTCGGTCCACGGCTCTGCACCGCAGATAGCTGCCTTTAACTTAATATTCGGAATATCTCCCTGCTCTTCCAGAGTTTCCGCAATATGCATAAGGTAAGACGGCGTGCAGGCAAGGGCCGTTGCACCGAAACCCTTCATCATGGTAATCAACTTCTTCGTATTACCCGTAGACTTTGGAACAACCGTTGCTCCCAAGTTCTCTGCACCGTAATGGGCACCGAGACCG
>JAZNBY010000097.1:0-55589 GCA_045587325.1 Lachnospiraceae bacterium | reverse complement strand
GCTGCCAAGACCCTTTTGGCGGAGTTAAAGGAAAAGTACGGAGACATTGATTTCTTTGTGGCAGAGTTTTCTACCGATGAGGAAGCACAGTACTATCATAACCAGTCTACCAAGAAATACAGTTGTGTGATTGATCCGCAGACCTTGGAAGAAATGGCTGCAGATGAAGCCGTAAAGGAAAAGTATGTGGGCATTATCGATACCGCAGATGAGAAGTTTGATGAGGTGAAGGAAGAACTGGGTGAGGATGCGGATCAGATTAAGCGTATGGGTATCACCGTGGATAAGGACGGTGTAGTGACCTACTTTGCCGAATTGACCAAACAGACCGTACGGATGCAGGAAGACCGACTGAATGAGCAGAAGGAGATCCGTGCCGAGAAGAAGGAAAAGGAAGAAAAGGCGGAGCGCAAGAGAGATGAAAAAGAGAAGGTTGACCATAAACCGGAGCCGGGGAAGGATGATAATAAGCCGGTAAATCCGAACAAGGTAACCGCAAGTACCATTGAGGAATTGACCGCAAAAATCAAGGAACTTCTGGCAGAGCGTGCAAGCGGGAAGACAGAGCAGGACGAGGTGAACGAGGAGAAGGAAAGAATTCATCTTGACATTGTTCTGTAATCTGAGAAGTTACAGAAGAAAAGGGCTTGCTATTATGCCCGGAATCGTATAGAATCTAGTTAGGGGATAAATAAAAGGGGGATACCAACAGACTTTGATTTGTTGGTATCCCTTTTCGTACAAAACGGAGAGAAGATTCTTTGGCTGCCCTTATTTTCTTTGGGGTGGCGGTAGTGATTTTACTTAAGCACATGGAGAATTTAAAGAGGATTAAAGAAGGCACCGAGATTCGGTTCAGCTTCTTGTGGAATAAAGAAGAGGAACTGGAAAGAATCAAGGAAAACGGTGTTACGGACAACGAGTAAGATAGAAATTCAATCGTTTCGTAGAAAAAAGCCTGCTACAGAAGCAGGCTTTGAACAACATATAACACAATCATAAATCCGAAGTTGATCAGGGAAAACAAAAGGATATAGTGTTTTGTTTTGCCCGGATTGTGCTTTTTGAACTCAGAAAAGGTAATCAGGCTGGCCAGGGATGCAATGAGGGTTCCCAGTCCGCCGATGTTGACTGCCGGAAGCAGACTATGATAATCCGCGGTAAAATGGGATAACAGCACGGCGCTCGGCACGTTGCTGATGCACTGACAGGAAAGGATACCGAATAAGAGTGTATTCATCGGTAACAATCCGGAGAAAAATGCACTTACAGCCGGGATTCTTGCCAGGTTCCCACTGAACACGAAAAAGGCGCAGAAGGTGGCAAGTAACGGATAGTTCACTTCCTTTATGGATTTTTTGTCACAAAACAGCAAAATAGCCGTAATAACAATGGTGCCTGCAATGTAAGGAATAACACGAAATACAATCAAAATACTACAGACAAACAATACGGAATATAAAATGGTTCTTCCCAGAGGAAGACGATGATTTTCATCCTTTTGCAGTACCAACGGGGTTGGCTTTATGAAAAGACAAATAAGGAAAATTAAGAGTGTTGCCGTAAGGAAAGACGGCAACATTATTTTTACAAATTCCCCGGTATCGATATTAAAATAGGAGTATAAATACAAATTCTGCGGGTTACCAAAAGGGGTGACCATGCCGCCTAAGTTGGCAGCGATGTTTTGCATGATGAAAACAAAAGCCATGGCCTGTTTGTTGCCGGTGCTGTTTAATACAAAATAGCCGAGAGGCAAAAAGGTAAGAAGAGCCATGTCATTTGCAAGAAGCATGGAACCGATGAATGTAATGAGAACCAGACCCAGAGCGGCGTTGCGCAGGGTATGGAGCTTGATGACGATGGTTTTACTGATGACTTCAAATAAATGGATGTGGGAAAATGCAGCGACCACAGCCAGGGTACAAAATAAAGTAGCCAGCGTGCGCATATCAAAATAAGAAAGATAGGTGTGATCTACCGGCACAAGGATACAGGTAATAAGCATTGCAAAAAGCGCAATGCAAAGTACTGCCTGCTTCTTTGCAAAACGGATAGCAGGAGCCAGTATGTATTCTGCGAAAAGGTCCGAAATGGATTTTGGATTCTTATGTGATACCGGTCTGTTTTGGAAAGAAATCGCCTTCATGGAAACACCTCATAACAATATTTTATGCACACAAAGACGATTGTAACAGAAAATCTGAAAATTGCAACAAAAATTTAAAAAAAGGCATACGGAATAGCTCCGTATGCCTTTCGTGTTGCGAATATTTTTTACTCGTCAAAATCTGTATCAGATGCGGTTCCCGGAACATAGGTGTCTTCGATGAACTCATCATAGTCATCCTCAAACTCGCCATCTTCGATGTAAACCGGATGCAGATAACGATATACCGCATAAACAATAGCAACGATAGCGGCAATGGCTCCGATAATCGCAAATACGTAGAGCGCGGTATTTTTCTTCTTCTCTACAACAACTTCTTCTTCCTTCTTCATGTGAAGAAGACGAGCCAGTTTTTCATTTTTTGCAACAAGTTGTTCTAATTTTTTCAGTGTATTTGACATAATGGATTCTTCCTTTCTGTTCGTAATATACCGACAATATCTTTTTGTATTTAATTAGAGTATACCATAGATATGTATAAAATACTAGGTTAAAAATGTAAATTTAACATTTTTTTAGATTTGCAAAGGAGGCAAGCAGTTTTTTTACACCGTAATTTTCAAAAAGAACGGTTACTTCGAAGTCGCGACCGCCGTTTACAATGTTGGTTACGGTGCCTACGCCGAACTTGATGTGGCGTACGGTATCGCCTACGGCATAATCAAGGGAAGATGCGGAGGCAGAACCGAAATTTCTTGCAGGGGCTTGCGTTGCACTATACGGCACGGCAGCGGGACGCGGTTTCGGCTTTTCAAAGTCAAAATCACGGTCGGCATTGCTATAGGATTTTCTCGGAACCGGGATGCTGGCTCCGGAAAGGTTGCGGATTGGACTGCCCCCAAAGGCATTGCTGTTACGGAAGGTACTGCCGGACCCGGCTTGTTCCATTTTTAGCAGATACCGTGGGATTTCTTTGATAAAACGGGAGGTAGGGTTGTACTGGGTTTCGCCTCGTGCCATACGGGCGGAAGCGGCACTTAAGTGGAGTTCCTTCATGGCACGGGTAATGCCAACGTAGCACAACCGGCGTTCTTCTTCAATCTCTTCCTGTGGGTTGTCCGCATTGATGGAAGAGTAACTCGGGAAGAGACCGTCTTCCATGCCGCACAGGTAAACATACGGAAACTCCAGACCTTTTGCGGCATGCAGTGTCATAAGAACAACCACGTCAGTGGAAGCATCCAGGGTGTCAATGTCCGCAACAAGGGCTACTTCTTCCAAAAATCCGCTTAGACTAGGCTCGTCCGCACTTTGCTCGTATAACACAGCCTTGTTAATCAACTCGTCGATATTGGCAAGACGTTCTCCTGCTTCCTCCTCATCAGCAGCAGAGGCCTTGATTTCCTCCGTAAGTCCGGTTCCTTCCATGATTTCTTCAATCAGATGTTTTACCGTATAGGCAGGAGAAGCAAGTTTACTCCGGAGTGCTTCGATAAAGGCAACAAAGGAGGTTAGCTTTCCACAGGCTCTGGCAACGGATGGAATAAATTCCGCATGACGAAGTGCCTCGTAAAAGGTCATGTCATGTGTTTCGGCATATTCGTCAATGCGATCCACGGTAGTCAGGCCGATGCCGCGTTTCGGAACATTGATGATACGTTTTACTGCCAGATTATCCAGGGCATTGTCAATGGTTTTTAAGTAAGCAAGGATGTCCTTGATTTCTTTTCTTTGATAGAAGTTGATGCTTCCGATAATGCGGTACGGAAGATTTCGAGCCACCAGTTTTTCTTCAAAGGCACGGGACTGGGCATTGGTGCGGTACAGGATGGCAAAATCCTTGTAGGCGGCCCCGTTTTCTTCCACGTGTTCTTTGATGCTTTGGGCAACGCCTTCCGCTTCGCCGAAATCCGTAGGATACTGGGTAAAGAAAACAGGAGAACCTTCTTCATTCTCGGTCCAGAGTGACTTATCTTTTCGGCCCAGGTTGTGATGAATGACCTCGTTAGCGGCAGATAAGATGTTCCCGGTGGAACGGTAATTTTGTTCCAGGCGGATAACATGGGCATCCGGATAGATTTTTTCAAAGTTCAAAATATTCTTTATATTTGCTCCGCGAAACTTATAAATGGACTGGTCATCGTCACCTACGACACAAAGATTCTGTTCCGTTTCGCCTTCTTCATTGGTATAGGAAGCCAGCAAAGAAATCAGCCGGAACTGGGCGGTGTTGGTATCCTGATACTCGTCCACCATGATATAACGGAAGCGGCGGCGATAGTAGTCAAGCACCTCCGGGTTGGTCTGGAACAACTCCACGGTTTTAAAAATCAAATCGTCAAAATCCAGAGCATTGCTTGCTTTTAACCGCTTTTGATATTCGGTATAGACTCTGGAAAAATTTTTCTTGGAAAAGTCCATAGAAGCCTTCATTGCGTATTCTTCCGGAGAAATCAGCTCGTCTTTGGCAGAAGAAATAGCGGACAGGAAGGTACGCTCCTTTACCTGTTTTGTGTCGATATTTAAGGCCTTACAGATGTCACGGATTAATGTCTTCTGGTCGTCGGCATCGTAAATGGTAAAGTTCCGGCTGTAGCCTAAGGATTCGATAAAGCGTCGCAGAATCCGCACACAGGTGGAGTGAAAGGTGCTGACCCAGATGTTTTCCGCCCCGTAGCTGACGATTTTGTCCACACGCTCCCGCATCTCTTTTGCAGCCTTATTTGTAAAGGTAATGGCTAAAATCTGAAACGGACTGACGCCTTGTTCCTCAATCAGATAAGCGATGCGGTGGGTCAGTACTCTTGTTTTTCCGGACCCGGCACCGGCCAGAATTAAGAGCGGTCCTTTGTCAAAAAAGACCGCTTCCTTTTGCATTGGATTAAGTGTATCGTATATACTCATGAGAACCTCTTTTCTGTAATGAAACCATATCTGTGTTACAGTATAGCATAGCGAAGGAAAAAAAGAAAGTACTTGCAACGTGGTTTCAAATACTATATAATATAGAGATAGAAAGAAGGGGGTATGGCCATGGCATGGGAAGATAGTGAAGGATTGCGGGAGCTTTTGGACCGCTTAAAGGAGATTTCCTACGTAGAACCGGATGAATTGCCGAATATTGATCTTTACATGGATCAGGTGACCACGTTTATGGATCGTCATCTTGCTTCTTCCAAACGGTATGATGAAGATAAGCTGCTTACCAAGACCATGATAAATAATTATACGAAAAATGAGTTACTTCCATCTCCGAGCAAGAAGAAATACTCCAAGGACCATATGTACCTTTTGATTTTGATTTATTATTTGAAAGGTGTGTTATCCATCACGGACATCCAATCGGTGTTAAAGCCACTGAACGAGATGTTTTTTGACGGTGCGGGAGAAGTTCCTTTCGAAAAAATATACGAAGAGATTTTTGCGATCCAGAAGGCGCAGTCTGATGTGGTGGCTAAGGATGTTGCAAGAAAGTGGAAAGCGGTACAGGGGACCTATGACAATGTAAAAGAGAAAAGTCAGCAGGATTTTTTGCGGAAGTTGTCTTTGATTTGTATGTTGAGCTTTGATGTTTATATGAAAAAACAGCTGATAGAGCAGATTATTGACAAGGAATTTGCACCGTTATCCGCATCTGCCGAGGAAAAGGACGATAAGCAGAAAAAGGCAGAGGAGAAGAAAAAGCAGGAAGAAAAGAAGAAACAGGAAGAAAAGAAAAAGTTAGAAGAAAAGAAAAAGCAGGAAGAAAAAAAGAAGTTAGAAGAAAAGAAAAAGCAGGAAGAAAAAAAGAAATAGACAAAAAGAAAAGGAGCAATTGCAATGTTGCAGTTGCTCCTTTTTTGTTTCACTTACTTGGTGGAGTTGACATCAAACGGTAAGGAATGTACACGCTCAAACACCATATCATATCCGTCATTACCATAGTTAAGAGAACGGTTTACACGGCTGATGGTAGCGGTGGAAGCACCGGTTTTTTCCGCGATTTCCAGATAGGTTTTGTGGGAGCGCAACATAGCTGCAACCTCAAAACGCTGGGAAAGAGATAACAGTTCGTTGATAGTGCATACATCTTCAAAAAAAGTGTAGCATTCTTCTCTGTCCTTAAGAGACAGGATGGCGTCAAATAAATAATCAACTGCCGGGGTTCTGATTGTTTTACTCATTATTGAAGTGGCCTCCTTTATAATCATGTGGTTCATAATCGCCTCTATACTGTAATATTTTAGCACAACAAAGAATTGAAGTAAAGCCCTTTTTTCAATTTTGAGTAAAAAAGTTAAGAAAAGGAAAATATTAGAAATTAAAGCAAAAAAAACGTATGCAAACTATAGATATTTTTTAGGAGATGTGTTATACTGGGAAAATAGTGGGTGCTGCGGGAGTAATTTGGGATTAATTGGAAGGAACATGAAACGCAAATGTATGAGATTATAGAAAAAAAGCAGTTGAGCGATACGATTGTGATGATGAAAGTAAAGGCGGAACGCGTTGCAAAATCCTGCCTGCCGGGACAGTTTGTGATCGTGAAGATAGATGAAATCGGAGAGCGGATTCCGCTTACGATTTGTGACTACTCCAGAGAAGCCGGTACGGTTACCATTGTATTTCAGATTGTGGGTGCATCTACCTATCGGATGGCCGCCATGGAAACAGGGGATTGTTTCCGGGATTTCGTGGGACCGTTAGGAAAATACTGTGAGTGGATTGATGAGGTTAAGGCAGGTTCGTTTCATAAGCGGGTGTTATTTGTTGCCGGCGGGGTAGGGACTGCACCGGTATATCCGCAGGTAAAGTGGCTCAGTGAACACGGGATCGAAGCGGATTGTATTATCGGAGCAAGAAATAAGAGTCTTGTCATATTAGAAAATGAGATGAATGCGGTTGCTGCCGATCTTTATATAACCACGGATGACGGTTCTTACGGTATGAAGGGAAATGTAAACGACTGTATCAAGCGATTGGTTTCAGAAGAGAAGAAGTCATACGACCTTGTGGTTGCCATCGGTCCGCTTATTATGATGAAGTTTGTAAGCTTGCTTACAAAGGAACTTGGCATTCCGACCATTGTGAGTTTGAACCCGATTATGGTAGACGGTACAGGGATGTGCGGTGCCTGTCGTGTGGCAGTAGGCGATGAGATTAAGTTTGCATGCGTTGACGGTCCGGAGTTTGATGGTCATTTGGTAGATTTTGATCAGGCAATGAAGCGTCAGCAGATGTATAAGACGGAAGAAGGCCGCAGATATTTAAAAGAAAAAGAAGGAGCGACCTATCACGGTGGTTGCGGAAACTGTGAGTAATAATAGACAGTGTATAGGAGAAACAGAATGGATGTATTAAAGCGAATTCCGGTGCGGGAACAGGATGCGTCGGAGCGTGCACATAATTTTAATGAGGTTTGCCTCGGGTATTCTATGGAAGAGGCAAAGGCAGAAGCAGACCGATGCTTAAAGTGTAAGAATCCGAAATGCCAGACGGGATGCCCGGTGAATATTGATATTCCGCGGTTTATCGGGAAAATCGGTGAAGGGGATGCGGAAGGTGCATATCATGTACTTTCGGAGTATTCGGCCCTTCCTGCTGTGTGTGGACGTGTTTGTCCGCAGGAGTCCCAGTGTGAAGCAAAATGTATCCGTGGAATAAAGGGTGAGGCTATATCCATCGGAAAGCTGGAGCGTTTTGCTGCGGATTATGCGAGAGAACACGGAGTTCATCCGGTGGTTTCCGCAGAAAAGAAGAATAAGAAAGTAGCAGTTATCGGTTCCGGACCGGCCGGTCTTACCTGTGCGGGAGATTTGGCAAAAAACGGATACGATGTTACGATTTTTGAAGCATTACACGAGCCGGGCGGCGTACTTGTATACGGCATTCCGGAGTTCCGGTTGCCGAAGGACACGGTGGTAAAAAGTGAAATAGAAAATGTAAAAGCACTGGGTGTAACGATTGAGACCAACGTAGTAGTGGGAAAATCGGTTACCATAGATGAACTTTTGACAGAAGAAGGGTTTGACGCGGTATTTATCGGTACCGGTGCAGGTTTGCCGAAGTTCATGGGGATTCCGGGCGAGAATGCCAACGGTGTGTTTTCTGCCAATGAATACCTAACGAGAAACAATTTAATGAAAGCCTTTGCAGACGGATATGATACGCCGATTGCAGCAGGGAAAAAGGTTGCGGTAGTCGGTGGAGGAAATGTAGCCATGGATGCGGCAAGAACCGCATTAAGACTGGGCGCCGAAGTTTCCATCGTGTACCGCAGAGGTGAGGAAGAACTTCCGGCGAGAGTTGAAGAAGTTCACCATGCAAAGGAAGAGGGTGTAGTTTTCCTGTTGCTGACTAATCCGAAGGAAATTTTGGTGGATGAAAATGGTTGGGTGCGGGGAATGCGCTGCATGAAGATGGAACTGGGGGAACCGGATGCTTCAGGCAGAAGGCAACCGCAGGAGATTCCGGATTCTGAGTTTGAACTGGAACTGGATACGGTGATTATGTCTCTGGGAACCAGCCCGAATCCGCTGATTGTATCCACCACAGAAGGGCTTGATGCAAACAGACGAGGCTGTATTGTGGCAACGGAGGAGAACGGAAGTACCAGTAAGGCCGCAGTGTTTGCCGGCGGAGACGCGGTAACAGGGGCCGCTACCGTTATACTGGCGATGGGTGCAGGAAAGGCAGCAGCGAAAGGAATCGATGATTATCTTTCCGGGGAAAACAGGAAATAAGTGAGGAGAATGATAAAAAGGCGAAAATCCGCATAAATAAAGGGTTTTCGCCACTTTTTTTGTGAGTATGATTTCGTCATTATGCATAAAGAACGAAGGGGAAGTTTGTGAAGAATCCCAACTTGTGTTTGGGAAAAGACTCTGATAAAATATAGATACATAGTGAGATTCGAATTTCTATTTTCTAAACGCTTCGTTTCGAAGCATCCTTCCATGGAATTTGTAACAGTTGTTTAACAGTAGTATTGAAAAGGAGAAGATTGATTTTATGAAGAATCAGACAGGATGGTCCGAGGAAGCTTATGGCTTGTTCGGCCGGTTACTTTGTGAGCAAATCCGGTCGTTACTAGGGGATGGGTATGAGACGGAATTGACACAAGTTAGAAAAAATAACGGAGTATTAAAAGAGGTATTGAACGTCCGGAAAGAAAACAGCGAATGTGTTCCGTGTTTTTATATGGACGAGATGTTTCAGTCCCATTGTTTAGGGGAGAGTGTCGACGCATTGGCAGATTATGTTAGAAACATTGTACAGGGGGAAAGTCCCACCATAAAGGAACAGGTAGAAACATACACGAAGAAAGAGTGGATTGAGAAGAATTTGTTTTTCCGGTTGCTTGATTATGAGAAAAATAAAGATGATTTGGAACAGGCAGTATATGTACGGTTTCTTGATTTGGCTGCAGTGTTTTATGTTTTAACAGAGGATTCGGAGGAAGGAGTAAAAAGCTTCCGGCTTCCGAGGGAAATATGGAAGTCTTTGGAATTGGGAGAGGTGGAAGTGTATTTCCCGGTAATAGCGGAAAATACGCGGAAGTTGTTTCCGGAACGGTTGGAGTATGTAGAATATATGGTATTGGAATGTGTGGAAAAGAGATTGCGGCTGGAATTGCCGTTTCGTGAGATTTTACGTAAGCCGGATCAGCAGTTACGAAGCAATCAGTTGTATGTATTGACCAATCATCGGAAAATAAACGGAGCTGCCGTAATTCTGTATCCGGACATGTTAGAGGAACTGGCAAAACGTTTTTCCGGCGGATTTTATATCATACCAAGCAGTGTGCACGAAGTATTGTTATTAAAGGAGGAGGAAATCGGAGAAGAGCGACTGAATGAAATGGTGAGAGAAGTAAACGAGACACAGGTGGAACCGGAGGAGGTGTTGACGGATCACGTGTTTTATTATTCCTCAGAGAAAAAGCAATTGATAAGTTGTGGATAGAGTTTACTGACTGCCATAAAACAAAAACAGGGCATACGACTACACCGTATGCCCTGTAGTAGGTTAATTAGCCTTCCGATTCGGAAGCGGAGCTCATAAGCATATAAAAGTCATATAAATCGTCATCGGTAAGTATTGCCTGTTGCATTTTCTTTTCGATTTCTGCCAATTTATTTTGAATTGTCTCGCTATACTCAAGGGCATCCAAATATGTTTTTGTTGCTTCTATAATCTCTCCCTGGAAAATAGAAGGGAAACCGGAGCGGTCATTGATATCAATGCAGAAGAAATCAAAACATGGTGCCGGGGTGTCGGAGAATACGATTTTTTCATTATAAGTTACAAAAACCACATAGTCAAACTCATTGATACCCGGATACACATAAAACTCATAATCGGAAAAGGATTCCGTTACGGAGTAGCGGGATGCCAAGTAATCAAGATCAAGATAATCGGTATCGGTTACGCAACCGTTCAATACGGTCTCATTGACGGTCAGGCAGGCATTGTGATAGCGCTTGATAAGGGTCGGGATATAAAGATCCCGAACAACCTCGGTCCGGCGGGCAACCTGGAAAGCCTGTCTTGTTTCTGATGACAACGGGACGGTTTCGATTTTAAAGGAACCATCGGCGGAACGTTTCACATAGTACTCCGAATATTGCGGAAGCGGAGTCGGAATGTCTTCATAATATATGGAGTAAGTTGCATATATTACGGAGAAGATACCGTTAACGCCCGGCTTTGCATACAACTTAATATCATCAGCCTTTTTAATATTGGCTGTGTTTCTTTCGATAAGTTCTTTGTTTAACAAAGAAGCATCGGTTACCAAAGTAGACAGTGTTTCAAAATCATTTTTATAGTAAGCTTCAATGTAAGCGGTCACTGCGGACTGGGCTCCCGGAAGCGGTGTGAGTAATTCGTTTGCAACCAGTAAAGTCGGAAGTTTTAGTTCCGGTTTTGGTGTGGAAGTCGGCTCCGGACTCGACGTTGGCTGTAATGCTGTAGTCGGAGTCTCAAGTTCTACAATCGGCGTCGTCGTGAGTGTAGGAACGAGAGTCGGCGTTGTCGGAACCCCCGGGGTAACACTCTCTGTACTTGCGGTCGGTTTATGAAAATCGATCACTTGCGGATACAACAAAAAGGAGAGTCCCAACACAAGTGCGGAACTATAAATCGTTGCCATAAATCGTTTGCGTCGCATATTACCCTCCTTTACATAATTTGACATCCAACATTTATCATACCAAAAAAAAAGAAGAAAATCAACTGTTTCTACTTGACCAAATGTTGTTAATTGGATATAATGTCTGTATTGCATCTGTAGCTCAGTGGATAGAGCAATGGTTTCCGGAACCATGTTAGCGGGGGTTCGAGTCCCTTCAGATGCATTTTTTGTTTATAAATGACAGCGTTTTGCCGGGAGGGCAGTGCGTTTTTTTGCTTTCCTGCAGGTAGACGCAGGAGAGCTTTTTTTGCGTGCAGGCAAAGTGAGCATGCAGGCAAACTGCGTGAGCTTGCTCACATGCAGTTGCGAAGTCATGCGAGCGCGCCCACGACTGAGTGACGAAAGTCACGAAGTGGTGGTGCAAAGCACAGCCTGAACGCAAAAAAGAAGCAGGCAAAGTGAGCATTGAACAGGGATTATTAGAAAGGATTTGACAATGAAGGCGAAGAAATTTGCAGCAGATGAAGTAGTGGAAGGCGTAAGAATTAATAAATATCTGGCGGATGCGGGGGTATGTTCCCGCCGGGCGGCAGACGGCTTTATTGAGGACGGAAAAGTATTTATTGACGGAGAACGGGCGGTGATGGGAAGCAAAGTACTTCCCGGACAAACCGTAGTGTTTAACGGAAAAGAGTTAAAAAAGGAAGAAGATTTGGTGCTTTTGGCACTGAACAAACCGAGAGGAATTGTTTGTACCAGTGATAAGAGAGAGCCGGATAACGTGGTGGATTTTGTAAACTACGGAAAGCGGATTTATCCAATCGGCCGCTTGGATAAGGATTCGGAGGGATTGCTTCTTCTGACCAATGACGGCGATATCGTAAATAAAATTCTCCGTGCCGGGAATTACCATGAAAAAGAATATATCGTAAAAGTAAATAAAATGATTACGAAAGAGTTTCTGCAGGGTATGGCAGGCGGCGTGCCGATTTTGGATACCGTCACCAGACCATGTAAAATTGAAGCTTTGGACAAGTATCGTTTTAAAGTGATTCTGACCCAGGGGCTCAACCGCCAGATTCGTCGTATGTGTGAGTATTTCGGGTATCGGGTAGTACACTTACAGAGAGTTCGGATTATGAATATCCGTCTGGGGCATTTGAAAGTGGGAGATTATCGTAAATTGACACCGCAAGAGCTTTCTGAGTTGCAGAGCCTGATTCGGAAGTCCTCCAATACACCGGTGCTCCATGATGCGTCCAAAAGTGAAGGAAGTGTAACTTACGCGGCACCGAAGGAAAAGAAGGGTGCAGAAGAGGGCGGACGCAGAACGGACAGCGTAAGAAAAGGAACCGGCGGCTATCGGAAAGCATAAAGGAGGGGAGGCTTTTATGGGAGAGTCAAAACAAATGGAACGTATGCGTGAGTTACACCGCATTTTAAAAGAGGCGGCAAAGGCATATTATCAGGATAGTTCCGAAATTATGAGCAATTATGAATATGATGCTCTATATGATGAATTGGTGGCTTTGGAAAAGGAGACAGGAATCGTGCTGGCGGACAGCCCTACGGTAAAGGTGGGGTATGAGATTGTCAGTGAGTTGCCGAAGGAAGCCCATGCTGCACCGATGCTGTCTTTGGATAAGACAAAGGACCGGGAATCCTTGGCAGACTGGTTGCAGGGAAGAGCCGGGGTGCTTTCCTGGAAGCTTGACGGTCTTACCAATGTACTTACCTATGAGAACGGGGAACTGGTCAAAGGTGTTACCCGAGGGAATGGTGAAATTGGAGAAATTATTACAAATAACGTAAAAGTATATAAAAACGTGCCGCTTTCAATTCCGTATAAAGGAACCTTGACGGTACGGGGTGAGGCGATCATTACTTATTCTGAGTTTGAGCGGATTAACGGAGAGATTGCAGACGCGGAGGCAAAGTATAAGAATCCGCGCAATCTTTGCAGCGGTACGGTGCGCCAGTTAAATAATGAGATTACGGCCCAGAGAAATGTGTTATTCTATGCTTATACGCTGGTAACGGCGGAAGAGGATCTTTCCTTTGCTACCAGAAGTGAGCAGATGGATTTTCTTACAAAACAGGGCTTTACCTGCGTGGAGCATGTACTTGTGACGCCAGAGACAGTTGTAGAACAGGTTGGCAGGATGGAAGCTGCTTTGCCGGGGAACGATTTTCCGTCGGACGGCCTTGTATTGATCTTTGACGATATTGTTTTTGCGACAAGCCTTGGCAGAACAGCGAAGTTTCCGCGGGATTCCATTGCATTTAAGTGGGCCGATGAGATTGCGGAGACGGAGCTTCTTGAAATTGAGTGGAGTGCATCCAGAACCGGCCTGATTAATCCGGTAGCCATCTTTGCTCCGGTGGAATTGGAGGGGACCACGGTATCCCGTGCCAGCATTCATAATGTCAGTATTATGGAAAGTCTTGCCCTCGGAATTGGCGATACGGTGCAGGTGTATAAGGCAAATATGATTATTCCGCAGATTGCGGCTAATCTGACAAAGAGCGGTACAGCAAAGCCTCCGGTGTGTTGCCCGGTGTGCGGCGAGCAGACAAGCCTTAAGATTGAAAACGAAGTGAAGTCCCTTTACTGTGTGAATGCGGAATGTCCGGCAAAGAAGGTAAAATCCATTGCCCACTTTGTGACCAGAGATGCCATGAACATCGAAGGTTTGTCGGAGGCGACCATTGAGAAGTTTTTAAACGAGAAGATTATTACGAAGGCGGCGGATTTGTTCCGTCTGACCGATCATAAAGAAGCCATTACCACCATGGAAGGATTTGGCGAAAAGTCTTATCAGAACCTGATTGCCTCGGTAGAAGCGGCTAAAACGGTAACGCCGGCCAGATTTTTGTATGCACTGGGAGTGCCGAATATCGGCGTGTCTACCGCCAAGGTCATCTGCCGTTCCTTTGATGAGGATATTATCCACGTGATGGAAGCCAATGTGGAAGAACTGGTAGCGGTGGAAGGCATCGGCGAGGTCATTGCGGAAGCTTTTGTGGCCTATTTTGCCACAGAGAAGAACCGGGCGGAAGCAGAGGAATTACTTTCTCTTGTGACCTTAGAACGTCCGGCGGCAACCCTTGCGTCCACGATAGCAGGGAAGACCTTTGTGATTACCGGAAAGGTGTTTCAATTTGACGGACGTTCCGCACTGAAAGTCTTTATCGAAGAACGGGGCGGCAAGGTGGCCGGCAGTGTGTCTGCGAAGACGGATTATTTGATAAACAATGATGCGACATCCCAGTCGTCAAAAAATAAAACAGCAAGAGAATTAAATGTACCTGTCATTACGGAAGAGGAATTCCTTCAGTTGGCGGGAGGAAAGGAAGAATAATATGCCTGTTAAAGTAAGTAATTTTTTACCTGCAAAGAAGATACTGGAAGCGGAGAATATTTTTGTTATGGATGAAAGCCGTGCCATGACCCAGGATATCCGTCCCCTTCGTATTGCCGTTTTGAATTTGATGCCCCTTAAAGAGGACACGGAGTTACAGCTGCTTCGTAGCTTTTCCAATACGCCGCTTCAGATTGAAGTGACGTTTTTAACTACGGCAAGTTACGTGGGAACGAACACGCCTCTCAGTCATCTGGAACAGTTTTATATGACCTTTGTGGATGTAAAACATAAGAAGTTCGACGGACTTATTATTACCGGTGCACCGGTAGAGCAGATGGAGTTTGAGGATGTGGCTTATTGGGAGGAATTAAAGCAGATTATGGACTGGTCTGAGACCAATGTGACCTCCACCCTTCATATTTGCTGGGGAGCTCAGGCGGGATTATTCCATCACTATGGTGTGCATAAGGAAATGCTTCCTGCAAAATTGTCCGGCGTATATCGCCACAGGGTATTAAATCGCAAAGAGCCTCTGGTACGGGGCTTTGATGATGAGTTTTATGCACCCCATTCCCGCTATACCGGTATTTCCAGGGAGGACGTGGAACAGAGCGGAAAGTTTACCGTTTTGGCAGAAAGCGAGGAAGCAGGTTATTTCATTTTGCTGGCGGAGGGTGGTAAGAATATTTTTGTTCTGGGACATCCGGAATATGACCGTCTGACATTAGACAAGGAATACAAGCGGGATTTGGCAAAGGGCATCAATCCGGATATTCCGGTGAATTATTATCCGGACAATGATCCGGAGAAGAAGCCGTTGCTTATGTGGCGTTCTCATGCCAATGCATTGTACTCCAATTGGTTAAATTATTACGTATATCAGAATACGCCGTATGAGTGGTAGGTGACACCATGTTTCGGATTGCGGTTTGTGAGGATGAAAAAGCACAGAGAGAGTATATAGCGAAGTTGTTGGAATCGTGGCAGGAGATGTCAGGAGGGAAGGCTTCGGTAGATACTTACACTTCTGCAGAGCAGTTTCTGTTTGAATCGGAGGAAAAAGCGCCTTACAATTTACTTCTTCTTGATATCCAGATGGGGCAGATGAACGGAGTGGAACTGGCCCGGAAGGTAAGAGAGAAGGATGCAAAGGTAACGATTGTGTTTCTGACCGGCATCAAGGACTATGCAATTGAAGGATACGAGGTAGGAGCGGTACGGTATTTGTTAAAGCCGGTAAAAGAAGTGGAACTTTTTGCCCTTCTGGATCAGATAAGTGAAACGGCAAAGGAGCAGGAGAAGGACTACTTCTTCTTTCAGACCGCAGGAGAAATCCACCGGATCCCTTTTTCTGAGATTCTTTATGCGGAAGCAGAAGGACATTATGTTTGTCTGAAGAGTACAGATAAGGAATGGAAATGGAAGGAGAATATTTCTTCCCGTTCCGAAGAATTGGAGAAGAAGGGATTCTTTTTGTTAAGAAGAGGCCTTTATGTGAATCTTGCACAGGTGGAGCAAATCGGGAAGACAGAGTGTATCCTTGAAAACGGGGAAGTACTTCCGGTGAGTAAGGCGAGGTACCAGGCGTTAAATGAGGCATTTATTGCGTTTTATAAGAACGAAAGGTAAGAAGGACGGCAATCGGTAGTGACAGATGCCGGGAGGAGAGGAAACGGGATGGACGGTAAAATCTGGCTTATTATACTCGGTGCGGTGCTTGTGACAACAGTGCTTGCGGTGGTAATAACTGTCAAAATATTGACCCGTGCCCAGGAAAAACGCATCGGAGAATATCAGGATAAGGTGTTAAAGACCCAGCGGGACGAGGTACAGAGCATATATCGTACCATGCGGGGTTGGCGGCACGACTATCACAATCATATGCAGACCATAAAGGCGTACCTTTCCATGGGACAGGTGGAGGAGACCTTGACTTATCTGGATCATCTGGAGGAGGATTTGGATGCCATTGATATCGCCATCCGTACCGGGAATGTCAGTGTGGATGCTATCGTCAGCAGTAAGCTTTCCGTGGCGGCAAAAAAGCAGATTGCAGTGGATTGTACTGCGAAAATGCCGGAGCAGGTACAGGTGACGGATGTGGACCTTTGTACCGTTTTGGGAAACCTTTTGGACAATGCCATCGAGTCCTGCGAAAAGGTACCTGCGGAAAAGCGGTTTATTCGTCTCTACATTGGGGTGTTTAAAAAACAGTTATACTTATCGGTAACCAATGCGACAGCAGAGAACAGGAGAAAGAGGATTTCCGAGCTTGTGAGCGAAAAGAAAGGAAGCCATGGTTTCGGATTGCGGCGGATTGATTTGGTGGCGGAGAAATACCATGGCTTTGTGAACCGGAAAAATGAGCCGGGGGTATTTGCTACGGAGGTTATGCTACCGTTATAAAACAGTAGTGAGAAACGGCGTGTAAAGGTGCCGGCAGCAGAATCAGATTGAAATTTCGTGCACGGAATCGACCATTTCGTGCACTTTTTATGTTAGAATGAAATGAATATGATAGGATGAGTCTGACAAGAAGAACCGGAAACAGAGATTGAAACGATGGTTTGGAACTGTAAGGAGGAAATATGGAAGGGGAAGAAAAGAAAGAACAAAAGAAACGGAAGAACGCAAGAGAGTCGCTTTTCAACAATATCGTTCTTGTGAATACAACATTATTTAAAAGCTACCCGGAGACCGTGTTTCTGACACCGTTGTATATGATTTACAGGGTAGTGTTGCCGCTACTTACAGCGTTTATTCCTTCTCTGGCGATTGCAACGATTACAAAGGGAGATATGAAACAGTTTTTGCTTTATATGTCTGGAATTTTATTTGCGGAGCTTGTGGCTTATGTGTTAGTAAATTACGCTAACCTAACATTAAAGAATCGGCGTGTATATACGAGACTGAAAGTATTTTTCTTGGACTATGTACGGAAAAGTCTCATAACGGATTATGAAAATCTGGAGCCTGCGAACGGACAGGCAAGATTCACGAAGGGGGCAAAGGCAGTTGTAGGAAATGCATACGGACCGGAGCAGCTGATGAATGAGTCGGTGGAGTTTGTGCTTCATCTTATCGGATTATTTACCTTCGGAACTGTTGTTTTTACGTTGGACTACCGTATTTTGCTGATTTTATTGTTTATGTTTGCATTGGACATGGTATTACGGGGACAGGCGATAAAATATGACAACAACCATCGGATTATCATGTCGGAGATACACAGAAAGCAGGAATATTTGGAACGGGGCAGTCTTACGTTGGCAGCAGGCAAGGATGTACGTGTCTACGGAATGGAGAACTGGTTTCATCAGATATCCGAAAAACTTCTTAAGGATGCGGCCGGATATTTAAAAAAATCCGGATTGCGCTGGTACATTCCTACTTTTGGAAATCATATTTGTGTGGCGGCACAGGAGATAGTGACCTATTTTGTCTTAATCGGTATGGCGGTTTCCGGAGAGATTACGGTAGCGGAGTTGACGTTGCAGCTGGGACTGGTGCGTGGATTTACCCAGTGGATTTACGGAGTATCCGTATCCTACGGAGCATTAAAGAAAGCAAACGGAGAAATGAAGGATTACCGTGAAGTAATGGAATTGCCGGAGCGCAACCGCGGAGAAGGAGCTAAGATACCGAACATTACCAAAGGACCGGAAATTGAGTTTCGGGATGTTTGTTTCCGCTATCCGGGAGAGAATACAGATACCTTGTCTCATATCAGCTTTACGATACGGGCAGAGGAAAAGATTGCATTAGTGGGAAACAATGGTGCGGGAAAAACGACGCTGGTAAAGCTTTTGTGTGGTTTATATGAACCTACCTCGGGAGGAATCTATATTAACGGGGAAAATATAAGTAAATTTCATACGGTGGAATACCAGAAATTGCTCAGTGTGGTATTTCAGGATGCGTCCTTGTTGTCTTTTACCGTTGCAATGAATGTATCGGGACAATTACCGGGGGCGGTAGATAAAGAGAAAGTAAAGAATGCATTGCAGGCAGTTGATCTTTGGGAGAAGGTAGAAAAGTTGCCACAGGGAATGGAAACCTATATCACTCAGGACCTGGATGAGGGCGGGGTACAGTTTTCCGGCGGAGAAACCCAGAAGCTTTTGGTGGCGAGAGCAATGAATCGAAATGCGCCGATTCTTATCTTAGATGAACCCACATCGGCACTGGATCCTATTGCGGAAAGTAAGTTGTACGAAGAATACAATCATATGACAATGGAAAAAACGTCGGTATTCATTTCCCATCGTCTTGCCAGTACAAAGTTCTGTGACCGGATTTTGCTACTGAATAACGGAACGATTGCGGAAGAAGGTAGTCATGAAGCGTTAATGGAACAAAACGGACTTTATAGGGAATTGTTTGATATTCAGAGCCATTATTATAAGGAAGGGGCGGTGGAAGAATATGAAAAATAAATCAAGAAAGTCTACCGTTCCCAAAGTGGTTCATCTGGTAAAGCGGCTGGATTCCGGATACATGCCCCTTATGATAGTCAGTCAGTGTCTGGGAGCACTGCAACCATATATTTTACTGTGGGCCGGCAGTCGGGTTCTGGATTACATAATGGAAAAGCGTTCCATGGAAGAAACGATGGGTTTGGTGCTTTGGACCGTGCTTGGAACGATGTTACTGGGAATGATTCGTTGGATGTTGGAAGGCATTCTGTCCGTAAAGCGTCACATGTTACGGGAAAGAGTAACAGTAGCTATATCTGAAAAATCATTGCAACTCGATTACGAAGTATTAGAAAAACAAGAGACACTGGAACTGATTCACAGGGCGAAAGAAGGAATGAACAGTAACGGAGATATTGCCTTTTTTTGCGACCAGTTAGGCTCTGTGGTGGCACAGGTGGCCGGTATTGTCTATGCCGTGGCATTATTTGCCGGGGTGTGTATTCCGGTAAAAACCACGAACACCGATACCTTGACCGGTGTGCTGAATGCCTGGTGGAGCCCGTTTCTGTTGTTGGCGGTATGCATTCTTATGTTTCTTTGGGCGATGGCCATTCAAAAAAGAGACGGTGTCCGGTCTCAGAAGAACTTTGACCGGAATGTAAAATACAACCGAAGATTCGGTTACTTCTTTGGTTTCCTTACCAGATATAAAGAGGGAAAGGATATCCGGTTGTATCAGATGCAGGATATGATTACGGAAGGACTTAGAGAGTGTAACGAGAACAACGAGAAGAATTCCCGGATTATGATGCGTGAAGTAAATCGGAGCAATGTAGGAAGATGGGCCATCAATTTTGTGTTACAGGCAGCCAGTTATTTGTATGTAGGACTAAAGGCAATGCGTGGATTGATTAGTGTCGGAAGTGTGTTACAGTATGTAGGTGCTTTCGGAAAATTTTATGACGGGATTGCGGGACTTTTAGGTGTGTATGTAAGGGTGGATGTGCAAAGCAAATACTTGTCCTTGTTTGAAGATTTTATGGAGTTGGAAAATAAGAAATACGAAGGCACACTTCCGGTGGAAAAGCGTGATGATAACAAGTACGAGATAGAATTCAGAGATGTTTCTTTCCGGTATCCAAACAGTCCGGAGTATGTGCTGTCTCATGTAAACGCAACACTTCGTATTGGGGAAAAGACCGCGATGGTTGGGCCGAATGGCGCAGGAAAGACCACCTTCATCAAGCTTCTTTGTCGTTTGTACGATCCGACGGAGGGAGAGATCCTGTTAAACGGAATCAATATCAAGCTTTATGATTATAGGGAATATATGAGTCTGTTTTCGGTAGTATTTCAGGATTTCCAGTTGTTTGCCTTTTCCGTTGCGGAAAACGTGGCCACTTCCATGGAGTATGACGAGAAGAAGATTGTAGACTGTATCGGGGCAGCGGGGCTGTCGGAGCGGCTCGCGGAATTGCCGGATGGCATTCGCACGAATCTGTATCAGTTACAGGAAGGCGGCGTGGAGGTATCCGGCGGGGAGGCCCAGAAGCTGGCTATCGCAAGAGCGCTCTATAAGGATGCACCGTTTGTGGTACTGGATGAACCGACCTCTGCCTTGGACCCGGTGGCAGAGTACGATATTTACAAGCGGTTTGATGACCTGGTGCAGGATAAGACGGCAGTATATATTTCCCATCGCATGTCCAGTTGCCGGTTCTGCAATAATATTTTCGTGTTTGAAGACGGAAGAATTGTGCAGAAGGGAAGCCATGACAGTCTGATGAAAGAGGACGGACTGTATAACAGACTTTGGAATGCACAGGCGCAGTATTATCAATAAAGGGTGTGCCAGAGAGAAAAGCCATTTACGAATGGCTTTTTTTATTTGTAAGAGGAGATGTAGAAAAATTATTTGAAGTAGTATGAAAAATGTATTGACAAACTGTTTATAGCAGTATATACTGTTTATATCGGATATAAACAGTTGAGAACAGGAGGAGCATATGAAAATTCTGCAAAACTCAGAGGTTCCGATTTATAAACAAATAGCGATGCAGCTAAAGGAAGAGATTCTTGGCGGGCGGCTTACCGCAGGTGAGTATCTACCAAGCATCAGAGGTCTGGCAAAGGATTTGAAAATCAGCGTGATTACAACCATGAAGGCTTATGAAGAGCTTTGTGCGGAAGGATTGGTAACTTCGGTACAGGGAAAAGGCTTTGTGGTCAATCCCCAGGATACCGCCATGATACGGGAACAGAGACTTCGTGAGGTGGAGAACCATCTTTTGGAGGCACTGGAGGCTGCAAAAACAATCGGAATGACAGTAGAAGAAGTAAAAGACTTGATTACCGTGCTTGATCACACGGAGTGAGGAGAGGAAAATGGATAGTGTAATAGTTGCAAAGGGATTAGAAAAAAAGTATAAGAAGTTTACGCTTGGACCGGTGGACTTTGAGATTCCGAAGGGGTTCTCAACCGCATTGGTGGGAGCTAACGGTGCAGGTAAGACCACATTACTGGATGTGCTTTGTGGCATTATTGAAGCAACAAGCGGTAGTATCACCTATTTTGATACGGTTACGGATGTGGAACAGAATGAAACGAAGGAACGCATCGGCTATCTGGCTGCCCAGGGGATGTATCCTCTTCACTGGTCGCCGTATGATGTGGCAATGGCTAATAAGCTGGGATTTAAGAACTTCCACGAGGATAAATTCTGGGAACTCTGTAAGCAATACGGCGTGGCAGCTTACGGAGAAAAGAAAGAGAAGCTTTCGACCTTGTCCGACGGCAACCGTATCCGGCTTTGTCTGGCGGCTGCGTTTGCAAGAGATACGGACCTTCTGGTATTGGATGAGCCGGGTTCCAATCTGGATCCGCTTATGAGAGACCGTCTTTGCGGACAGTTCAGAGAGTATCAGGAGGAAGGAAACGGAGAAAAAACGATTCTGTTTTCCACCCATAATATTGCAGACATGGAAAATGTGACGGATTATGCCATCTTAATGTATGACGGTAAGATGATCGAGTCCGGCTTTGTGAATGATTTATGCGAACGTTATCTGTTGGTGTCGGGAGAGAATAGTACCTTCGATAAAATCAAGGGAAAATTATTGATAGAAGACAGAAATACAACTACATGTTTCGGATTTGCAAATGCAGGAGACAGGGATGAACTTCTTGCGGCCGGAGCGATGGTAGAGATTCCGAAGTTACAACAGCTTTGCGTATTCCTGCTGCGTCTGGCGGAACAGAAGAACAGTTAGGAGGCGACAGCATGCGTGAATTGGGATGGCAACTGAGAAGGAATAAAGTTGCGTTTTTAATGTTGGTAATTTTAATCGGGGGTTCGTTGTTTCCGTTGTTCCTGATAACCGGCGGTGACAGCTTGTGGGATGCGACCTATCGGATTTTGTTTCTTTCTCTTGGAATAGCAGTTATGTTATTGTACAAAGAACGTGCATTGATATTAGGTGAGAGATATGGTGGCGGCTCGTTTTACCGGAGTATGCCGGATTCCTTAAAAAAAGAGAAGAAGCGTTGGTTTACATTGGACATTTTTGTGTTGGTTACGGCTGTTTTGCTTTATCAGGTACATGTGATAATCAGGTACTTTACGGATTGCAAAAACGGGAATCTGGTATTCATTGCTTTTTTGGTATATTTTTTGAGCTATCATTTATTTACAAAGCATCCCTATGTGATAGCAGGCATAACCGGATCGTCCATGCTTCTTTTTGGATTTTCCGCAAAACTTCCGGTGCCTTTTTGGGGTGTACTAATCAGTGCTGTTGTCGTGGTGGCTGGAGAAGCATGGTTTTACGGAAGAATAGGACGTTTATGGTGTGAGGAGAGATAGGAGGGTGTTATGAGCGAACAATTGAAACGGACAATGAAATTAATGTGGGGATGTAAAAAGTATCGAAGAGCGTTCGGAGTGCATCCGGTTGTTTTTGGAATTTATGTTTTATGTGCGGTGTTATTTGGCGGGTATCCGCTTGTGAGTGCATTGGTAAAAGAAGAACTGACGATAAGAATGAATGTGGTCAGTACTTTGATTCCGCCGGTATTCTTTTTGTATTTCAGTGCGTATTTCGGCAATCAGATTTCCGCTATGTTTGCATCCGGAAAGAGTTTGTTAAGCTTTCCTGTGGCAAAATATGCGTTAACCGAAGGCATCGCAATCAATCGTTTGATTGTATGTATGATAGCCATGCTTCCTGCGGTGGTGATGCGTTTGATTTCGGTGGGCCTGGGGTATGGTACGGTATCCATGGTGGATGATATGTTAATCGGGTTCGGGATTGCTTATGTGATAGCGATGCTTATGTCGGCTTCGATTTGGTTGTGGGTGGCATTTATTTGGTTTTTTGCGATTGTTGCCATCACATCGGCCCTTAAGATTCCGATTTGGAAGGGCGCGACGGATGCGTGGGCAAATACCATGTACAACCATCAAATACCGTTTTGGCTGGTTGGAATCATTTTGGTGGGGCTGCTGATTTTAGGAACGTTGCTCGGTTTGGGGTTGTTAAGAAAGGGATACAGAGAACGGAAGGTGGTCTATAATCAGGTAGAACTTCAGATGAAGCCGAAGAAGAGAAAATAAAGAAAGGCAGACGCAGAATTTTTTTGCGGAACCCATGTCTGTTTCAGGCATGGGTTCTTGCTTTTTTTTTCTAAAAATGGTATACTAAATTGATATTGTGGGTACGTATGTCCGGAAGAGGAAATTTGTTTGGAAAACACAAAGGAAACGAGGCAGAAGATATGGATTGTAAAAGAGTCATGGAACTGATGACACAATTTATTAACGGCCAATTAAATACAGAAGATGTGGAAGCTTTCCTCAATCATGTGGAGTCCTGTCCGGAGTGCAGGGAGGAGCTTGAAGTGAACTATTCCCTGATGACTGCAATGAAACAGTTGGACGAAGATACGGACCTTTCGGACAATTATATCGAGGAATTAAATCAAAAAATTGCTGCATGTTATATTGAAGAATGGAAGAGAAAGCGTGCCTGCGCCCGCAGAAGGGCGGTGCTGGTCTTTGCGGTGATTTTGCTGATTCTGCAAACCGGAATTTCATTTAACAAAAAAAGAGAGGATGAAGACCGGAGCTTTTTCCGTAAAATAGCGGGAATAGAGAATGTGCAGGATACAAAAGACGATCATGCAGTTATGACGACGCAGGAAGAGCTGGAATAGATACTTTTTAAATAACGGTGTTATTGTAAGGAGTAGAAGATGAAAGAAAAATTGGTAGTAATCGATGGAAACAGCATCGTAAACCGTGCCTTTTACGGCTTGCCGGATTTGACCACTACGGACGGCAGACATACAAACGGTGTGCTTGGCTTTTTGAATATATTGATTAAGATTACGGAGGAGGAACGGCCGGATTATCTGGCGGTAGCCTTTGATGTGAAGCATCCTACCTTCCGTCATGAGATGTATGCCGAATATAAAGGAACGAGAAAAGGTATGCCGGATGAGCTCAGAGAGCAGTTGCCGCTCCTTAAGCAGATGCTGTCGGCAATGGGCATTCTTACCATTGAGTGTCCGGGATTTGAAGCGGATGATATATTGGGAGCTTTGTCCGTAAAAGGGGCAAAAGACGGAATGCAGGTTTCGCTTGTATCCGGTGACAGGGATTTACTACAACTGTCGAATGACAATGTTTTGGTACGGATTCCAAAGACGAAGCGTACCGGTACGGAGATAGAAGACTACACCCCGGCACAAGTGGTGGAAAAATACGGTGTTACCCCGGCCCAGATTGTGGATTTGAAGGGGCTTATGGGAGATGCTTCCGATAATATTCCGGGAGTGCCTGGCATCGGAGAGAAGACAGCAGTTAAGATTTTATCCATGTTCCCGACGGTGGAAGAGGCCATCGCCCATGTGGATGAAGTGGAACCGAAGAAGGCAAGAGAATCCTTACGGGAACATGAGGATATGGCCCGTCTCAGCAAGACGCTGGCTACCATTAAGACCGACTGGGAACCGGAGTTTTCTTATGAGGCGGCACGGTACGGCAACATTTTTACGGATGAGGCATATAAGCTTTGTAAGGAACTGGAGTTTAAGTCCTTATTGTCCCGGCATTTTTCACCGGAGCAAGGGCTTGTCAGTGATAACAGTTCTTTTGATGAGAAACCACAGATACTTACTTCGGGAAAAGAAGCGGAAGCACTTTTTGCGGGACTGACCGAAGGAGAAACCATAGGATACTCTCTTTTGGGCGAAGAACTGGTTCTTGCAGTAAAGGGAAAGGCCTATGTAGTCCCGGCAGAGTTAACGAAGGATGCCGGAGCACAGATGTTGATTCATAAGGTTTGTGAGAAACAGGCAACTCTTGTTGCAATAGATTTGAAGGAGCATCTTTCCGCAGTAGGAAAAGAGGACAGAGAGTGGCTCGGGGATGCGGCACTTTGCGCCTATTTGCTGAATCCGTTAAAGAACAGCTATACTTACGAGGATATTGCCAGAGATTATTTAAAAACAGCACTGCCGGCGGCAGAGACGTTGTTGGCTTCTGTAGAGCCGAAACAGATGAGTCTGTTTGATGAGCCGGAGGCAGACACGGAGGCAGACAGTATGGTACGCAGACAGGTGGCGGCCTATGAAGCAATGACTGCCCAGGCTGCTTATCCGGTGTTGTTAGCAGAACTCCGTGCCTGTGGCATGGAAGAACTGTATCGCACCATAGAACTTCCGCTGGTATCTGTTCTGTATGACATGGAGCAGGTAGGAATGGAAGTAAATCGTGCCTTTTTCGGGGAATACTCGAAGCAGTTAAACGAAGGAATTATTCGTCTGGAACAGGAAATCTACCGTCTGGCGGGAGAAGAGTTTAATATTAATTCTCCAAAGCAGCTTGGCGTGATTTTGTTTGAAAAGTTAAAGCTACCGGGCGGAAAGAAGACAAAAACCGGGTATTCCACATCGGCGGATGTGTTGGAAAAGCTCCGCAGTGAAGACCCGATTGTAGAAAATATATTGGAATACAGACAGCTTACGAAATTAAAGTCCACCTATGCAGATGGGTTACCGGCTTATGTAGCGGAGGACGGTAGGATTCATTCCAAGTTCCAGCAGATGGTGACGGCTACCGGACGCTTGAGCAGTGCGGAACCGAATCTGCAGAACATTCCGGTCAGAATGGAGTTGGGACGCAAGATCCGCAAGGCCTTTGTTCCGGCAGAAGGACACGTGTTTGTGGATGCGGATTATTCCCAGATTGAACTTCGTATTCTGGCTCACTTGTCCGGAGATGAGCAGTTAATCAGAGCCTATAGGGAGGCAGAAGACATTCATCGTCTGACCGCATCCCAGGTATTTCATACACCGTATGAGGAAGTGACTCCGGCCCAGCGTAGCAATGCCAAAGCAGTAAACTTCGGTATCGTATACGGCATCAGTTCCTTCGGACTGGGGCAGGATTTGAACATTTCAAGAAAAGAAGCGGAAGAGTATATTACCCGTTACTTCGAGACCTATCCGAAGATTAAGCAGTATCTGGATTCTCTGGTGGAGGAAGCAAAGACCAAGGGCTATGTGACGACGTTGTTTGGAAGACGGCGTCCGGTGCCGGAGATTGCATCGTCTAATTTTATGCAGCGTTCCTTCGGAGAGCGGATTGCCATGAATTCTCCGGTGCAGGGGACGGCGGCGGATATTATGAAGCTTGCCATGATTCGTGTGGATGCCCGGTTAAAACGGGATGAAAGCAAAGCACGGATTGTACTGCAGGTGCACGACGAATTATTGATTGAGGCACCCCTTGCGGAAGCGGAGTATGTAAAAGAGATTTTGCGGGAAGAAATGGAAGCGGCAGCAGAGATTTCCGTACCGCTTGAGGTCAGCGTCAGTGAAGGCTCGGACTGGTACGAAACAAAATAAACGGTCAAAGGAAAGAACCATGAAAGTAATCGGAATCACGGGAGGTGTCGGTGCCGGGAAATCAACGGTAGTTGACATTTTAAGGAAACATTTTGAAACCGAATATTTGCACTGCGATGCCATTGCCCATGAAATAATGGAGCAGGGAGGAAGTGCGTACAACGAACTGCTCAAATTGTTTGGCAATGACATTACCAATCCGGACGGCACTTTAAACCGCAGCAGACTATACGAGGTTGCGTTTTTGGGAGGCAGAGTGGAAGAACTGAACGCCTGCGTACATCCGAAGGTGCGCACCTATGTTGAGGACAGGATAGCATCTCTGAAAAACGCAGGATTTTCCGGTATGGTTTTGATTGAGGCAGCATTGTTAATCGAGGCGGGTTATAAAGAGATTTGTGATGAATTGTGGTATGTGTATGCACCGGTGACCTTACGAAGAGAAAGATTGAAAGCAAACCGTGGCTACGATGACACAAGGGTAGACGCTATTATGGAGAAACAGGCACCGGAGGAGATGTTCTTTTCCGAAAGTGATTTTGTACTGTATAACGATTCTTCTGAGGAAGAATGTGAATCACATATTTTGGAACAGGTTAGAAAACACCAAAGCTTGGAGGTGGCATATGATGAGTAATGCATATCCGGATAAAATGGTATTTGGTTTGGACATCGGCACAAGAAGTATTGTGGGAACCGTGGGATATAAGACATCGGAACGGGGATTTACTGTTGTTGCACAGTGTACGAAAATGCATGAAACAAGAGCCATGATGGATGGTCAGATTCATGACATCGGCAGTGTTGCGGCAACCATTTCCCAGGTACGGAAGGAACTGGAACAGCAGACCGGCCGGAAGCTTAATGATGTATGTATCGCGGCGGCAGGTCGTGTGTTGAATACGGCAACGGCATATGCAGAGGTGACCTTTGATGAAGAAACCGTAATTACCGAGGAAATGATTCACTCCCTTGAAATGCTCGGTGTGGAAAATGCCCACAGGAAAATGAAGGAAGAAACAAAGGATCACGAACACAATTTCTTCTGTGTGGCGTATACGGTAGTCCGTTATTATTTGAATGATTTTATGATTACCAATCTGGAAGAACACAAGGCGACGAAAATCGGTGCGGAGGTACTGGCGACTTTCCTGCCGGATGAAGTAATTGACGGCTTGTATTCGGCGGTACAGAAGGCGGGACTTCAGGTAGAGAACCTCACCCTGGAGCCGATTGCGGCCATGCAGGTAGCGATTCCGGAGAACTTCCGTCTGCTCAACATTGCGCTGGTGGATGTGGGTGCAGGTACTTCTGATATTTGTATTACCAAGGACGGCAGTGTAGTGGCTTACGGAATGATTCCGATGGCCGGTGATATGCTGACCGAGGAGATAGCAAAAAAGCGTCTGGTGGATTTTAAATTAGCAGAGAAGATTAAGCTTGAAACTTCCACAAAGAAAAAGACCATTACATACAAAGATATTATGGGCTTAAAGCAGAAGGCGGAACGGGAAGATGTTCTTGCCGATATTAAGGATACGGTTGCCCACATAGCAAAGGCGGTTGCGGAACAGATTTTGCAGTTAAACGGGGACAAGGCGGTCAGCGCCGTATTTGTGGTAGGCGGTGGCGGTAAAATCACCGGATTTACCGAGAAAATTGCGGAGTATTTAAAGATTCCGAAGGAACGTGTGGCATTACGAGGCGAAGAGGTATTGTCCTCTGTAACGTTTTTACAGGAAGGCATCAAAAAGGATCCGCTTCTTGTTACACCGATTGGTATTTGTCTCAATTATTATGAGCAGAGAAACAATTTCATTTTTGTCCGTGTAAACGAGGAGCGGGTAAAGCTCTATGATAACGGCAAGCTTACCATCGTGGATGCGGCATTGCAGTACGGGTATCCGAATGAGAAGCTGTTCCCAATCAGAGGCCAGGAGCTTACTTTTACCGTAAACGGCGAGAAACGTATGGTAAGAGGTGAGTTAGGAGAAGCTGCGGTAATCCGGTTAAATAATAAGCCGGTAGGCATGAATGCACCGATTCAGCAAAATGATGAGATTTTTATTCAGGAATCCACAATGGGCACCCCGGCATCCTGCACGGTAGGAAAGTTACCGGAGTTTAAGCAGACCATTTCCTTTACAGTAAACGGAAACAAAGTAACCTGTCCGCGCTACATGCAGGTGAACGGTGAAATGGTATCCGAATATTACGAGATAAAGGAAGGCGATGCCATTGTTTCCGTGGATTACTACACGCTGGAGCAGGCGATGGCATTTCTTGATATTGTTCCGCAGGGCAGAATTTATGTGAATCATATGCCTGCGGGACCGGAAGAAAAGGTATATGAGAATTTCTCTATCAACATGGAAATAGAAGAGCAGACCTATATGCCGGAGCGTGCAGAGGACGTTTCTTTCGAGCAGATGCAGGAACCGGTACAGGAGAGTCCTAAGACTGATTCCGTAGCGGAACTCCGTGAGAATAACGGATCAGATACGGACGGGGAAAAGGAAGATGCACCGGCTTTTGGCAATACGGGCAATGAGTCGGCTCCGGTTTCTGAGAAGAATATTGTAATCACGGTGAACGGCCAGCCGGTTGTTTTAAAGGGAAAAAATTCCTATATGCTGGTGGATGTGCTGGATGTATATTCTTTTAATCTTGCGGATGCAAGAGGACGTCGGGCAGTGGTGAATGTAAACGGAGTTCCTACAAATTTTATGCAGGTACTTGCAGACGGTGACCATGTTGAGTTATATTGGGAAGAGTAGTCTGACAGGAGAAACAAAAGAAAGAAGGGTTTTTAGTGAAATTATGTGCGATTGCCAGCGGAAGCAGCGGGAATTGCGTTTATGTAGAGCATGTCGGGACCCGGTTACTGGTGGATGCGGGAATCAGCGGAAAACGGATTGAAGAGGGCTTAGCCTCTCTCGGAACAACGCCGGATTCGCTTTCCGGGATACTGATTACCCATGAACATTCCGACCATATTCAGGGGATTGGTGTTCTGGCAAGGCGGTATCATATTCCGTTATACGGAACGGCAGAGACGTTGTGCAGTATGATGAAAGGAAAAACAAATCTCGGTCGTATTCCGGAGGAGTTGTTGCATGAGGTTACAACGGAAGCGCTTGTATTTGGACCCCTTATGGTTCAGGCACATTCCATATCCCATGATGCAGCCAACCCGGTGTGTTATACCTTTACGGGGGATGAACAAAAGGCAGCGGTAGTTACGGACCTGGGAGTATACAACGAACGGATTCTGTCAGCGATACAGGATGCGGGGATTTTGTATGTTGAGTCAAATCACGATGTGAATATGTTAATGGTAGGGTCTTACCCGTATTATTTAAAGCAACGCATTTTGGGAGACAGGGGGCATTTATCCAATGATGCCGCCGCGAAACTGGTTTGCCAGGTGTTACATCCGGGACTACGGCATGTGATTCTGGCGCACCTTAGCAAAGAAAACAATTTGCCGGAACTGGCATACGAAACCGTCCGGATTGAATTGGAAGCCACAGCAAGGAGTCAGGGCCTTACGATGCCTGATTTGTTTGTGGCGGAGCGAGAGACACCGTCAAGACCGGTAGAACTTGCGTAATAGAGATGCAGTAATCGCCAATGGCGAAAGAATAACAGGAGGAATGAAACATGAAAAAAACAATTATTACGGTAGTAGGAAAGGACTGCGTTGGTATCATTGCAAAGGTATGTACCTATCTTGCGGAGAATAAAGTAAATATACTTGATATTTCCCAGACCATTGTTCAGGACTATTTTAACATGATGATGGTGGTGGATGCCAATAATTCCCCGAAGGAAAATCATGAGATTGCAGAGGATTTGGATGTCATCGGAAAAGAAATCGGTGTCATTATTAAAGCACAGCACGAAGATATTTTTGATATGATGCACCGCATCTAAGGATTAGAAAAAGCGAGGAATTGTATATGATAAACATTCATGAAGTCATAGAGACCAATCAGATGATTGAAAAGGAAAATCTGGATGTACGTACCATTACCATGGGTATCAGTTTGCTTGATTGTGCAGACAGCAACCTGGATGAATTAAATCGTAAAATATACGAGAAAATAACTACCATGGCAAAGGATTTGGTTGCCACCGGTGAAAAGTTGGGAAAGAAATTCGGAATTCCGATTGTAAATAAGCGTATTTCCATTACCCCGATTGCACTGGTAGGTGCAAATGCCTGCAAGACCCCGGAGGATTACGTAACCATTGCAAAGACTCTGGACCGTGCGGCTAAGACGGTAGGAGTAAATTTTATCGGCGGATATTCTGCACTGGTTAGTAAGGGAATGACCACCTCCGACAAGTTGTTGATTGAGTCCATTCCGCAGGCATTGGCCCAGACGGAACGGGTATGTTCTTCCGTAAATGTAGGTTCTACCCGTACCGGAATCAATATGGATGCGGTACGTCTTATGGGTGAAACCGTATTAAAGACGGCGGAAGCAACAAAGGATAAGGATTCTTTGGGCTGTGCAAAGCTTGTTATTTTCTGTAATGCACCGGATGACAATCCGTTTATGGCAGGTGCTTTCCATGGTGTAACGGAAGCGGATGCTATCATTAACGTAGGGGTCAGCGGTCCGGGCGTTGTAAAGACTGCCCTGGAGTCTGTACGGGGCGCAGATTTCGGCACCCTTTGTGAGACGATTAAGAAGACGGCGTTTAAGATTACCCGTGTGGGTCAGTTGATTGCTACGGAAGCATCCAAGGAGCTTGGTGTGCCGTTCGGTATTGTAGATTTATCTTTGGCACCGACTCCGGCAGTGGGAGATTCCGTTGCAGAGATTTTGCAGGAAATCGGTTTGGAGTTCCCTGGTGCACCGGGTACTACCGCAGCCCTTGCCTTATTGAATGACCAGGTAAAGAAGGGTGGCGTTATGGCATCCTCTTACGTGGGCGGCTTAAGCGGTGCCTTCATTCCGGTCAGCGAAGACCAGGGAATGATTGATGCGGTACAGGCGGGAGCCCTTACGTTAGAGAAACTTGAAGCAATGACCTGTGTATGTTCCGTAGGTCTTGATATGATTGCGGTTCCGGGAAGCACGAAGGCGACAACCATTTCCGGTATCATTGCGGATGAGATGGCCATCGGTATGATAAATGCAAAGACCACCGCAGTACGTCTTATCCCTGTTATTGGGAAGGACGTAGGAGATATTGTGGAATTCGGCGGATTGCTCGGTTATGCACCGATTATGCCGGTGAATAATTTCTCTTGTGATGCATTTGTGGCAAGAGGCGGAAGAATCCCGGCACCGATTCACAGTTTTAAGAATTAAGGAGGCAACCATGCTGGCGGAATTAGAGGCATTGGACTATAAGAAAGTATTATACTTTTTTTCGGAAATAGCAAAAATTCCACACGGGTCCGGTCATGTGGAGCAAATTGCATCTTTTCTTGAAAATTTTGCCAAGGAAAGAAACATCCGGTATGTGCGGGATGGGGCAGACAATATTATCTTCTATAAGGAAGCTACCAAAGGGTATGAGCAGTATCCGACCATTATTTTACAGGGCCATATGGATATGGTTTGTGAAAAGGAAGCGGATGTGGAGCATAACTTTGAAAAAGATGGATTACGTCTGCAGACGGACGGAGAATGGTTATTTGCCGACCGGACGACTCTTGGCGGTGATGATGGTATTGCGGTAGCCTATTGCCTGGCTTTGTTAGAAGACGATACCATCGGTCATCCGGCTCTTGAGATGGTAATCACCACCGATGAGGAAACCGGTATGGATGGTGCCAAAGCATTGGACGGTTCCCTGTTTTCCGGCAAATACTTAATTAATATGGATTCGGAAGAAGAAAGCGTGGTATGGTGCGGTTGTGCCGGCGGTATGCGTGTGGGCGGTTTCATGCCGGCAGAGCGTGTACTTGCGGGAGGCAGCGTAGTAAAGGTACAGGTATCCGGCCTTTTGGGCGGCCATTCCGGCGCAGAAATCGATAAAAACAGAACCAATGCAGTATTGTTTTTAGCCAGATATTTGTATTTACTTCGGGAAGAGGTTCCGTTTATGGTAGAGGAGCTGTCCGGCGGATTAAAGGACAATGCCATTCCGAGAGAAGCACAGGCAACACTTCTGTTTCCGGAGGGATTTTCGCTGGAAGAGGTGGAAAAAGCGGAACGTATTATGAAGGAACTTTTAGAGGAAATACGCGGCGCGGAGCCGGAGGCAGTGTTTAGCGTAGCCAAGGAAGAGGATGTAGAGGAACTTCCGGTATTTCATCCGAGGTCTTTTGAAAAGATTCTGTTCCTGTTATTGCAGGCACCGAACGGTGTGCAGGTGAACAGTGCGGAAATTCCGGGTCTTGTGGAAAGTTCGCTGAATCTTGGCATTTGTAAAATGACCTCTGAAGGAATGGAGTTTCACTGGTCCTGTCGAAGCAGTAAGAAAAGTTATTTAGAGTTTTTAAGGGAAAAATTGACCTATCTTATTGCTTTTTTGGGCGGAGATTATGAGGTGTCGGGAGAATATCCTGCATGGGAGTACAAGGAAGAATCCCTGCTTCGCAAAATTTATGCGGATGGATATGAAGAAATGTACGGAACACGACCGGTTCCGGCGGCGGTGCATGCCGGTTTGGAGTGCGGTCTTTTGGGAGAAAAAATGCCGGGACTTGACATGATTTCCGTAGGTCCTGATATGAAGGATATTCATACACCGGCAGAACGATTGAATATTCCGTCTGCTATCAGAGTATATAAGCTTTTGGAGAAGATCTTGACAGAACCGATGATAAGATAGTTTGGGAGGATCTAAATGAAGAAGAAAAAGCGGGGGAAGCTGCATACCTTGATTCTGGTAATCAGTGCAGTGGTGGCAGTGACGGCAGCCTTTCTTTTGTTTTTGTTGTATACAAAACCGGGACGCCGTTTGACGTCCAAAGTGGCAGCAGGATATATACACGGTTCCGTGAATTATGTGTCCGGGGAAGAGAATAAATTCGATCCTTCCAAATATGTCACATCCAATCCGACGCAATCGGGGGAAGAGGGGAAGATACCGGAGGCAGAAGACAAGGAACGGAAGTATTATCACATTCTGCTGTTAGGGGAAGAAGCATTAAAAACAACGGCCGGTAACGGACGTACGGATGCGATTCTTCTGCTGACGGTTATGGTACAGCAAAAGAGATTTCTGCTGACTTCCGTTTTGAGGGATGTCTATGTAGAACCGGATGAGTTGTATCCCTGCAAGATGAATGCAGTATATAAACAGAAGGGTGTAAAGGGGCTTTATGAGATATTGTATGAGAAGCTGGGAATCTGGCCGGATGGTTATGTGAAGGTTGGGTTTGACAGTTTTGAAAAGATAATCAATCTGGTGGGCGGAGCAAAAGTAACGCTGACAAAGCAGGAGGCGGATTACCTGAATACACATAATTACATTTCAAAGCCGGAATATCGTAATGTGGTGGAAGGAACTCAAGTTTTAAACGGAAATCAGACATTGGGATATTGCAGAGTCCGTCATGTGGCAAATTGCAACGGAACTAAATACGATTACGGACGGAGCGAACGGCAGCGGATGGTAATTAAAAGTCTGTTTGAACAATATAAAGAGGCCGGACTTACGAAATGGCTGAAGATTTTAAAAGAAGCGCTTTCTTATATCGAAACGGATATTGATGAAGCGTTAATGGAAGAACTGATTTTTGTTGTATATGATAATCGGATCAAAGAGATACAACAGCAGCAAATGCCTGCGAGTGGAACCTTTGTAAGTGAAGAGAAAATAGGAGAAGTAACCAGTACGCTGGTGGTGGACTGGGAGAAAAATAAAGAGTTATTGTGGAGCATTTTGGAATAAAGTGAGAAAAGGTGGAATTAGGTATGAGCGACGAAGTAAAATCCATATTTGACGGCTTTGAGATTGATGAGGAAACCGGGGAAGTGATTATTCCGCGGGCAACGGTAGGTGTTGCCAAGGATGAATCAAAGACGGTAACGGACGAAGAAGGCATGGTGTCGGTAGACGGGGAATACATACCGGTACCGACCGATGAAGAACTTCCGGAACTGCGGTTTGATTTTGAGTTCGGGGAAGAAGAATTCGCTGACCCGTCTCAGGATACGGAAGAGGATATGATTCTGCAAAATATCGACGAAGCGTTGGCTGCTCAAATGGCGGTGAGCCTTGGTCCGGTAGAAGAATTGCAGGAGGAAGAGGTGTTCGAGAAAAAGAAGTCACTATGGAAACGGATTCCGATGTGGTGCAGGGTGACCGGCATTACACTTTGTTCCTTATGTTTGATTTTTTGTTTTTTAGTATTTACGGTGCCGGGACGTCGCCTGTTGATTAAAATGGGTGCGGCGTACATTTCAAATAATGTTTCCAGACCGGACGATGAAGACCAAAACATTGTGTACGTTCCGGGTGATACGGATATTCCGATGACCACAAAAGCTCCAGAGCAGGAAAGACCTTCCCAAGGAGGACAGAGCACTGTTACGATTCCGTCTATGGAACCGCGTCAAGAGGAACACGTATATAATATTTTGTTGATCGGTGTAGAGGCATTGCCGCAGTTTGGCGGAAGCCGCTCCGATACCATGATTTTGGTATCCGTTAATGAGAAAACAAAGAAGATTTATATGACATCCCTTATGCGCGATATGTATGTGCAGATTCCGGGATTTACGGATAATAAGTTAAATGCTGCATTTGCCTACGGAGGAGCGCAATTGCTCATTGATGCTATTGAATTGAATCTCCAGGTAAAAATTGATGGTTATGTCAGGGTTGGATTTGACAGCTTTGAATGGATTGTTGACCGTCTTGGAGGAGTGGAAATTACCCTGACGGCGGAAGAAGCGGCTTATTTGAGAAAAACAAATTATATCAGCAATCCGGATTACCGTAACGTGGTGGCAGGAACCCAGAAAATGAACGGTAATCAGGTGCTGGGTTATTGTCGTGTACGTTATGTTCCGACGGCCAACGGTACTTACAGTGATTTCGGACGGACCGAACGTCAGCGTTCCGTATTGAATAAGATTTTTGAAAAATATAAGAAGGAAGATATCTTTGATTTGATTTCGATTTTCAATGATTGTCTTCCGAGGGTAACCACGGATATTTCCAAGGCGGATATGGAGAAACTGATGAATTCAGTGGTAGAAAACCGTATTCTTAACTTAGAGTCTTTGCGTGTTCCGATGTCCGGAACTTATACGGATGCTACGGTAGGAAAGAGTGAAGTAATTCGTGTGGATTGGGAGCAAAATATCGATAAGTTACACGATAAAATATTTTCTACCGGGGAATAATCCCGGTTGTTGGAAGTGACGGATGGATTGGGGATTTAGGAGGTAGTACATGGAAATACAGCTTTGGCGTGAATTGTTGGAACCGTATTCCCTTGCGGTAGATGAGATTGTAGTAAAGTTTGAACATTTAATCGGTGCATACAGAAAAAGTGGAAATTATTCTCCTGTAGAACAGGTAAAGGGACGTTTAAAGTCCATTTCCAGTATCTTGGAGAAATGCCAGAAAAAGGGTATTGCGTTTGAAGAGTTTGAGGACTACATTGAAGATATTGCGGGAATACGAATCATCTGCCAGTTTACAGAAGATATCTACAAAGTGGTAGATATAATTAAAAATCGTGCGGATATGCAGGTGAAGGAAGAGAAGGACTACCTGATTAATGTGAAAAAGAGCGGATACCGTAGTTATCACATGATTGTATATTATACGGTAGAGACCTTAAAGGGACCGAAGCGGTTACAGGTAGAGATCCAGATCAGAACCCTTGCCATGAATTTCTGGGCAACCATAGAGCATTCCCTGCAGTACAAGTACAAGAAGAATATGCCGGAGAATCTGCAGAAGAAGCTATTAAATGCAGCGAATGCCATTGTGGTATTGGATGAAGAAATGGCATCGGTACGGGAAGAAATAATGGATGCACAAAATTCCTTTAATCACAATGCACGTCTGGTGGCGGATATATTAACGAACATCCAAAACTTGTACAAAATTGCCAATAAAAAGGAAGTTGTTAAAATTCAGGATGAGTTTTTCCGTGTCTATCAGGAGGGAGATTTGGCTTCTTTGGAGCATTTCAGCAAGGAACTGGATGTGATAGCGGAAGGTTATCGGGCACAGAGCTTACGATAGAGAGAAAGAACCTGTTAGGAGGACGGTATGGCGATTCGTTTACCGGAAAAGTTTGAAAAAAGAATGCGGGAGTTGCTTGGTTCGGAGTATGATGTATTTGCAAAGGGGTATGAAGAGGATCATGCGGCGGGACTGCGTGTAAATACGATGAAATTGTCCCCAAAGGAATTTGAAAAAATCGCACCGGTAGCGGTGCGAAAAATTCCGTGGGTAACAAACGGGTTTTATTATGATGCGGATGCAGAGCAACCGGCAAAGCATCCGTATTATTTTGCCGGCATGTATTATATTCAGGAACCCAGTGCTATGACGCCGGCGGCGGTATTACCGGTAGAGCCGGGAGAGAGGGTACTGGATTTATGTGCTGCTCCGGGAGGAAAAAGTACGGAACTGGCGGCAAAGCTAAACGGAGAGGGAGTCCTTGTATCCAATGATATCAGTAATTCCAGAGCAAAAGCACTGCTTAAGAATCTGGAATTGTTCGGAACGAAGAATGCGGTGATTCTCAGTGAACCGCCGGCGAAACTGGAGGAGCGGTTTGCCGGATATTTTGATAAGATTCTGGTGGATGCACCATGCTCCGGGGAGGGCATGTTCCGAAAGAGTCCGGCGATTATGAAAAACTGGGAGCAGTATGGGGTGGAATATTATCAGAAATTACAACGGGAGATACTGCCGTCAGCTGTAAAGATGCTACGGCCGGGCGGAATGCTTCTTTATTCTACCTGTACGTTTTCTCCGGAAGAAGATGAGGATACGCTACTGTTCTTGTTACGGGAGTATCCGGAACTTTCTATAGCAGAGTCCCCGCTAACCTATGAAGGATTTGGAAAAGGCAGACCGGAATGGGTAGACGGACCGGAGGAACTGAAAAAAGCAATCCGTATCTGGCCACACCGTATGGAAGGGGAAGGACATTTTGTGGCATTGCTACAAAAGTCAAAAGATGCGGACACGGACACTTACAGAAGCGAACGTGTCCGGCCGGCGAAGCTTTCGGAAGAGGCGGAAGAATTTTTGTCCCGTATTTCTTTAGAACTTGTCCCGGAACGCATTATTTCCAGAGAAGAAAAATTGTATTATCTGCCGGAGGATTTACCGGAACTTACGGGACTTCGCATTTTACGGACAGGTCTTTTGCTTGGTGAAATGAAGAAGAACCGGTTTGAACCGAGTCAGGCACTGGCCTGTGCTTTAAAGTCGGAAGAGTACGATAACTGTTACAATCTTTCCTCTGAGGATGCAGATGTCATCCGTTACTTAAAATGTGAAACCATTACGGCAAAAGAACCGGTAAAGGACGGATTTGTGCTGGTATGCGTGGATGGTTATCCGCTGGGCTGGGGAAAGGCTACGAGCGGTGTGATTAAGAATAAATACCTTGCCGGATGGCGGATGATGTAAGGAGGCAACATGCGGTTAGATAAACTGGTGGCAGAACTGACCGGAATGACCCGTTCCCAGGCCCGGGATGTGGTAACGAAGGGAAGAGTCTGTGTGAACGGAGAGGTAAAGAAGCAGACAGCGGAGCAGGTAAAAGAGGATGCTGATACAGTCACATTAGATGGTAATCCGCTGGTGTTTCAGAAGTTTGTTTACTATATGTTAAATAAACCTGCAGGGACGGTTTCCGCAACCCGTGACAGGGAAGACAAAACGGTAGTCAGTTTATTGTCGGCAGAAGACAGAAAAAGGAGAAATCTTTTTCCGGTGGGACGCCTGGATAAGGATACGGAAGGCTTGTTGATTCTGACTGACGACGGCATGCTGTCCCATCAGTTGATTTCACCGAAAAAGCATGCGGACAAGCTGTATTTTGCAAAGTTGAGACGTGAAATTACAAAAGAAGATATAGAACTGTTTGCTTCCGGAATGAGGGTAGACGAGGAATTAACCGCGCTTCCTGCCATATTACGGGAACTTACGGAAGAGGAACGTCAGGAGTTTTCTCCGGAAGGATACTGCGGGGCAGTAACGGTGGTGGAAGGTAAGTTTCATCAGGTAAAGCGTATGTTTGCTGCCACGGATAATGAGGTTCTTTATCTAAAGAGAATGGCCATGGGTGGCGTGTATCTGGATCCGGCACTTTTGCCGGGAGAGTACAGAAGCCTGACAAATGAAGAGGTAGCCATATTACAGGAAAGTGTATCCCAAAAAGGCTAGATTCAGATAGGGAGGGAAAAGCAGTTGTTAGAAGGAATAAAAGCGGTAATTTTTGATTTGGACGGTACGGTTGTGGATTCCATGTGGATGTGGGAAGCCATCGATATTGAATATCTGGCACGGTTTGGGATTCCGCTTCCAACCGATTTACAGAAAAAAATTTCCGGCATGAGTTTTTCCGAAACGGCGGTATATTTTAAAGAAACCTTCGGAATTCCGGATTCTTTGGATGAAATCAAGGCGGACTGGAATGACATGGCTATGTACAAATACTGCCATGAGGTACCGTTAAAGCCGGGAGTGCTTCCGTTTTTACAGGAACTAAAAAAAAGAGGGATCAAGACAGGTATTGCTACAAGCAATTCTAAGGAGCTTGCCATGGCAGTGTTGGAAGTACTGGAATTGCGTCAGTATTTTGATGAAGTACATATGTCCTGTGAAGTGAAAACAGGGAAACCGGCACCGGATATTTACCTGCTGGTAGCAGAATGTTTAAAGGAAAAGCCGGAACATTGTCTTGTGTTTGAAGATATTTCGGAAGGAATTCTGGCCGGTAAGGCGGCTGGGATGAAGGTATGCGGCGTGGAAGATGCTTTTTCCGCAAAGTACCGGGAAGAGAAAAAAGAATTATCGGATTATTATATCTCGGATTATAGTGAGATTGTTTGGTAAGGAGAGGAAAAATAATGAAACAAGAGCGTTGCGAATACGGTCATATCAGAGCGACCAAGAGAAAAAATCTGATAGGTACACTTACCATGATCGGAATCGGTTTGGCGATTTTTATTTTGGGTCTTTGTTTGAATAAATTCCAGTATCGTAACATCTTTACGATAATTGCGGTGTTGTTTGTATTGCCTATGGCCAGGTATTTGACTACATGGATTGTTCTGCTTCCGTATCATACACCGGAAGAGTCTTTGTATTTAAAAGTAAAGGAAGCCATGCCGGAAGGAAGCGTTCTGTTTTCCGACTATGCCTTCACTTCAAAAGAAAGAGCTATGGGAATGCACTTTTTTGTTCTGACCGGCAATGAGCTACTGGGATTGCTGGCTAACGAAAAAGAAAAGGAGGATAAGATTTTGCAGTATTTATCGGAAGGAATGAAACTTCGCGGGATTCCGGGAAAGATAAAACTGTATAAGGAAGAAGGACGCTTTTTGGAAGAACTGAAAAAGATTCCGGAAGCAACCAAAAGCGAAGAAGAGATGGAAGAGTTGATGGAATATTTGCGTTCCCTTGCCATATAGTGGCAAGGAATCGGGAGAAACGGATATGAAAAAAATCGTTGTATCGAAAAATGAAGCAGGGCAGAAACTGTTAAAGCTTTTGGGAAAGTATTTAAATGCGGCTCCCACCAGCTTTTTTCATAAGATGCTGCGGAAAAAGAATATTACGTTAAATGGGAAAAAGGCGGACGGGTCCGAAGTGTTAAAAGAGACCGATGAGGTGTGTCTTTTTTTATCGGATGATACCATAGCACTGTTTCAGAAAGAGACGGAGAATGGGAGGATACCGGAGCAAACAGACAGGTATTCTAAAGAAGATGTCTTGTTGTCCCAAATCGACATCATATACGAAGACGAAGATGTGTTAATTCTGAATAAGCCTGCAGGAGTGCTATCGCAAAAAGCAAAGCCGGAGGATTATTCGGTAAATGAGTGGGTGATTTCTTACTTGTTGGAAAAGGGAAGTCTTACAAAGGAGAGTCTGCGGACCTTCAAGCCGGGAATCTGTAACCGTCTGGACCGTAATACCAGCGGGCTGATTACCGCAGGAAAGAGTATGGCGGGCCTACAGACCTTATCCGTTATGTTTAAGGAACGGACACTTCATAAAGACTATTATTGTATTGTAAAAGGACGGATTGACCGAAATGAGCATCTAAAGGGTTTTCTGATAAAGGATGAAACGACCAACAAGGTGACCATACAGAAAGAGAAAACGTCTGCAGAGGCAGAGTATGTGGAAACGGAGTACACGCCGTTACGGTCTACAGAACAATATACCCTTCTTAAGGTTAGGCTGATTACGGGAAAGACCCATCAGATCCGTGCACATCTGGCGTTTTGCGGACATCCGTTAATCGGTGATGTGAAATACGGAAACAAGGAGATAAATAAGAAGTTTTCGGAACGCTACGGGTTAAAGAACCAGTTGCTCCATGCGGCGGTACTGACATTCCCTGACCGGATGGAAGCCTGTAGGGGGTTGGAAGGACATGTGGTAGCTGCACCGGTGCCGGAGCAGTTTGTTAAGATTGCAAAGGACCTTTCGGTGTTTGTTTCCCAATTGGGAAACGGTTCGGAAAAGAACGGATAAACGGAGTGTATCCGGAAAGGAGACGACATGGGGGAATGGAATTCCAGAGGCCTGAGAGGGTCTGCATTCGAGGAGTTGATCAATATCACCAATGAACGTTACAGGGAGCTGGGACTTGCCTTGATTCAAAAGGTTCCCACACCCATTACACCGATTCAGATTGATCAGGATACCAGACATATTACGCTGGCCTATTTTGAAAAGAAAAGTACGGTAGACTATATCGGGGCTATCCAGGGGATTCCGGTGTGTTTTGATGCCAAGGAGTGTGCGGAGGATACCTTTTCCCTGCAAAATGTCCATGAGCATCAGTATGAATTTATGGAGGCTTTTGAAAAACAGGAAGGGGTTGCATTTCTTCTAATTTATTATACGGCCAGGGAGCAGTTCTATTATTTGCGTTTTGAAAAACTTCGTGAGTTTTATGAACGGATGCGAAACGGCGGCCGGAAAAGCTTCCGGTTTGAGGAGACGGAGGCGGAATTCTTTTTGCCGAAAGGGAAAAGTGTGCCGGTGCCGTATTTGGATGGAATGCAGTTAGATTTGGAAAGACGGGAAGAATCGGAAGAATAGAGTAGTTGGGATAAGTTGTGTCGGGCTAAAGTTATTTTGTTGACATATTCTATGGAATAGTGTAAGATAAAAGTTGATGTAAAATATTTAAAAGAAACGAATGAGAATGGTTTATTCTTAAGGAACAAAAGGAGGAAGAATATGTTTTGTAGTAAGTGTGGACAGCAGTGTGCAGACGGAATCAAGTTCTGTACAAGTTGCGGAGCGGAACTGGTTCAGGTTAAGCCGGTGAAGAATACGGCGGAAGAGACTGCGGTACAGGAGAATGAGGCAGTTGCAGCAGCTCCGGCAGTACCGGCAGAAGAGCCGAAGGAAAAGAAAGAGAAAGTAAAGAAAGAAAAGCCGGAAAAGCAGGAAAAGCCGGAAAAGGAAAAGAAACCGGTAGACACCGCATTTATTAAGAGTCTGCTTATGAAGAAGCCGGTATGGATTGGTGCGGCAGCTGTTGTTCTTCTCATTGTAGTTTGTTGTTTCTTCTTTGGAGGAGATGAAAAGTCCAAGAATTTGGAATATTCGGGAAAGTCCATCATAGATATTGACAATATAAAGGAAGATGAAGATTTTGAATCCGTATTGTTTATGGATGGAACCATTCTTGATCTTGACGATGAGGATGTATACAGCGTAAGATATAGCTTAGACCGTAAAACTGTATGCTATGAGAACGAGATGGATGAACTTATTATTGTAAAAGACGGTAAGGTGACCAAGACCGGCATTGAAGATGCTTATGGTGTAGTTGTTTCTGACCGGGGTGATTCCATTGCGTATTATACAGATGTGGAATATATTTCTTATTCCGATGATTACGGTTATAGCCGTTCCGTAGAGGTAGGAACTTTGAATCTTTATATGATTAAGGATAAGAAGAACTATGAGATTGAGGAAGAGGTTGTAACGGATACCGCAGTGCTTTCTCCGAACGGACAGACGGTTGCTTATGTTGCGGATTTCGAAGGTGAAACAGATTTCAAGGGTTACTACTGCGTAAAGGGTAAGAAGCCGGCTGAGGTTGGTAAGGAAAAGAGACCGTTTGCTCTTGCAGATAAGGGTGCTTATGTGTATTACATGGATGAAGACCGCATCTATGTAATGAACAGCAAAGGAGATGCGGAAAAGCTTGCCAGTGATTTCTATTATGCTGAGATTTGCTTTAATAAGGATCGTACCGAAGCTTTATATAACCATGACGGAAAGACCTATGTCAGTGTAAAGGGCGGAGCAAAGAAGAAAATTGCCAGCACGGAGTTTTCAAAGGTTCTTTCAAAGGAGTCTCTTGCATTAGACGAGGAGTATTTCGACGGAGATGATTGTGAGGTAACATCTATAAGAACCGGCTTGGATACCTTTGAAGGAAAGCTGGTATATAGTTCTTATAATGATTCTATTGTTTACTTGAAGAAAGGCTTTGAAGCAGAAAAGGTTGCCTCCAGTGTAAGTTATTATGCGCATGCCTCCAATAACAAGAGTCTTGTTTATACCGATGACGGTGATATTTGGAAGGTAACCAATTTTAACGAAGGCGGTAAGCCGACCAAGATGACCAATACCGGTGAAGTTTGGAAGGTGTATGGTGCAGGCAACCTTGAGCATGTATATTTCTTATCCTATGATGATGAGTTGTTCTATCTTAATGGCAAGAAGGGTAAGAAGATTGCGGATGACGTAGAGGATGTTTACATGTCCTTAGACGGAAAGCATTGCTACTATGTAGTAGATGATGAGGAAGTATTCTGTTCTACCGAAGGCGGAAAGGGTAAGAAGATTGTAACCGCGGATGATCTTGATGCTGATGTTATGGGTGGTCGCTTATTCCTGATGACAGAAACAGATGATGTGGTTACCATTTATCTTATGAACGGAAGCAAGAAAAAGGAAGTATATTCTTATGAATACTCCTACGATGAATATGACGAGTATTGGGATTACTAATATCGGGATTTGAGTTGAAAATGTATCAGAAGCCGTTGCCTGTCCGGTAGCGGCTTCTTTACAATGAAAAGAAATGATATTGACATTCGGAATGAAATGTCGTATAATACATACATTATTTTGGTAGCGAATTATCACTGTACCACGAGAAAGTGGATGCAAGGGTATTCAGAAGAAGACAGTTGGTTTGAAAGGAGGACGTATGGATAAGTTATTACATACGCCGGAAGGAGTCCGGGATCTGCACGATGCGGAATGCGAAAAAAAACAGCAATTGGAGAGTAAGTTACGACATTGCCTGCACCGGTTCGGTTTTCGGGATGTGGTGACACCTACGTTTGAGTATTTTGATATCTTCCGGAAGGAGCGGGGAACCGTTCCGGCGAAGGATATGTATAAGTTTATTGACAGAGAAGGAAATACGCTGGTGCTTCGGCCGGATATGACACCGCCGGTGGCACGTTGCGTTGCAAAATATTATAAGGATGTGGAACAGCCGTTACGTTTATCCTACAGAGGAAATACTTTTGTAGATAACAGCGGTTACCGTGGAAAGCTGAAGGAGACCACCCAAATCGGTGCGGAACTGATTAATGACGGTTCTGTTATGGCAGATGCGGAGATGGTTGCTCTTATGGCAGAGTGCTTAAAGGAAAGCGGATTGAAGGAGTTCCAAATTGAAATCGGTCATGTGGGCTTTTTCACCGCACTGGCAAAGGAAGCCGGTTTTTCAGAGGAAGAGGCTGCCGAGGTGCGTGAGTTAATCGAAAGCAAGAATCTGTTTTCTGTAGAACAGGTACTTTCCGATAAGCAGATGGATCCTGCATTAAAGGATCTTTTATTAAAGCTTCCGGAGTTTTTCGGCAGTGTAGAACGTTTGCAGGAAGTGCGTTCCATGACAAATAATCCGGAGGCTTGTGCTGCTCTTGATTATTTGACGGAGTTACATAGTTATCTTGTCCGTTATGGTGTTTCCGAGTACATTTCTTACGATTTGGGAATGCTTGGAAAATACGGATATTATACCGGTATTAATTTCAGAGCCCTTACCTATAAGACCGGCGAGTCTATTGCGGCAGGCGGTCGTTATGATCATTTAATGGGACAGTTCGGAAAGCAGGCACCGGCCATCGGCATTGCATTATATGTAGATACTCTTTTGTTGGGACTTTCCAGACAGGGTCTGATTCAGGCAAAAACGGCCGAGCGTACCTTGGTTGTCTACGAAGCAGGTGTAGAAAAAGAAGCCATTGATTTGATTTGTGACCTGCGTAAGAAAGAGAATTACGCATTGCTTGAGGAAAAAGACGAGACTATTCCGTGGGATGCTTACAAAGAGCGTATCGGGAAAGAAGGAATCGTTCAGGTATATGCGGTAACTGCGGATGGCATTAAGACGGTAAATTAAGACCGGGATTGGAGAACAGGATGGAATATATAACAATAGCGCTTGCCAAAGGCAGACTTGCAAAGAAGGCATTGGAACTTTTGGAGCAGGTAGGTGTTACCTGTGAAGAAATCAAGGATAAGGATTCCAGAAAGCTGATTTTTACCAACGAAGAGTTAAAGATGAAGTTTTTCCTTGCAAAGGCTAATGACGTACCGACTTATGTAGAGTACGGTGCGGCAGACATCGGTGTGGTAGGAAAGGATACCATTTTGGAGGAAGGCCGGGATTTGTACGAGGTGTTGGATCTGGGAATGGGCAAATGCCGTATGTGTGTGGCCGGACCGGAATCTGCAAGAGATCTTCTCGGAAACGGAGAGATTCTTCGCGTAGCCACCAAGTATCCGCACATTGCCAAGGATTATTTTGTAAAGCAAAAGCATCAGACGGTGGAACTTATTAAGTTGAACGGTTCCATTGAGCTTGCACCGATTGTAGGACTATCCGATGTGATTGTAGACATCGTAGAGACCGGTTCCACCTTAAAGGAAAACGGTCTTGTGGTATTGGAAGAGGTTTGTCCGCTTTCTGCCAGAGTAGTAGTAAATCGTGTCAGCATGAAGATGGAGCAGGAGCGGATTACGGATTTGATTTCCAAGTTGCGCGCATTGGTATCTTAGTGTACAATGTAAAGGTATGAAATAAGTAAGGAGTCGTACAGATACAGACGACGGAAAGAGGCTATATATGAGAACAGTTCGTTTGACAGAAGAAACAAAGAAAAATATATTGGAAGATTTGTTAAAGCGCAGCCCGAACCAGTACAAGGCGTACACGGAAAAGGTAGAGGCCATTTTAAAGGATGTACAGGAAAACGGCGATAAGGCTGTGTTCGGTTATACGGAGAAGTTTGATAAGGCCGTATTGACTGCCGAGACCGTGCGGGTAACGGAAGAGGAGATTGCGGAGGCATATGAAAAGCTTCCGGCAAGAACCGTAGAAGTCATTCGTAAGGCCATTGTAAATATCCGTGTTTATCACGAGAAGCAGAGACGAAACAGCTGGTTTGATGCCCAGCCGGATGGCACTATCTTAGGTCAGAAGATTACGCCGATTGCCTCGGTAGGCGTGTATGTACCGGGCGGTAAGGCGGCATATCCGTCTTCTGTTCTTATGAATGTACTTCCGGCAAAGGTGGCAGGGGTAGAGCGTATAGCCATGGTAACTCCGCCGGGCGCAGACGGTAAGGTATATGAGGGAACTCTGGTTGCCGCAAAGGAAGCCGGTGTAACCGAGATTTACAAAGTAGGCGGTGCCCAGGCCATCGGTGCACTTGCGTATGGTACGGAGAGCATTCCGAAGGTAGATAAGATTGTAGGACCGGGTAACATTTACGTTGCCCTTGCAAAGAAGTCTGTATACGGACACGTTAGCATCGATTCCATTGCAGGACCGAGTGAGATCTTAGTCCTTGCGGATGAAACCGCAAACCCGACCTATGTGGCTGCGGATTTATTATCCCAGGCAGAGCACGATGAGCTTGCCTCCGCAATCCTTATTACCACCAGTGAAGAAGTGGCAAACAAGGTAAGTGCAGAGGTAGACCGTTTTGTGGCACAGCTTAGCAGAAAAGCGATTTTAGAAAAGTCTTTGGATAATTACGGCTATATTTTACTGGCTGACAACATGGAAGATGCCATTGATGCGGTAAACGAAATTGCATCCGAGCACTTGGAGCTTGTTACCAAGGATGCATTTACGGTAATGACAAAGATTAAGAACGCCGGAGCTATCTTTATCGGTGAATATTCCAGCGAGCCGCTGGGTGACTACTTCGCAGGACCGAACCACGTGCTTCCGACCAACGGAACCGCAAAATTCTTCTCACCGCTTGAGGTAGACGACTTCATCAAGAAGTCCAGCATTATTTCCTACTCCAGAGAAGCATTGGAGCCGATTCACGAGGATATTATCGATTTTGCAAAAGCAGAGGGCTTGACCGCACACGCAAATTCCATCGCTGTGAGATTTGGTAAGGAAGTAAAATAGCAGTATTCAGCGAGGTGAGAACGAATGAAGGAAGCTATATTTCTGGATTTTTACGGTACCGTTGTTTTTGAAGATGGCGAGAATATTGAAAAAATCTCAAAAATAATACAGGATACCGGGGAAGTGAATGATATTTCAGAGGTAGGTGCTTACTGGTGGAATGAGTTCTATAATGTATTTGTGAATGCGTATGGTGATAATTTCAGAACACAAAGAGAGATTGAGATGCAATCTCTGGCAAAAACCATAGAGCATTTTAAATCATCAGCTGATGCAGTACAATTAAGTAATGAGATGTTCGAGTATTGGCAAAAACCGCCGATCTTTGAGGAAGCAAAACAGTTTTTTGAACAGTGTCCGGTGCCGATTTATATTGTGTCTAATATTGATACCGATGATATTATGGAAGCTATAAAGTTCCATGGTTTAAAACCGACGGCGGTATTTACCAGCGAAGATGCAAAATCCTATAAACCGAGAAAAGAACTGTTTGAGTATGCATTAAATGCTACAGGGTTAAAGCCGGAACAGGTTGTCCATATCGGAGATTCCTTGAGCAGTGATGTAAAAGGAGCGTCTGCTCTTGGAATCGATACCATATGGTTGAACCGGCGAAACAGAGAAGTTCCTGAGGGAGTATGTTCTGTGGGGAATTTATTGGAAGTATTTGAAACAAAGTTTTTCAAATAAATTAAGGGAAAAGGGAGGAATTATTATGTACAAGTACAAATCAGAAATTCTCAGAGTCAGTGTAAAATGGTTTTCGGATAAGGCAAACGAGAAGGATATTGCCGAATTGGATGAATTGATTAACAAAAGAGCCGCAGAAGGCTGGGAATTGGCAACCTATGACTACATGGCAACTTCGACGCAGTGGGCGGGGGCATTTGTAGTGACGTTTAAGAAGAAAGTTGACGAGATGTAAGTTGGGAGTGAAGGTTTCCGCGCGTACAATGAAAGGAGAAGGTTATGAGAACTGCGAAAGTAGAACGAAATACCAAAGAAACCCAGATTGTTTGTGAGTTAAATTTAGACGGTTCCGGTACCGCCAAGGTGGATACCGGTGTCGGTTTTTTAGATCACATGTTAAACAGCTTTGCGAGACACGGGTTCTTTGATCTGACCTTGTCCGTAAAGGGTGATTTGTATGTAGACAGTCACCACACCATTGAGGACACCGGTATCGTGCTGGGCCAGGCCATTAAAGAAGCAGTAGGAAATAAAGAGGGCATCAAGCGCTACGGGTCTTCCCTGCTTCCCATGGATGAAACCCTGGTGCTTTGTGCCATTGATTTATCCGGCAGGCCATATCTTAATTTTGACATGACCTTTACCGTGGAGAAGGTAGGGTACTATGATACCGAAATGGTAAAAGAGTTTTTCTATGCGGTGTCCTATGCCGCAGGCATGAACCTGCATCTTAAACAGATGGACGGCAGCAACAATCATCACTTGATTGAGGCAGCGTATAAAGCGTTTGCTAAGGCGTTAGACGAGGCTACCATGGCGGAGCCGAGACTGACAGGGACGCTTTCTACCAAGGGGACTCTGTAAGAGATAAAGTACTGAGACAGAAATAACCGGTTGCCTGTACAATGCAGGAAGCCGTCATAAGGAGAAGTAAAATGAAATTATATCCGGCAATTGATATTAAAAACGGACAGTGTGTACGACTTTGTCAGGGCGTGTTTTCCGATGTAAACGTATATGCGGAGAAGCCGTATACCATCGCAAAGGAGTTTGAAGCAGCAGGGGCATCCTTTATTCATATTGTGGATTTGGACGGCGCACTGGCCGGTCATACCGCCAATGCGGAAGCTATCACCGAGATTGTAAACAATGTTTCCATCGGAACGGAAATCGGTGGTGGTATCCGTACCATGGAAGATATAAAGACGAAGTTGAATTTGGGACTGAATCGTGTTATTATAGGTACGAAGGCAGTAAAGGAGCCGCAGTTCATTAAGGAGGCCATCGAGGAGTTTGGTGCTGACCGCGTGGTCATCGGAATCGATGCCAAGGACGGGATGGTAGCCATCGAAGGCTGGGAGACGGTCAGTGACCGTTCTGCGGTAGCGTTTGCCCTGGAGATGAAAAATCTGGGTGCTACTACGGTGATTTATACCGATATTGCAAGAGATGGTACGCTTACCGGACCGAATTTTGAGCGTACGGAAGAGATGATACGGGAGACCGGTATGGAGATTATCGCATCCGGCGGTGTTTCCTGTATGGAGGACTTGGTACGTCTCGAGGAAATCGGTTGTGCGGGAGCAATCATCGGTAAGGCAATTTACGAAAAGAGAATTATCCTTGCGGAAGCTGTGGAGCGCTTTGAACGCTAAGAAAAGGAGAAAGTATGTATAAGAAATTATTTGCTTATATCAATACGGAGAGTGAATTTGAAGAAAATGTGGCGGAAGCTGTAAATCGTTATTTTTTAAACGGTGCAGATGGTCTGTTCCTGTATAGTTATATTGCGGAAGATACCTATAAAGAGGAATTTTTCCATATGATTAAGCGCGTGACGGAAGATTTGGCTCTGCCGTATTATGTGGGATGTCATGTGGCACGCTTTGAAGATGTGAAGAAGGCTTTTTATACGGGAGCATCGGCGGTGGTGATTCCTGTGGACGGACTTAATGATTGGAATGTGATAAAGGAATCCGTGGACCGGTTCGGCAGTGATAAGATTTTTGTGGAATTGAATGCATCCAAGGCAGACTGTGAAGAAGGGGTGACGACTCTTTCCGAGAAGGTTGCGGAAGCATGTAAACTGGGAGCAGGCGGTATTATGTTCAAGCATGTAACCCTTGGTCCGTGCCTGATTGCTTATTTGAAAACCATTCCGGTTCCTGTAATGATTCGTGACAGTCTGGTACGTAATTCAGTGGAAGATATTCTTGGAACGGAAGGGGTATCCATTTTGTCCACGAATTTCTACAGAAATAAGGATATCCGCAGAGTGAAGGAAAACCTGACCGTAGGCGGAATTGATATGTATCATCTGGAAAGTTCCATGCCGTTTTCCGAGTTTAAAAAGGATGCAAACGGACTGGTTCCGGTGGTAGTACAGGATTACCGTAGCAATGAAGTTTTGATGCTTGCATATATGAACGAAGAGTCGTATAATAAAACCATTGAAGATGGTCGGATGACCTATTATTCCCGCAGTCGTCAGGAACTTTGGTTGAAGGGAGATACTTCCGGTAATTATCAGTATGTGAAGTCTCTTTCCATTGACTGTGACAAGGATACGATTTTAGCGAAGGTGTATCCGGTGGGACCGGCATGTCATACGGGACATACCAGTTGTTTCTTTACGGAGCTGACGGAAGGAAGCAAAGAAGCATTATCTCCGCAGGAAGTGTTGGAAGATCTTTATTCTACGATAGTAGACAGGAAGAATCACCCGAAGGAAGGTTCCTATACAAATTATTTATTCGAAAAAGGAATCGACAAGATTTTAAAGAAATGCGGCGAAGAGGCAACGGAGATTGTGATCGCAGCAAAGAATCCGGAGGCGGAAGAATTAAAGTACGAAATCGCAGACTTTTTGTATCATTTGTCCGTTCTGATGGTAGAATGTGATTTGAATTGGGATGATGTTATGACGGAGCTTGCACATCGTAGATAAAGCGTTGTTCTTTCGGACGAAAGCTAATTATGGAATGGATTTACGGAAAGGCGGTATGTGTTATGGAGTTTTTAGAAGCATTTGTATCCAGTAGCGTTATGTTTCTTTTATTCGGAGGAGTTGCGTTTGGTGCCATACTGCTTGGTATTTGGATGCGCAAGAGAAAGAATACGAATGCAGAAAAGGAATAATTTTATACGGGTATTTACCGGGCTGTCGTTTTGCGACAGTCCATTTTTTAAAGTGTTGTGTTAAAGGAGTAAAGTTATGTTACAGGCAGTGAAAAAGAAATACGTGGGAGATAAGGCGTTTTACAGAATGGTTCTTGCCATAGCGGTGCCGATTATGATACAAAATGGTATTTCCAATTTTGTCAGTATGCTGGACAATATTATGGTAGGAAATGTGGATGCGGTACAAATGACCGGCGTTTCTATCGTAAACCAATTGATTTTTGTGTTTAATCTGATGATTTTCGGTGCGGTATCCGGTGCCGGGATTTTCGGAGCACAGTTCCATGGTAGTGGAGATGTAAAAGGTGTAAGGGATACGTTTCGTTTTAAGCTGTTGAGCGGAATTTTTCTTGCTGCGTTGGGCATTTTGTTTTTTTGTGTATTCGGAGAAACACTGATTTGTCAGTATTTAAAGGGAGAAGGAAAAGCGGACCAGATTACGGCATGCCTTAAGTATGCAAAAGAGTACTTAGGAATTATGTTAATCGGGTTTGTACCTTTCTGTATTGCCCAGTGTTATGCATCCACTCTTCGTGAGACAGGAGAAACCATTCTTCCGATGATTTCCGGCATTGTGGCGGTGTTTTTAAACCTTGGGTTAAATGCTGTGCTTATTTTCGGTTATCTGGGGTTCCCTGCCATGGGAGCGGCGGGAGCGGCTGTCGCTACAGTGGTTTCCCGTTTTGTAGAGGCCGGAATTGTTATTATAGTAACACATATGAAAAAGAAAAAGTATCAATTTATAAAAGGTGCATACAGGAGTCTAAGAGTGCCGGGACATTTGGTAAAAGGCATTTTACAAAAAGGAATTCCGCTTTTGTTAAATGAGACTTTATGGGCAGGAGGAATGGCAATGTTGACCCAGTGCTATTCCGTTCGTGGCTTTGATGTGGTGTCGGCGGTGAATATTTCCTCCACCATTTCCAATGTGTTTAATGTATCCTTCATTGCGATGGGAAATGCCATCGGAATTATTATCGGTCAGATGTTAGGAGCAGGAAAAAAGGATGAAGCGGTGGATGCGGACCGGAAATTGATTGCTTTTTCCGTGGTAAGTTGTCTTTTGTTTGCATTGGCGTTATTCCTTGTTTCGCCGGTGTTCCCGTTGATTTATCGGGAAGTAAGCACGGACAGCCATAAAATGGCCAGCAGTTTTATGCGGATATGTGCACTATGTATGCCGATCGGAGCTTATGCAAACGCAGCCTATTTTACGCTCCGGTCCGGTGGGAAAACATTTATTACGATACTGTTTGACAGTTGTTATGTATGGGGACTGGTTGTGCCGATTGCTTATTTGTTAAGCCGGTATACATCCCTTGAGATTGAGCATTTATTTTTCTGCTGCCAGTTCATTGAGATCGGTAAGTGTATTATCGGCTTTCTTATGATTAAGAGCGGAATGTGGATTCAGAACATCGTAAAAGAAGGAGGGAACGAGTCTTCTTTTGATTGATTTGCTGGATTTCCCACGTGTGATTGAACCGAAGAGCTATTTGATTTCCTTCGTTTGCACCGTGCTGTTTGCATGGTTGGTGAATTTGTTTATGAAGCGTCAGATTACCAAAATTCCTATGGCGGAGTCATTAAAGGCAGTGGAATAACCTTGTTTGAGCTAGGGAAAGGAGATAGATATGAATTGGAAAACGGAACTGGAACCGCGGTTGCGGGCATTGGCATCAGCACATCAGGCAAGTTTTAGCAGTAGCCTGACACCGAATTGTAAACCGATGTTAGGGGTGCGTTTGCCGGAACTGCGTAAGATTGCAAAAGAAATCGCAAAAGAAGATTACAAAGGCTTTTTAGAGGAATGTCCTGATACTTATTTTGAGTATGAGACATTGCAGGCCTATGTGCTGGGCTATGCAAAGGATGATATAGAGAGCATACTTTCCTATGCGGACCGTTTTTTGCCGAAGATAAAGGACTGGTCGGTAAGTGACAGTTTCTGCCAGAATTTTTCCCTTGCGCGAAAGCACCCGGAGCGTGTGTTTTCGTGGTTGATGGAATATGCAAAGAAAGAAGAAGAGTTTCCGCAGCGTGTGGTTGCGGTACTTCTCATGAGTCATTTTCTTGTGCCGGAATATATTGACAGAGTACTTACGGTGATGGATATGCTACAGTATGACGGGTACTACACGAAGATGGGCGTGGCATGGTGTGTAGCTACCGCATATGCCAAGTTCCCAAAGGAGACGGCTGCCTATTTGGCAAACAATCAGCTACGGGATTGGACCTATAACAAGGCGATACAGAAGATGTGTGAGTCTTACCGGGTGGCGGATGCGGATAAGGTATACTGGAAGGAGAGAAAAAGGAAGTAGACAAAGAGGTTTCTACGCCATGGCGTAGAAACCTCTGTCAGAGTTCCGATAAGAATTTCTAAGGAGGCGTCCTGATTGCTGTTCACAAGAGCAGTATGAGCCGCTGCGGCTGTGTGGCCTGTGGCATAAGGACTGGATGTATAGTATCCGTAACTGTTTTCGATTAGTGAAAGCATGGGAATCATAAAGTATCCAATATAACAGGAGAAGTAACAATGGATCAATTTTTATTACCATACATTTTGGTTAATCTTGGTGTATATGTGTTATACGGGTATGATAAATACAAAGCAATACGGCGAGAGTGGAGAGTTCCGGAGGCGATGCTGCTTGTGGCGGCTGTTGTCGGTGTGTTTGGTGCGTTGGCAGGAATGTATCTGTGCCGACATAAGACCAGAAAACCAAAGTTTTTTATTACGGTACCTGTGATTGCGGTGGTAGAGATTATAATAGGCGCAATCATGGGGACTCAGAATATAGTTCGATAAAAAGGAGTGACAGGAGATGTTTTCATTGCTTCTTGCGATTATCTATATGGCATTTGTAAGTCTGGGCTTGCCGGATTCTTTGCTGGGATCCGCATGGCCGGTGATGCAGGGAGAACTTTCGGTTCCCATTTCCTCTATGGGACTTCTTACCATGTTGATTTCCGGCTGTACGATCGTTTCCAGTTTGTTTGCGGACCGTGTGATACGCAGATTCGGCACCGGCGTTGTAACTTCCGTTAGTGTGGTAATTTCCGCCATGGCATTGTTCGGTTTTTCCGTATCCGGTTCGTTTCCAATGTTGTTTGTTTGGGCAATTCCATACGGGTTGTGTGGCGGAGCGGTAGATGCGGCATTAAATAATTATGTGGCAGTACATTATTCTTCCAGACAGATGAGCTGGCTTCATGCCTGTTGGGGGGTAGGAGTGACCATCAGTCCGTATATTATGAGTTTTTGTCTTACGAGACAGTTCGGGTGGGAAATGGGATATCGTACGGTTGGCGTATTGCAGCTTGCCTTGGCTATTTTTATGTTTTCTACCTTATCGGTATGGAAAAAGGGCGGAAATAAAGAAGGAGACGGAAAGGAAGCGGAAGAGGAAGTAAAAGTAGTATCCATTCCGAAGGCCCTAAAGATTAAGGGGGTTCCGTTGGTGCTGATTTCTTTTTTCTGTTATTGTGCCATTGAAACGACGGCCGGATTATGGGCAAGCAGTTATATGGTAGGATACCGTGGGGTGTCGGCTGAGACGGCGGCACGTTTTACGGCATTGTTTTATTTGGGTGAAACCGTAGGACGATTTTTAAACGGAGTGATTGCAGATAAATTCGGGGATAAAAAGATGATTCGAATCGGAAGCATCGGAATGCTTCTCGGAATCGGTATGATTTTGTTGCCGCTTTCTACGGATGCGGTGGCTTTATGCGGATTGGTAGTGCTTGGCTTGGGAGCGGCACCGGTATACCCGTGTATTATCCATTCCACTCCGGTGAATTTTGGGAAAGAGAATTCCCAATCCCTGGTAGGAATACAGATGGCAAGCGCATACTGCGGAAGTACGTTTATGCCTCCGGTATTCGGAATTTTGGCGCAGTTTATCAATGTGGGCTTATATCCTGTGTTTTTAGGAGCGTTTGCAGTGCTGTTACTTATACTGACAGAATGTGTGAATCATACGTTGGCAAAGCGTGTTTTGAAATAAGAAGAAAAAGGGATGTATCAGTTTGACTGATACATCCTTTCCTGTTTCGGTGTAATGCCTTTCCATTTTTTATAGGTACGAATAAAATGGCTGCAGTCGAAAAATCCGGTTTCCAACGCGATATAGTTGATATCATAGTCCGTGTGGAGCAACAGGTCCTGGGCCTTTACCAGACGGATGTAGGAAA